>JALRLK010000158.1 GCA_023254495.1 Marivivens sp. | reverse complement strand
ATAAATTATTTGATCTTCATTTCTTAGATAATTTGTGAGCCATGGCTAGAGGACTTTGCAAGAAACAAAGTGGGCCACAATCTGAAGGTTGCAGTTCCAGAGCTGGTTGCCGTCGGCAAAATTGACCAGACAGAAATCGAGTCAAGAATCCGTAATCTTCCCGACTTTGTCTCAAGTCGCTAAGAAGAAAGAAGGTGGACTAGGTTGGAGCTGGTCGCGATAGCCTCAGCCGCGCAGGCGATACTCGCAATGATTGCGCGTATGATGTCCGGATACTCATTCAATGAAGCCATTTGCACGCAAGCCAGCGCCTAAGTCGCCTCTACCTAGAAAGTTTTGCGTTCACCCCACCAAATCCCGCGCCGTGGCGGGGTGAACCCCGCCCTACGCGGGGGGCTGTCCGGCGGGGCTAGGCCCTAGCCTTTCTTGATATTCCCGGCCATCTGGCGGCCGTCGCGGCCTTCGATGAGGTCGAACTCGACGGGCTGGTTATCGGAGAGGCCTGTCAGGCCCGATTGCTCGACGGCCGAGATATGGACGAAAATGTCCTTGCCGCCGTCTTCGGGCGCGATAAAGCCGTAACCCTTTGTTGTATTAAACCATTTTACGGTGCCTTTGGGCATATCCGTCTCCTGTTGTCTTAGGCCCGAAGGGGGCCGGGGCAGGTCTTGGGCGCCCCGCGACAGAGGCGGTCGTCCGTAAGCCTTGTGCGCGGCACCTTACCACGGATTTTAGAAAATCAAGCGTTAACCTTGTATTGCCCCGTTTGGCTGGGTCAGATGCGGGCAAAACCGGAGGGGATATGCGCGTCTATTGCCTGAAAACCTGTGACACCTGCCGCAAGGCGACAAAGGCGCTCGACGCCGCCGGGATCGCCTATGATCTGCGCGATGTGCGGGCCGATGGCATCGCCGCGGACGACATTGTCGCGATCCTTGCCACCCACGGCGAGGCCGCGATCAACCGCGCCTCGACCACATGGCGCGGGCTGTCCGAGGCCGAGAAGGCGCAGGCCCCCGAGGTACTCCTCGCCGCGCACCCGACGCTCCTCAAACGCCCCGCGATCGCGGCGGCGGGCGGCTGGCTTTTGGGCTGGAAGGCAGATGTTCAGGCCAAGGTTATTGGATAGCCCGCCAAGATCGCCTATCTGACAGCAAAGGCAGGAACGGAGACCCAAATGCGCAACGCAGCCCTTATCCTTGGCATCATAGCTGCATTGATCGGCATGATCGTCGGCCTCGTCGGCTATGGCTATGCCGAGGTGACCGAGACCCATGAAGGCGTGGGCCGTGCGTTCGGTTTCCTAGAGAACCCCGCGCTGATCCGGTTTGCGAGCTTCTTCGGCCCGCTTCTGGCGCTTGCGGGCGGCGCGATGGCCAAGGTGCGCGCGCTTTGGGGCGGCGTCCTGATGCTTGTGGCCGCGTTCCTCTTCTACAACGCCTTCGGCTTCAACGTGGGCACGATGTTCCCCATCGGCTTTGCAGCGCTGGGCGGCATCCTCGCTATCGCCGCGGGAAAGCCGGACGAGCCCAAGGCGCATTTCTAAGGGCGCGGTCTTCGGACAACGGGCCGCACACAGGGAATTCACGGCCGCGTGGCTCGCAGGTGAGTGAGAACCGGTGATGCAGCGCTGCGGGAATGGCTCATGGGGCGGGGTCTAACCCCCTGAAAACAATAGGCCCGCCGGAGGGTGTCCGGCGGGCCATGCCCTCGCGAAGCGCGGGGAAATGTTACAGAAGGTCGGGTGGGGTCGCGTCTTTGGCCAGCGTGCTCACGATTTCATTCAGGTTCGTGACCGAAGTTTGGGTCTCGCCAAGGCGGCGGACGGAAACGGTGCGCTCCTCAACCTCGCGTGCGCCCACGGCGAGGATCACCGGCACCTTGCCGAGCGAATGTTCGCGGACCTTGTAGTTGATCTTTTCATTGCGCGTGTCGGCCTCGGCCCGAACGCCCGCCTTTTTCAGCGCGGCAACCACGTCGTCGACGTAGGCATCGGCGTCCGACACGATCGAGGCCACGACAACCTGCCGCGGCGCGAGCCAGAACGGCAGCTTGCCGGCGTGTTCCTCGATCAGGATACCGATGAACCGCTCGAACGAGCCGAGCGTCGCCCGGTGGAGCATCACTGGGCGGTGCTTGGCCCCATCCGCGCCGATGTAATTCGCATCCAGCCGCTCGGGCAGAACGAAATCCACCTGCAGCGTGCCACACTGCCAATCGCGGCCGATGGCGTCGGTCAGGACAAACTCGAGCTTCGGCCCATAGAAGGCGCCTTCGCCGGGGTTGACCTCATAGGCATAGCCGGCCGCCGAGGTGGCATTGGCGAGCGCCCCTTCGGCGCGGTCCCATGTCTCGTCGCTTCCGGCGCGCTTTTCTGGGCGGGTCGAGAATTTGACCTTGAAGCTCTCAAACCCAAGGTCGCGATAGATTGTCGAGAGAAACTCGATGAACCGCTTGGTCTCGCTCTCGATCTGGCTTTCCTCGCAGAAGATATGGGCATCGTCCTGCGTAAAGCCGCGCACCCGCATGATGCCGTGCAGTGCGCCCGAAGGCTCGTAGCGGGCGCAAGAGCCGAATTCGGCCATGCGCAGAGGTAGATCGCGGTAGGATTTGAGGCCCACGTTGAACACCTGCACGTGGCAGGGGCAGTTCATCGGCTTCAGCGCATTGATCGTCTTTTCGCGGGCGTGTTCCTCGTCAACTTCGACGATGAACATATTTTCCTGATAGTTGGCCCAGTGGCCCGACTTTTCCCAAAGGTGGCGATTGACGACCTGCGGCGTGTTGACCTCGACATAGCCGCCGCGCGACTGCTGGCGGCGCATATAGTCCTGAAGTTGGGTGTAGATGGTCCAGCCGTTCGGATGCCAGAAGACCTGCCCGGGCGCCTCTTCCTGCATATGGAAGAGCTCCATTTCCTTGCCCAGCTTGCGGTGATCGCGTTTGGCGGCCTCCTCAAGGCGATGGAGATAGGCCTTGAGGTCTTCTTTATTGAGGAAGGCCGCGCCGTAGATGCGCTGAAGCTGGGCGCGGTTGGAATCGCCGCGCCAGTAGGCACCGGCCACGCTCATCAGCTTGAAAGCATCGGCTGGAACCTGCCCCGTGTTCTGCAGGTGTGGGCCGCGGCAAAGATCCTGCCAATGCCCGTGCCAATACATCCGCAGGGGCTCGTCGCCCGGAATGGCGTCGATCAGCTCGACCTTGTAGGGCTCGTTATTGGCCTCGTAGAATTTGACCGCGCGGGCACGATCCCAGACCTCGGTGGTGATAGGATCGCGGCGGTTGATGATCTCGCGCATCTTCTTTTCGATCGCGCCGAGGTCTTCGGGGGTGAAGGGCTCGGACCGGTCGAAATCGTAATACCAGCCGTTCTCGATCACGGGGCCGATGGTGACCTTCACATCGGGCCAGATCTCTTGCACGGCGCGGGCCATGATATGGGCGAGGTCGTGGCGCACCAGCTCGAGCGCGGGGGCCTCGTCCTTCATCGTGTTGATGGCGATGGTGGCATCTTCGCTGATCGGCCACTGGAGATCCCAGTGCTTGCCGTTCACTTGCGCCGAGATGGCCTTCTTGGCCAGCGAGGTCGCGATCGAGGCGGCGACCTCGGCGGGGGTCACGCCAGCTTCATAGCTGCGCGAATTACCATCGGGAAATGTCAGGGAAATCTGGCTCATCGGCCTAGCTCCTCGTCGGTTTGGCGCCCACGGAACGCCCGGTTGCGGGTTATGTGTGGGGGCTAGGTGCCGCTTTTGCGGCGCGGGGTCAAGCCCTTCGCCTTGCCTTCCCGCGCCCCTGGCGCGAAGGTGGCGGGCAAGACACAGGGGAGCGTCCATGACCGAATACCTCAGCACGCCGCAGGGCCGGAAAATCGCCTATAACCTGACCGAAGGGCAGGGGGTGCCGGTGGTGTTCCTCGGCGGGCTCAAGTCCGACATGGAGGGGACGAAGGCGATTTTCCTCGAGGATTGGGCCGAGAACGAAGGGCGCCCCTTCCTGCGGTTCGACTATTCCGGCCATGGCAGCAGCAGCGGCACCTTCGAGGAAGGCGCGATTGGCGACTGGTTCGAGGATGCCTGCGCAGCGATTGACCTGATCGACGGCAAGGTGATCCTCGTCGGTTCCTCGATGGGCGGCTGGCAGACGCTTCTTCTCGCCCGCGAGAGGCCCGAGAAGGTGGCGGGAATTGTCACCATCGCCGCCGCGCCGGATTTCACCGAGGACGATATGGCCGCGAAATTCACCGAAGCGCAGAAATCCGAGATGGAAAAGACCGGCTTTGTCGCTCTGCCATCAGACTATGGCGACCCCTACATCATCTCGCGCCGCCTCATCGAAGAGGGGCGCAACCGCCTCGTTCTGCGCCGGCCCTTGCCCCTGCCGTTTCCAGCGCGCTTCCTGCATGGCACCGCCGATACCGACGTCGATCTCGGCTTCGCGCATCGGCTGATTGCCCATGCCACCGGCCCCGACATCCGCCTGACCATTGTCAAAGGCGCCGATCACCGCTTCTCGACCCCCGATTGCCTCGCGCTCATCGCGCAAAGCATTGCCGAGGTGACAAACCGGATCGCTTGAGGGCTTCTAGTAGCGAGCGGCTTGGGGCAAGGTGCGACAAGGCGGGCAAAGACCCGCGCTTCATCCAAGGCAGATCATGTTTTCAGTTTCTGAGCCGCGTCCATGAGCGATCCTCTTGTCTTCCTTCCGGGGCTTCTTTCCGACGCCCGCGTGTTCGAGCCACAGATCGCGGCCCTGTCCCGCCATCTGCCGATCACGATCCTGCCGACCGGCAGGCGTGATACGGCCGAAGAAGCGGCGACCGAAATCCTCGAGGCGCTGCCGGGCAAGGTTTCACTTTGTGGCATGGGCCTTGGCGGCGTGATTGCCATCGAGATGCTGCGCCTTGCTCCAAGCCGCATAGGCAAGATCGCCTTGATCAATACTTCGGCTCAGGCCGATACCCCGAACGAGGCCGCCGCGCGTGAACCTAAGATGGTGGCGGCCAAGACCGGCCGTTTTGGAGAGATCGTCAGAGAAGAGTTTGCCCCGGCCTTCTTCCATCCCTCGCCCCGCCGGACCGATCTTGTGGTGCGGATGACAGAGATGGGACGGACCCTTGGTGCCGAGGCCTATTTGCGGCAGGCCCGTCTGATGCAAAAGCGCAAGGATCAGCAGGCGATGCTGCGGAAATCCATTGTGCCGGCGCTGATCGTCTGCGGCACCTCGGACCCGACGATCCCTGTCCGGCGGCATGAATTTCTGGCCGAGCTGATGCCGAAAGGGCATCTGGCGCTTATCGACGGTGCCGGGATGATCCCGACGCTCGAGCAGCCCGAGGTTGTGACCACGGCTCTCAGAAGCTGGTTGAACCTGCCGCCGCTTTAGGCGGCGACGATCTTGGGCTTTTGCGGCTTGGCCTCGCCGGAATTGGCATCAATGAAATCGAGAACCAGCGGGCGGATGTTGTTGCGCCAGCTGCGGCCCGCGAAAATGCCGTAATGGCCCGCGCCGGGCTCGAGGTGCCAGGCCTTCTTGGCCTCGGGCAGGCCGGTCAGAAGATCGAGGGCCGCCTTGCACTGGCCGGGGGCCGAGATATCGTCCTCTTCCCCTTCGACGGTTTTTACCGCTACCGTGGTGATCTTCGAGAAATCGACGTGGCGGCCGCCCACGGTAAAGACGTTGCGGGCGATCTCGCGGTTCTTGAACACGCGCTCGACGGTCGAGAGATAGAACTCGGCCGTCATGTCCATCACGGCGAGATATTCGTCGTAGAAGGTGTTGTGTTTGTCGTGGTCCGAAGCCTCGCCTTTGGCGACGCGGAAGATCTGGTCGGAGAAGGCGCGGGTGTGGTTTGCGGCGTTCATCGACATGAAAGAGGCAAGCTGCAATAGGCCCGGATAGACCTGACGGCCAACGCCGTCGTATTTGAAGCCGACCCGCTGGATCATCGTCTGCTCGAGCTGGCCCATCGTGACCGTGCGGCCAAAATCGGTGACTTCGGTGTGGTTGGCCTCCGGATCGATCGGCCCGCCGATGAGGGTGAGCGAGCGAGGCTGCGCGGCGGGATCTTCCTCGGCGAGATAGGCGGTCGCGGCCAGCGTCAGCGGCGCGGGCTGGCAAATGGCGATCACATGGGTGTCGGGGCCGAGGTGGCGCATGAACTCGACGAGATAGAGGGTATAGTCCTCAACGTCGAACTTGCCGGCGCTTACCGGAATGTCGCGGGCATTGTGCCAGTCGGTCACATAGACATCGCAATCGGGCAGGAGGCTGATGACGGTCTTGCGCAGGAGGGTGGCATAGTGGCCCGACATGGGCGCCACCAGCATCACCCGCCGCTTGCGCGGCTTGCGGCCCGGAACGCGGAAATGGATGAGATCGCCGAAAGCCTTGCTAACCGCTGTCTCGATGCGAACCGTGTGATCCTTGCCATCCTCGGTCGTGACCGCGCCGATGCCCCAATCGGGCTTGGTGACCATACGCTCGAAGCTGCGTTCTGTAACTTCACCCCATGCGCCGAGCCATTCGATCCAGGGATTGGCGGCAGAAGCCATGCCAGGGTAGGCCGCGAAGGCACGCGCCGTGGCCCCAAGCCACTGGTTCGTGTTACGCATGGTTTCCATAAGGTCGTAGGTCAACATATACTTCAAGGGTGGGTCTCCTTGCGGGGCGCGTTTGCCACATTGACTTTGCGGGTGCGGCACTGGAAATGCTGCAAGTGCAAAGCTAGGCCGAAGCAAATTATATTACAACTCGAGATTTGAATATGAATGAAGATAACCCTGCCGACCTTGGAAAGCTCGAGGCCAATATCGCCCGGCTCGAAGAGCTGAATGCCCGCCTCGTGGCAGCGCTGGGCCGTAAGAAGCTGCCGCGCGCGTCGCTTGAGGGGCCGGGGCAGGATCTCTACCTCAAGGCGGCCGCGGGCTATCTGGCCGAGATGATGCAGAATCCGGCGAAGATTCTCGAGCATCAGGTGGGTTATTGGGGCAAGTCGCTTAAGCATTATCTCGAGGCGCAGCAGAAGCTGGCGCAGGGCAAGTTCGAGGCGCCCGACGATACCGGCCCCAAGGACAAGCGCTTTGCCAATCCCCTGTGGGACACAAATCCCTATTTCAACTTTCTCAAGCAGCAATACCTGATGAACGCCGATGCGGTGCATCAGGCGGTGACGGATGTCGACGGGCTCGACGATGCCGACCGCAAGCGGCTCGATTTCTTCACACGGCAGATCGTCGATATGTTCAGCCCGACGAATTTCCTCGGGACCAACCCCGAGGCGCTCGAGCGCGCGGCCGAGACGCAGGGCCAGAGCCTTGTGGACGGGCTGGAGAATCTGGTGCGCGATCTCGAGGCGGGCGATGGTGATCTCGTTGTTTCGCTCTCCGATAAGGATGCCTTCAAGGTGGGCGAGAACCTCGGCACCACGCCGGGCGATGTTGTCTATCGCAACCGGATGATCGAGCTGATCCAGTACAAGCCCACCACCAAACAGGTGCACGAGATCCCCGTGGTGATCTTTCCGCCGTGGATCAACAAGTTCTACATCCTCGATCTGAAGGCGCAGAATTCGCTGATCAAATGGATCGTCGATCAGGGCTATACGCTCTTCGTCGTGAGCTGGGTCAACCCCGACCCGAGCTATGCCGAGGTCGGGATGTCGGATTACGTCGAGGAGGGCTATCTTGCCGCGATCCGCGAGGCCAAGTCGATCTGCGGCACCAAAGAGGTCAACGCTGTTGGCTATTGCATCGCCGGCACGACCCTGTCGCTCACGCTAGCGCTTCTGAAAAAGCGCAAGGACAAGTCGGTGCGTTCGGCCACCTTCTTTACCACGCTTTCCGATTTTGCCGATCAGGGCGAGGTGGGCGTTTTCCTCAGCAACGATTTCGTTGACGGGATCGAGGAGGAAGTGACCGAGAAGGGCGTGCTCGACAAATACTTCATGTCGCGCACCTTTTCCTTCCTGCGCTCGAACGACCTGATCTATGCGCCCGCGATACGCAGCTACATGATGGGCCAGACGCCGCCCGCATTTGACCTTCTCTATTGGAACGGCGACGGGACGAACCTACCGGCCAAGATGTCGGTCGAATATCTGCGCGGACTGTGTCAGGCCAACGACTTTGTCAAAGACGGCTTCGAGATCTGCGGCGAGACCGTGCAGATCAAGGATGTAAGCGTGCCTCTCTGCGCCATCGCCTGCGAGACCGACCATATCGCGCCGTGGAAGGCCTCTTATGCGGGGTTTCAGCAGATGGGATCGAAGGACAAGACCTTCATCCTCTCTGAGTCGGGCCATATCGCGGGGATCGTGAACCCACCGTCGAAGAACAAATACGGCCATTGGACCAACCCCGAATACGACCTTTCGTCCGATGACTGGCAGGCCTCGGCGGACAAGCACGAGGGCAGTTGGTGGCCGCGCTGGGAGAAGTGGCTCGACAAGAAATCGGGTGAAATGGTGCCTGCGCGGGAGCCGGGGGACGCAAAACACCCCTCTTTGGCGCCGGCGCCGGGAACCTATGTGACTGCGATTCCTGCGAAATCCGAATAAATCCTGCGCTGCAGAAAGAATTTTGCCGCAACGCAGAAAAAATACTTGAAATGCTGCGTCGCAGCATTCATATACGGGTCATGAATTTCCTGCGGGCCCTCCCTCCCGCGACATGACCCGAAAGGTTGCTCCAATGGCCAAGACCCAAGACTTCACCGCCGCCTACAAAGATTTCCTCGGCGCGATGCCCTTCGACACCAAAGCTGTCGAGAACATGTTCAAGAGCCAGTCGGCTCTCGCTGAAAAGATGTCGGCCGTCGCCATCGACGCCGCCCGCAAGTCGACCGACCTGTCGGCCAAGTGGACCGCTGACACCCTCGGCAAGCTGCAGGTTGTCTCGAAAGCCAAGGCCGAGCCGGCCGACTATGCCAAATCGGTGACCGATTTCGCCTCCGCTTCGGCCGAAGTCGCTGCCGAGAACATGGCCGCTTTCGCCGAGATCGCCAAGAAGGTCCAGACCGAGACCCTCGAGATCCTGCTCAACGCTGGCAAGAACATGTCGGAAGAAATGACCGCCGCCGCCACCAAAGCGACTGCTGAAGTTTCGGCTGCTGCCAAGAAGGCCGCTGCCAACTAATCGAATACCCCGATCTTTTCTCCCTGAGATCGGTCGTCTGAGGCGGGTTGCTAGGCAGCCCGCCTTTTCTTTGCGGTCCATTGCCGCGCCGGCATTACCCCCTTCACAGGCGTGCAAACGCGGCATAGGCTTGCTGCAACGCCGCAACAGTTCGGGAGGGACCCGTGGCCGAGACCGATAAACCGCTTCTGATCAAGC
>JALRLK010000135.1 GCA_023254495.1 Marivivens sp. | reverse complement strand
ATGGCTAAGGCAAAGTTTGAACGTAACAAACCGCACGTTAACATTGGCACGATTGGTCACGTTGACCACGGCAAGACGACGCTGACTGCGGCGATCACGAAGTATTTTGGCGAATTCCGCGCCTACGACCAGATTGACGGCGCGCCGGAAGAGAAGGCCCGCGGCATCACGATCTCGACCGCGCACGTCGAGTACGAGACCGCCAACCGTCACTACGCCCACGTCGACTGCCCCGGCCACGCCGACTATGTGAAGAACATGATCACCGGTGCGGCCCAGATGGACGGCGCGATCCTCGTCGTGAACGCCGCTGACGGCCCGATGCCGCAGACCCGCGAGCACATCCTGCTCGGCCGCCAGGTGGGCATCCCCTACATGGTCGTCTACATGAACAAGGTCGACCAGGTTGACGACGAAGAGCTTCTCGAGCTCGTCGAGATGGAGATCCGCGAGCTGCTGACCTCCTACGAATACCCGGGCGACGATATTCCGATCGTCAAGGGTTCAGCTCTTGCTGCCATGGAAGGCCGCGATCCCGAGATCGGCGAGAACTCGATCCGCGCTCTGATGGAAGCTGTCGACAGCTACATCC
This sequence comes from Marivivens sp., assembly GCA_023254495.1. GTDB lineage: Bacteria > Pseudomonadota > Alphaproteobacteria > Rhodobacterales > Rhodobacteraceae > RFZI01. The sequence continues at coordinate 10,609 of JALRLK010000135.1, read as the reverse complement.
CGACCCCGGCCCGCGCCGTTGACCTGCCGTTCCTGATGCCGATCGAAGACGTGTTCTCGATCTCAGGCCGCGGCACCGTTGTTACGGGGCGTGTCGAGCGTGGTGTGATCAACGTTGGCGACGAGATCGAAATCGTCGGCATCCGCGCCACCAAGAAAACAACCTGCACTGGTGTCGAGATGTTCCGCAAGCTTCTCGACCGTGGTGAGGCCGGCGACAACATCGGCGCGCTGCTGCGTGGCGTTGACCGTGAGGGCGTCGAGCGTGGCCAGGTTCTCTGCAAGCCGGGTTCGGTCAAGCCGCACACCAAGTTTGAAGCCGAAGCCTACATCCTGACCAAGGAAGAGGGCGGCCGTCACACCCCGTTCTTCGCGAACTACCGTCCGCAGTTCTACTTCCGCACCACCGACGTGACCGGCACCGTGGTTCTGCCGGCCGGCACCGAGATGGTGATGCCGGGCGACAACCTGAAGTTCACCGTTGAGCTGATCGCCCCGATCGCTATGGAAGACGGCCTCCGCTTCGCCATCCGCGAAGGCGGCCGCACCGTCGGCGCAGGCGTCGTCTCGAAAATCATCGAGTAATCGAAGATTTAGGTCTGAATTGAGGGGCTGCCTTCGGGCGGCCCCTTTTTCTTTGCCAAACCCTTCTTTTGGCGGCACAGATCGTCGGGCGAACAAGGGGCAGGGCATGGGACGGTCACTTCACCGCAACGCGGATTTCATGAAGCTCTGGGTGGCTCAGGCCGTTAGCGCTGTGGGCGCGCGGATCACACGGACGGTCTTGCCGATCATCGCGATCCTCTTGATCGACGCCACGCCGACCGAGGTGGCCATCCTTTCGGCTTTGGGCTTTGCACCGAGCATCATTGTCGGGCTTTTTGCAGGCGGCCTCGTTGACCGGCGTGCCAAGCGGCCATTGATGATCGGTGCGGATATCTTTCGCGCCCTCATCATTCTTTCAATCCCGCTGGCTGCCAACAGCGGCGTCTTGTCGATGGGGCAGATCTACCTCGTCGCGGCCCTGACGGGTGCCGCATCGTCGCTTTTCGATATTGCCGACAAGACATTCCTGCCCGCGGTCTTGCCGAAAGAGCAGCTCGTCGATGGCAATGCGCGGCTCGAAGCCTCGGACGCAGTTGCCGAAGGCATCGGGCCTTGGATCGGCGGGGCGCTGGTCGGGCTCGTCGGTGCGCCCATGGCGCTCGTTTTCGATGCGGCAAGCTATTTGTGGTCGGCGCTGCTGCTTGGGTTGGTTCGCCGCGAGGCGCCGGTCGATACCAACGCCAAAGAAACGGAGGGGGCTGGTCTCCTCGCGGATGTCCGGATTGGCCTTCAGGCCAGCCTCGCCCAGCCGATGATCGCCCGTATCCTGCTTGCCACGATCATCCTTTCCCTCTCGGGCGGCTTCTTCATGGCGCTCTATATGGTGGTCACGGTCGATCTTCTGGCGCTGTCGCCGACCATGGTCGGTGCGATTATCGGGGTTGGGGGGCTGGGCGGTGTGCTCGGAGCCGTCTCCGCGCCCGCGCTCCGGCGGCAGTTCGGGGTCTACGGCGCGATGGTCCGGTCTCTGGCCATAGCCGCGGCCTTCAACTTTTCGGTGCCGCTCTCGCTTCTTTTCCCTTCTGCCGCCGTTCCGCTTCTGGTTTCTGCCCAACTCGTCGGCGACGGATTTATGACCGTTGCCTTCATCATGGTTGTCAGTCTCCGGCAGGAAATCACGGCCAAAGAGGTTCTGGGCCGCGCCAACGCGACCTTCCATCTGGCCGAGTCGGGTGCTTTGGTCAGCGGCTCATTGCTTGCTGCGGTTCTGGTCGTCTGGAGCCCTGTCGAATGGGTGATCTGGGGCGCATCCTTTGGCGGCGTAGTCGCCGTTCCGATCTTGCTGGGATATCGCCCAACCCAGGAAGAAAGGCATTAAAGCCCGGCGGGCAGGCCAACCATCGCGTCGGCCTCGGCCGTTGCGGCATCGAGGGCGTCGGACAGGGATTTCAGAAGTTCCGCCTTCTGCGACTCGTCCATGTGGCGCGGTATTTCGGCTTCCCAACGCTGATATACCGCCGCGCCACGGCTAAAAGGCCAAGGAAAGAGCATCCGGTCCCAGCCGGGCAGGCGCGACTGACGGCGCACGGAGTTGGCGTGCAGAAAGACCGGTAGCCCCGAGATGCGCGCCCATTCGAGCGGCGCTTCCTTTAATTCGCGGCGCGGGCCAAAGGGGCCATCGCCGGTCAGGCCGATGCTGGCACCCGCACGGATCAGGCGCAGGATCTGTCGAGACGCGGACTTGTTGGATTTCCGGAAGTTCATCGAAAAGGGTGTGCCGTTAAACCGGCTGTGGGTTATCGCGCTGATCCGCCCGTCGCGGTTGGCGGCCGTGGGCACGGTGATCGGCGTGAGCCCCTGCGGCCAAAGCGGTATCGCCATGAGCGTCCTGCTATGCCAGAGGAGGTAGATGACCGGCCCCTCTTTCATCGCGGCCCGCAGGTCGTCATCACCGCTGACCTGCCAGCGCGTTGTTCGGAACACCAGCCAGATATAGGCCGAATAGATGCGGCCGAGCAGCCGTTCCAGCATTGATGCGGCAACGGGCATCGGTTCTGCGATCTCAGTTTCGGTTTGGCCGGGCATCGGGGTTCTCGGTGATTTTTGCCCTTGTAGAAGGCGGGCCACTTTTCATGCAAGGCCAGTCTTGCAAGCGCCAGAGATTGCCGCTATTCGACAGGCCGGCCTTAGGGGTATAGCTCAGCTGGTAGAGCGACGGTCTCCAAAACCGTAGGTCGCGGGTTCGAACCCTGCTGCCCCTGCCATTTCCCACAAATTTGAAACCCAGCTTCGCCTTGACCTTTGGCGGCGCGTTTCGCAGTCTCGGGCCGAGTTTTGGGGCAGGTGGACGTCGTGACGGGGCAGGTTTCGGTTGGGTTACATCTTGGTGTGCACAAGACCGCCTCCACCCATCTGCAATACACGCTCCGAAACAGTAGCGAAGCGCTGATCGAAAAGGGCGTGCGATACTACGGGCCCGACTTCCTGCGGCTTCGGGGGCGTTCGATCGAACAGATGTTTGGGCTGGGGACTAGCCCATCTCCCAAACGATCGACCGCTGACCAGATTGCATTTCTGGCCAAGGGAGACGGCAGGATCCTGATCAGCGAGGAAAATTTCTTTGGCCCCCTGCTCGAAAGAAACGGCAAAGGTCTGATCCCGCCCTATTCCGGTGGGTAGCGGGCCGTGGCCGAATTGGCAGGGCTTTTGGCAGCCGAGGGGTCTCCGCTCGATCTATATTTCGCGATACGCAGCCCGGCGTCTTTTGTGACGTCGCGCTACAGCCAGATTCTCCTCAGCGGCACTTTCCTCTCGCCCGAAGACTATGCCGCCATGGCCAAACCGGAGGAGATCGACTGGGCCGAAATGGTTGCCGCGCTCGCGTCGGTTCCGAACAATCGCAGCCTCTATGTCTGGCGTTACGAGGACTACGCGCGGATATTGCCCTCCATCCTTTCCGCGATGGTGGGCAGCGAGGCGGCCGGCTCGGTTGCACCGGCTGAAACGGTCGTAAATCCCGGCTTTTCGGCCATCGCCCTCTGCCGGTATCTTGTGGCGCGGGAAAGAGGGAACAAGTGGCTTACGCCGGCCCGAGCGCTAGGCGCTATCCTGTCGGCCCCGACTCGCCTCCAATTGCGCTTTTCAGCGCTGAGGAATATCGCCGCGACACGGAGCGTAATAAAGATCAGATCGCCCGTATCCGATCTATTCCAGGCGTCACGCTCATTCAGCCCTGACTGCCCCGGTGCGGACAGGGTTGAAAATCGCCCGCCAACTCCGTATGTCGCGGCAAACCCTTTCATGAGGTGGCCTTATGGCACGCACCAGCCCGATCCAGTTCATCCAGCAAACCCGCGCCGAGATCGGCAAGGTCGTTTGGCCCTCGCGCCGCGAGGTTCTTTTGACCACCAGCATGGTCTTTCTGATGGCGACCCTGCTCGCTGTCTTCTTCGCGCTCGTCGATCTTCTGATCCGTTCGGGCCTTCAGGGCGTCCTGACCTTCTTCGGATCCTGACCCGCAAGGCGCATTTGCGCCGGCGGAAGAAATTGGCCTTTGCCCCTTGAAAACAATGGCTTTGGGGGGTATGAGCCACGGACTTCCGAATGGGGCGTGCGGCGAATCGAGTTGCGCGCCGCTTTTTATTTTCGGAAACGGGCGGTCTAACCGCTTGATGAATATGGAACTTTCGGTCGCAAGGCCGGTGACGACGAGGTGTCGAGAAACATGGCGAAACGTTGGTATTCGGTAAGCGTGCTCTCGAACTTCGAGAAGAAGATTGCCGAACAGATCCGTACCAAAGTGGCCGATCAAGGGCTCGAGGACCAGATCGACGAGGTTCTGGTTCCGACCGAAGAGGTTATCGAAGTGCGCCGCGGCAAGAAAGTGACCGCCGAGCGCCGCTTCATGCCGGGCTATGTTCTCGTGCACATGGAGATGTCGGACGAGGGCTATCACCTGATCAACTCGATCAACCGCGTCACCGGGTTCCTTGGCCCCCAAGGCCGCCCGATGCCGATGCGCGATGCCGAGGTTCAGGCGATTCTCGGCCGCGTTGAAGAGGGCCAAGAGGCTCCTCGCACGCTGATCCACTTCGAGATCGGCGAGAAGGTCAAGGTGAGCGACGGCCCGTTCGAGGATTTCGACGGGATGGTCGAAGAGGTCGACGAAGAAAATCAGCGCCTCAAGGTCACCGTTTCGATTTTTGGCCGGGCTACCCCGGTCGAGCTGGAATTCACTCAGGTCGCCAAGCAGGGCTGAGTGTCTCACGTGGGAGGCAAGGGCAGCGCGCTGCCGGAGCCGGACCACACAACTTAGGCCCTGACCACGCGTGGTTCGGGGGTTGGAAAAAGGAGAGGCCAAATGGCCAAGAAAGTAATGGGCATGCTGAAGCTCCAAGTCCCCGCCGGGGATGCGAAGCCGTCGCCCCCCGTTGGTCCGGCTCTGGGTCAGCGCGGCATCAACATCATGGAATTCTGCAAGGCGTTCAACGCCAAGACTGCAGACATGGAAAAGGGCGCTCCGTGCCCGACCGTGATCACCTATTATCAGGACAAGTCGTTCACCTTCGAGATCAAGACGCCGCCGGCGTCCTACTATCTCAAGAAAGCCGCCAAGCTGTCGTCGGGCTCCAAGAAGCCGGGCAAAGAGACCGCTGGTTCCGTGACCGTCGCCCAAGTCCGTGAAATTGCCGAGGCCAAGATGAAAGACCTCAACGCGAATTCCGTCGAAGGCGCCATGCAGATCATCCTGGGCTCCGCCCGGTCGATGGGTATCGAGGTGAAGTGATGGCAAAAGCTGGTAAACGTATTCGCGCCGCTCGCGAAGCCTTCGCAGGCAAGGAAAACCTCTCGGTCGCCGATGCGGTCGCTCTGGTGAAAGCCAACGCCACGTCCAAATTCGACGAGACCATCGAGATCGCGATGAACCTCGGCGTCGATCCGCGCCACGCCGACCAGATGGTCCGCGGCACGGTCAACCTTCCGAACGGCACCGGTAAATCGGTTCGCGTCGCTGTCTTCGCCCGTGGCGACAAGGCCGACGAAGCCAAGAAAGCCGGAGCCGACATCGTTGGCGCCGAAGACCTGATGGAGATCGTTCAGTCGGGCAAGATCGACTTTGACCGCTGCATCGCCACCCCCGACATGATGCCGATCGTCGGCCGTCTGGGTAAGGTCCTTGGTCCGCGCAACCTGATGCCGAACCCGAAAATCGGCACCGTGACCGTTGACGTCGCCGAAGCTGTGACCGCTGCCAAAGGCGGCCAGGTCCAGTTCAAGGCCGAGAAGGCCGGTGTTATCCATGCCGGTATCGGCAAGGCCTCGTTTGACGCCAAGAAGCTGGAAGAGAACCTTCTCGCTTTCGTTGACGCCGTCCAGAAAGCCAAGCCGTCGGGCGCCAAGGGCACCTACCTAAAGAAGGTTGCCCTCAGCTCGACCATGGGCCCGGGCGTGTCGGTCGACGTCGCCTCGGCGACCGGCAACTAAGAATTTCACCCCGGCTTTCGGGCCGGGATGAATGGCGGGGCCGCCTCGGCCCCGTCCTGTCCGAGACGGAGGGCGGGGGAAACCCGCTAAGTCCTTCCTGAGATGGGAAACGAGAAGAGATTTCCGTTTGGTTGCGCGGATGCGCTTCCTTCGGGCGATCAAGGCTCGGGACCCTGATACGGACCCGAAGAGCCAGGGAACCTGTTCTCTGGCAAACATGAGCCGGGGGTCAAAATCGGCCCCCATTACTTGGAGTGAAACTGTGGATAGAGCCCAGAAAGAGAAAGTGGTCGAGGAACTCGGCCAGATCTTTGAAAGCTCTGGCGTCGTAGTGGTTGCCCACTACGAAGGCATGACGGTTGCACAAATGCAGGACCTGCGCGCGAAAATGCGTGAAGTTGGCGGGTCCGTTCGCGTTGCCAAGAACAAGCTCGCCAAGATCGCCCTCGAGGGTCGGCCCTGCGCAAGCATCGCCAGCTACCTCACGGGCATGACCGTGTTGTCCTATTCGGAAGACCCCGTGGCTGCGGCCAAGGTGGTCGACGCCTATGCGAAGTCGAACGACAAGTTCGTCATCCTCGGCGGCGCAATGGGCGACTCGGCTCTGGATCCGGCCGGTGTCAAAGCCGTCGCACAAATGCCGTCGCGTGAAGAGCTCATCGCTCAGATCGTGTCCTGCATCGGTGCGCCCGCCTCGAACATCGCCGGTGCCATTGGCGCGCCTGCTTCGAACATCGCGAGCATTCTTTCGACCATCGAAGAGAAAGCTGCATAAGCAACCTGATTACCAGACGGGGCCGAATAGCCCTGACGTTGGAACACACATCAAACGAACGGAAAGCATAAAATGGCTGATCTGAAGAAACTTGCTGAAGAGATCGTGGGTCTGACCCTTCTCGAAGCCCAGGAACTGAAAAACATCCTGAAAGACGAGTACGGCATCGAGCCCGCCGCTGGCGGCGCTGTCATGATGGCCGGCCCGGCTACCGGTGGCGCTGCTGCCGCTGCCGAAGAAGAAAAGACCGAGTTCGACGTCGTCCTAAAGGACGCCGGCGCTCAGAAGATCAACGTGATCAAAGAAGTCCGCGCGATCACCGGTCTTGGTCTGAAAGAAGCCAAAGATCTCGTCGAAGCTGGTGGCAAGGTGAAAGAAGCCGCGCCGAAGGCCGAAGCCGAAGAGATCAAGGCGAAGCTCGAAGCCGCTGGCGCCAAGGTCGAACTGGCCTAAGCCAACTGGCAGGGGCGCGAGCCCCGAAACACAGGCTGGGCCCGCAAATCGCGGGTCCAGCCGAACCTGTCTTAGCAGGGGGCATTTTCGGCCCTCTCCTTGGACAGGTTCCGGATCGGGAGGCTTCCGGTGGGACGGAGGCCAGGAATAGACCGGAACTAATCCGCTCTCAGACGGGCGCTGTGCCGCAGCCCAACGGCATGGACCCAGTAGAGAATTGAAAGGTGACGACGCACATGGCTCAGTCCTTCCTCGGCCAGAAACGCTTGCGCAAATATTACGGTAAAATCCGTGAAGTGCTGGAAATGCCGAACCTCATCGAGGTTCAGAAATCCTCCTATGACCTCTTCCTGCGGTCTGGCGACGCCCAAGAGCCCGCCGACGGCGAAGGGATCAAGGGTGTCTTCCAATCGGTCTTCCCGATCAAGGATTTCAACGAGAACGCCGTTCTTGAGTTTGTGAAATACGAGCTCGAAAAGCCGAAATTCGACGTTGAAGAATGTATGCAGCGCGATCTGACCTATTCGGCCCCGCTGAAGGTCACGCTTCGCCTCATCGTGTTCGATGTCGATGAAGATACCGGCGCCAAGTCGGTAAAGGACATCAAAGAGCAGGACGTGTTCATGGGTGACATGCCGCTCATGACCCCGAACGGCACGTTCATCGTCAACGGCACCGAGCGCGTCATCGTTTCCCAGATGCACCGCAGCCCGGGCGTGTTCTTCGATCACGACAAGGGCAAGACCCATTCTTCGGGCAAGCTCCTGTTCGCCTGCCGCATCATCCCCTACCGCGGCTCGTGGCTCGATTTCGAGTTTGATGCCAAAGACCTCGTCTTCGCGCGCATCGACCGTCGCCGCAAGCTGCCGGTCACGACGCTCCTCTATGCGCTCGGCATGGATCAGGAAGGCATCATGGATGCCTACTATGACACCGTCGAATACAAGCTCGAGAAGAAGGGCAAGAACTGGGTCACCAAGTTCTTCCCCGAGCGCGTTCGCGGCACCCGTCCGACCTATGACCTGATCGACGCCAAGACCGGCGAAGTGATCGCCAAGGCTGGCGAAAAGGTTACGCCGCGTACCGTGAAGAAGCTGATCGAAGAGGGCAAGGTCAGCGAGCTTCTCGTGCCGTTCAACCACATCGTCGGCAAATACGTCGCCAAGGACATCATCAACGAAGACAACGGCGCGATCTATGTCGAGGCCGGTGACGAGCTCACCGCCGAGATCGATTCCGATGGCACCCTGATCGGTGGCACCGTGAAGGATCTGATCGACGCGGGCGTCAAGTCGGTCCCGGTGCTCGACATCGACAACGTCAATGTCGGTCCCTACATGCGCAACACCATGGCCGCCGACAAGAACATGAACCGCGAAACTGCGCTCATGGATATCTATCGCGTCATGCGCCCGGGCGAGCCGCCGACCGTCGACGCCGCTTCGGCGCTGTTCGACACCCTGTTCTTCGACAGCGAGCGCTATGATCTCTCGGCCGTGGGCCGCGTGAAGATGAACATGCGCCTCGACCTTGACAAGCCGGACACCCAGCGTACGCTCGACCGCGACGATATCGTTTCCTGCGTCAAAGCTCTCGTGGAACTCCGCGATGGCAAGGGCGAGATCGACGACATCGACCACCTCGGCAACCGTCGCGTCCGTTCCGTCGGCGAATTGATGGAAAACCAGTACCGCGTCGGCCTCCTGCGCATGGAACGCGCGATCAAGGAACGTATGTCCTCGGTCGAGATCGACACCGTGATGCCGCAAGACCTGATCAACGCGAAGCCAGCTGCGGCGGCTGTGCGTGAATTCTTCGGCTCTTCGCAGCTCTCGCAGTTCATGGACCAAACCAACCCGCTTTCCGAAGTCACGCACAAGCGTCGTCTTTCGGCTCTCGGGCCGGGCGGTCTGACCCGCGAGCGCGCAGGCTTCGAAGTCCGCGACGTTCACCCGACCCACTATGGCCGTATGTGCCCGATCGAGACGCCGGAAGGTCCGAACATCGGTCTGATCAACTCGCTCGCCACCTTCGCGCGTGTGAACAAGTATGGCTTCATCGAAACCCCGTACCGTGTTGTGAAAGACGGTCAGGTGACGGACGAAGTGCATTACATGTCCGCCACCGAAGAAATGCGCCACACCGTGGCTCAGGCGAACGCAACGCTCGACGAGAGCGGCAGCTTCGTGAACGAGCTTGTGACGACCCGTCAGGCTGGTGACTACACCCTCGCTCCGCGCGAGCAGGTGGACCTCATCGACGTGTCGCCGAAGCAGCTCGTGTCGGTCGCGGCATCGCTCATTCCGTTCCTCGAAAACGACGACGCTAACCGCGCTCTCATGGGCTCGAACATGCAACGTCAGGCCGTTCCGCTTCTCCGCGCCGAGGCACCGCTCGTCGGCACCGGTATGGAAGGCAAAGTGGCTGTCGACTCCGGCGCGGCCATCATGGCCAAGCGCGGCGGTATCATCGACCAGGTCGATGCGCAGCGTATCGTGATCCGGGCAACCGAAGATCTCGAACTCGGTGACGCGGGCGTGGACATCTACCGCCTCCGCAAGTTCCAGCGTTCGAACCAGAACACCTGCATCAACCAGCGTCCGCTGGTGAAAGTGGGCGACCGTGTGTCCAAAGGCGAAGTGATCGCAGACGGCCCGTCGACCGATATGGGTGAACTGGCGCTCGGTAAGAACGTGCTCGTCGCGTTCATGCCGTGGAACGGTTACAACTACGAAGACTCCATCCTGATCTCCGAGCGCATCGCTTCGGACGACGTCTTCACCTCGATCCACATCGAGGAATTCGAAGTCGCTGCCCGTGACACCAAGCTCGGCCCGGAAGAGATCACCCGTGACATCCCGAACGTCGGCGAGGAAGCGCTCCGCAACCTCGACGAAGCGGGTATCGTCTACATCGGCGCTGAAGTGCAGCCGGGTGACATTCTCGTCGGTAAGATCACGCCGAAGGGCGAAAGCCCGATGACGCCGGAAGAAAAGCTCCTCCGCGCGATCTTCGGTGAGAAGGCCTCGGACGTCCGTGACACCTCGCTTCGCGTGAAGCCGGGGGATTACGGTACCGTCGTGGAAGTCCGCGTCTTCAACCGCCATGACACCAACATAATCTAGCGCTGATGCTAGGCGATCAGCAATCTTAAGCGCCTCATCATAAATTTCTTGATTAACTTCTGCAGGAATAATAGAGGTATCTAAAATACCATTGATATGTTGATTTTCAACAAGTGGAAAAAACACCTTTTCGTTATTGTTAGAACAGTGCAGAAATCATAAGATAAACAACATTCTTTTAGGACATCATTATGATGATTTAATTGAAAATTTTATATTAAGATTAA
>JALRLK010000104.1 GCA_023254495.1 Marivivens sp. | reverse complement strand
ATGAGGCCAGTATCGACCTCGCCCTTGGCAAAGCCCCCGTGCCGCGCCAGCGCGCCGAGAAAGCCGAGGTTGGTCACCGTGCCCGCCACCCGCGTCTGGCCCAGCGCCTGCACAAGGCGGGCGCGGGCGATGTTGCGGGTGAGGCCATGGACGATGATCTTGGCAATCAGCGGATCGTACCACGGGCTGATCGCGTCGCCCGCCCGAACGCCGGTATCGGCGCGGGCGGCAGGGGCGAAATCGAGAACCGCGAGCGTGCCGGTCGCAGGCAAGAAACCTGCGGGCACGTCCTCGGCATAGAGCCGCGCCTCGAAGGCATGGCCGCTGAACGTCAAGTCGTCCTGCCCGAGCGGCAAGGGCTCGCCCGCCGCGACGCGCAATTGCCATTCGACCAGATCGACGCCGGTGATCGCCTCGGTCACAGGATGTTCGACCTGCAAGCGCGTGTTCATCTCCATGAACCAGAACCCGTCAGGGCGCAGCCCGCCCTGCCCGTCGGCGATGAACTCGATGGTGCCCGCGCCCTTATAGCCGATCGCCTCGGCGGCGCGTACGGCAGCGGCGCCCATGGCCGAGCGAACCTCGTCGGTCATCCCCGGCGCGGGGGCCTCTTCGATCACCTTCTGGTGCCGCCGCTGCAGCGAGCAATCGCGCTCGAACAGGTGGACGGCATGGGTGCCATCGCCAAAAACCTGCACCTCGATATGGCGCGGGTGGCTGACGTATTTCTCGATGAGGACCGCATCATTGCCGAAGGCGTTCGCCGCTTCCGAGCGGGCCGAAACGAGCGCGGTGACAAAATCCTTCGCCGCCTCAACCCGCCGCATCCCCTTGCCACCGCCGCCGGCGACCGCCTTGATCAAGACCGGATAGCCGATCTTCTCGGCCTCCGCCGCCAGATGAGTCTCGCCCTGTTCTGCCCCGTGATAGCCCGGAACGACAGGCACGCCCGCCTCTTCCATTACCCGCTTGGCCGCGTCCTTGAGGCCCATGGCGCGGATCGCCGCGGCCGTGGGGCCGATGAAGACAAGGCCCGCGGCTTCGACCGCCTCGACGAAATCGGGGTTTTCCGAGAGGAAGCCATAGCCCGGATGGATCGCCTCCGCCCCCGTTGCCTTGGCCGCGGCGATGATCGCCTCGCCCCGCAGATAGCTTTCGGCAGGGCGCGGCCCGCCAATATGCACCGCGTGATCGGCCATGGCCACATGCATCGCGCCGGCATCAGCATCGGAATAGACGGCGACCGTCTCAACCCCCATCGCCCGCGCCGTGCGGATGATGCGGCAGGCGATCTCGCCCCGATTGGCTATGAGAATGCGCGTGAACATCGGGCTACATCCTGAAGACGCCGAAGCGGGTTTCGGGGATGGGCGTGTTGAGCGAGGCGGAAAGGCTGAGCGACAGCACCTCGCGGCTCTGCCTCGGGTCGATGATGCCGTCGTCCCAGAGTCGGGCCGAGGCGTAGAGCGGGTGGCTCTGGCGGTCGAACATCTCAATCGTAGGGCGTTTGAATTCGGCCTCTTCGGCAGTGCTCCACGTCTGGCCCGCACGCTCCATCGCGTCGCGCTTGACGGTGGCCAAGACGCCTGCCGCCTGCTCGCCGCCCATTGTGGCGGTGCGGGAATTGGGCCAGGTCCACATGAAGTTCGGGCTATAAGCCCTTCCGCTCATACCATAATTTCCCGCGCCAAACGATCCGCCGACAACCATCGTGATCTTCGGCACGGCGGTGGTCGCGACAGCCATGACCATCTTGGCCCCGTGCCGCGCAATGCCCTCGTTCTCGTATTTGCGGCCAACCATGAAGCCCGTGATGTTTTGCAGAAAAATCAGCGGGATACGGCGTTGACTGCACAGCTCTATGAAATGCGCACCCTTTTGCGCGGCCTCGGAGAAAAGAACGCCGTTGTTTGCGACGATCCCCACGGGCCAGCCGTCGAGATGGGCGAAGCCGGTGACCAGCGTCTCGCCGAAGCGGGCCTTGAATTCGTCAAACCGCGAGCCGTCGAAAACGCGGGCGATCACCTCGCGGATATCATAGGGCGTTCGCAGATCGCGGGGGACGATGCCGAGGATCTCCTCGGGATCGTAGGCGGGCGATTCCGGCGTTTCCCTGCGCAAATCCGACGGGTTACGCGCCGCAATTGATGCAACCGTCTGCCGCGCCAGCGCCAAGGCATGGGCGTCGTCCTCGGCCAGATAGTCGGCCACGCCCGAGAGGCGCGTGTGCACATCGCCGCCGCCCAAGTCTTCGGCGCTGACCACCTCGCCGGTGGCGGCCTTCACCAATGGCGGGCCGGCCAAGAAGATCGTCCCCTGATCGCGGACGATGATCGAGACATCCGCCATCGCCGGCACATAGGCCCCGCCTGCGGTGCAGGATCCCATGACGACGGCGATCTGGGCGATGCCACGGGCCGACATATTGGCCTGATTATAGAAAATCCGTCCGAAATGGTCGCGGTCGGGGAAAACCTCGTCCTGATTGGGCAGGTTGGCCCCGCCCGAGTCCACAAGATAAACGCAAGGCAGCCCGCATTGCGCGGCGATCTCCTGCGCGCGCAGGTGTTTCTTGACGGTCATCGGGTAATAAGTGCCGCCCTTCACGGTGGCGTCGTTACAGACGATCATCACCTCGCGGCCCGAGACGCGGCCAACGCCCGCGATGACGCCAGCCCCCGGCGCGTCGCCGTCATACATATCATAGGCCGCCGTGGCCCCGATTTCGAGGAAGGGCGATCCCGCATCCAAGAGGGCCGCAACCCGCGCCCGAGGCGCCATCTTGCCCCGCGAGATATGCCGCGCCATGGCCTTCTCGCCGCCACCCGCAGCCGCGCTCGCCGCCGCCTCGGCAACCTGAGCAATGGCCTCCAAGTGGCTGGCGCGGCAATCTTTTGCCTCTTGTGAGGCGGGTGAGAACTGCGACGACAAACGCATCACATCGCCCCCATCATCTCGCGGCCGATCAGCATCCGGCGGATCTCGGACGTTCCCGCGCCGATCTCCATCAGCTTGGCATCGCGGAAGATCCGCGCCACCGGCGTTTCGTTCATGAAGCCCATGCCGCCCATCGCCTGCACCGCCTGATGCGCGACCGTCATCGCCTCTTCCGAGGCATAAAGGACGCAAGCGGCAGCGTCCTGACGGGTGACTTCGCCGCGGTCACAGGCCTTGGCGACCTCATAAACGTAGGCACGGGCGGAATTCATCTTGGTATACATATCGGCGATCTTGCCCTGCATAAGCTGAAAGCTCCCGATCGGCTGGCCGAACTGCTTGCGGCTGGCGAGATAGGGCATCACCTCGTCAAGACAGGCCGCCATGATCCCCGTGCCGATCCCCGAGAGCACAACCCGCTCGTAATCGAGCCCCGACATCAGGACGCGCACGCCCTTGCCCTCTTCGCCCAACACATTCTCGAACGGAACCTCCACATCCTCGAAGATCAGCTCGGCAGTGTTCGATCCGCGCATCCCCAGCTTGTCGAAATGCGGGCTTGTGGAGAAACCCTTCATGGATTTCTCCACGATGAAGACGGTGATGCCTTTGGATCCGGCCTCGGGATCGGTCTTGGCATAGACGATCAGCGTCTCGGCGTCCGGCCCGTTGGTGATCCAGAACTTGGTGCCGTTCAGGCGGTAGTGGTCATTCTTCTTCTCGGCCTTGAGCTTCATCGAAACCACATCCGACCCCGCCCCCGCCTCGGACATGGCGAGCGCGCCGACATGATCGCCGGAAATGAGGCCCGGCAGATATTTGCGCTTCTGCTCGGGCGTGCCGTTGAGGTTGATCTGGTTGACGCAGAGGTTGGAATGCGCGCCGTAGGAAAGGCTCACCGAAGCCGAGGCGCGGGCAATCTCTTCGACCGCGACCACATGGGCTAGATAGCCGAGGCCCACCCCGCCAAACTCTTCCGGCACGGTGATGCCAAGAAGACCCAGGTCGCCCAACTCTTTCCAAAGCTCCACCGGAAAGAGGTTGGCGCGGTCGATCTCCGCCGCCATCGGTTTGATCCGCGCTTGCGCGAAGGAATGGACCATCTCGCGGAGGGAGTTCACCTCGTCACCAAGGTCGAATCTCATCGAGGCGGTAAACATCGGCGGCTCCGTTTATTGAACAGATGTTCATTTAATACGGAAATGCCGCCGTCCGGTCAAGCCTCGGCTTTGCGCCGGTCGCGATCGGCCCGCAGATGCGCGGCGAGATAAAGCCCGCAACCCAGCGCCATGAGGCCGATCAGGATGGCGAACATCAGCCCATAGCCGCCAAACCGCCAAACCACCGCGCCAAGCCAAGGGGCGCTGGCCGAGCCGATCAGATAGGGCAGCGCCAGCGCTCCCGATTTCGCGCCGAAATCCCGTCCGCCAAGGATGTCGCGGGCAATGAGCGGGCGCAGGATAGAGACGGTCCCATAGGCCCCCGCAAAGAGCATGACAAAGCCAAAGAGCGTCACCGGCGCTCCCTGCCCGAGCCAGAGAAGCGCGACCGAGGCCGCAATGAGGCTGAAGGCGGTGAGCGCTACGCCATGATGCGAGAGGTATTTCTCGCTCATCATCATCGCGAGCCGGCCTGCCACCTGCATCGGCCCGATGAAGGATGCGGCGAGGACGGCTGTCTCGGGGCTCAGGCCGCGCTCATCGAGATAGGACAGGAGGTGATGCAGCGTCGCCCCATGCACCAGCGCCACCATCGAAAAGCCCGCGGCGAGATACCAGAAGGCTGCCCGCCACAAGAAGGCGCGCCGGGGCGCGGGGGCCGCGGCGTCGACAACCGGCTCCTCGACCCGCCCCGCCTCAAGCGCCCGCCCGCCGATCCAATGCAACGGCGCCGAGCCGAATGTGACCACCGCCGCCGCAATCAAGACCGCCGCCCGCCAGCCGCCCGCCTCGGCCACCGCATGAACCGCCGGAAATGAAATCGTGCTGGCAAAGCCCGCGACCAGCGTGATGAGCACGATCGACCCTTTGGCCCCTGCCCCCTTGGCGCGGGTGACAAGCGCGAAGCAGGGCTCGTAAAGCGCCCCCGACATGGCCACGCCGATGCCGCCCCAGACGAGATAGAACTGCCAGAGAGTTTCAACGCGGGACAAGGCGACCAACAAAGACCCGCCCAGCACCGCCGCGCCCGCCATCATCTCGCCGCCTCGCCCCGCGTCGATGATCCGCCCGGCGACCGGCGCCATCAGGGCCGAGATCAACACGCCAAGGGTGATCGCCATAGTCACCTCGGGTTTGGACCAGCCCATATCCTGCTCCCACCGCAAAAGAAGCGCGGGGAAGGTGTAGTAGATGCTGGCCCAGGCAAGGGTCTGGCCGATGGCCAGAAGGATCACCGGGCGGCGCGTGGTTCCAAGCATGGGGCGCGGCCTCCTTGGCCCTCACTCTGACCAGTCCAGAGCGCCGGTCAATGCCTCAGAGCGGCAGCAACGCTTCGGCCACGGCGGCGAGTTCGTCGAAGCTGTCGATCACCGCTTGGGGCGCAAGATCGCGAACCGCCTGACCCGTGGGGCCGAAGGTGACAAGTACCGATAGCACGCCTGCCGCCCGCGCTGTTTCGCGGTCGGTGACGGTATCGCCCACAAGGAGCGAGCGCTCGAGCCGCCCGCCTGCGCGGCGCACGGCCTCGATCAAGGGCGCGGGGTCGGGCTTGCGCACCGGCAGCGTGTCGGCGCCCACAAGCGAGGCGAAAGCCTCTCGCGCACCGAGATCGCGCATCAGGCGCTCGGCCAGTCCCTCGGGCTTATTGGTGCAGATGCCAACGGCAAAGCCGCCCTGCCGCAGCGCCTCGACCGCCTCCATCGCGCCGGGGAAGAGAAAGCTCTGGCCCGAGAGGTTTTCGCCATAGGCCTCAAGCAGGATCGGATATTGCCGGTCGATCTCGTCCGCCCCGTGGCTCTTTGTCCGTTCAAACCCCAACCGCAGCATCGCCCGCCCGCCGCGCATGGCCGTGCTGGCATCGCGGACCGGATCAAGCACATCGCCAAGGCCCAAGCCCCGGAAACAGACATTGGCCGCCGCCACCAGATCGCGGCTGGTGTCGGCCAAGGTCCCGTCGAGATCGAAAATCACGCTGCGCATTGCCTGCTCCTTCTGTTATAGTCGGTGTAACGAAGCGAAAGGTCTTGTGAACCCCGAAAACCTTGCGCTTCTCATCGTGCCCGCTAGAAGGTGCGGCAAGAAACGTTTTGAGGCGCTGATGAGCATTGCTTTTGTTATTCTGGCGGCCGGTCAGGGCACGCGGATGAATTCCGATCTCCCGAAGGTTCTCCACCCGCTGGGGGGCGCACCCTTGGTTGTCCACGCCCTGAAATCTGGGGCAGCGCTCGCACCGGAGCGGGCGGTTGTCGTGACCGGACACGGAGGCGAGGCAGTCGCCAAAGCCGCCCGCGGATGGGATCCAGACATTCTGATTGCCGAGCAGGCAGAACAGCTCGGCACGGCCCATGCGGTGGCACAGGCCAAGGCGGCTCTGGAAGGATTTTCCGGTGACATCGTGGTGCTCTATGGCGATACGCCTTTCATTTCCGGCGAAACGCTCGAGGCGCTTGCCGCCGCCCGCGCCGCGCATGACGTGGTGGTTCTGGGCTTTGAGGCCGCCGACCCGGGCCGCTATGGGCGGCTTGTCACGGAAGGCGACCGGCTGGAGCGGATTGTCGAGTTCAAGGATGCAAGCGCGGCGGAACGGGCGATCACGCTTTGCAATTCGGGCGTTCTGACCGCCGATGCCGCCACGCTCTTTTCGCTGATCGACGCGGTCGGCAATGCCAACGCCTCCGGCGAATACTACCTGACCGATGTGGTGGGCCTCGCCCGCGACCGCGGCCTTTCGGCGGGCGTGGTCGTCTGCGACGAGGCCGAGACCCTCGGCATCAACACCCGCGCCGAGCTCATGGCCGCCGAAGCGCGGTTTCAGGCACGGATGCGGGCCGAGGCGCTTGAGGATGGGGTGACGCTCATCGCCCCCGAAACGGTGCATTTCTCGCATGATACGGTGATCGGCCGAGATGCGGTGATCGAGCCCAATGTCGTCTTTGCTCCCGGCGTGACGATCGAATCTGGCGCGCGTATCCGCTCATTCTCGCATCTCGAGGGCTGCCATGTGAGCCGCGGCGCCATCGTCGGCCCCTTCGCCCGCCTGCGCCCGGGTGCGGAGCTGGCCGAAGAGGTCCATGTCGGCAATTTCGTCGAGATCAAGAACGCCCAGATCGCCGAAGGGGCCAAGGTCAATCACCTCAGCTACATCGGCGATGCGGATGTAGGCGAAAAGACCAACATCGGCGCGGGCACCATCACCTGCAACTATGACGGCGTGTTCAAACACCGCACGACCATTGGCCGGGATGTTTTCGTCGGCTCCAACACAATGTTGGTGGCGCCTGTCAAGCTGGGCGACCGATCGATGACCGCCTCGGGCGCGGTGATTACCACCGACGTGCCGGATGGCGCGATGGCAGTGGCACGCGCCCCGCAGGTGAACAAACCGGGGCTGGCCGTGCGGCTGATGGACAAGCTCAGGGCGCGGAAAGCGCAGATGAAAGAGGGCAAATAGATGTGCGGGATCATTGGTATTCTCGGCGATCACGAGGTCGCGCCCCAGCTTGTCGAGGCGCTACGCCGCCTCGAATACCGCGGCTATGACAGCGCGGGCATCGCCACCGTAAACAGCGGCCAGGTCGAGCGCCGCCGCGCGGTGGGCAAACTTGTCAACCTTTCCGATCTTCTCGTGCACCAGCCGCTCGCCGGAAAGGCGGGCATCGGCCACACCCGCTGGGCCACTCACGGCGTCGCCAACGAGGTGAACGCGCACCCCCACCTCGCCGGGCGCGTGGCGGTGGTGCACAATGGCATCATCGAAAACTTCCGTGAGCTACGCGAATTCCTCGCCGCGAATGGCATGCCACATCAGACCGACACCGATACCGAGACCGTGGCCCTTCTCGCCAATCTCTATCTCGATCAGGGCCTCTCGCCGCGCGACGCCGCGGCCAAGACCATCGGTCAGCTGCAGGGCGCTTATGCCATTTGTATGATTTTCGAGGGCGAAGGTGATCTGATGATCTGTGCCCGTTCCGGCCCGCCCTTGGCAGTGGGCTATGGCGATGGCGAGATGTTCGTAGGCTCCGACGCCATCGCCCTTGCGCCCCTGACCGACAGGATAACCTATCTCGAGGATGGTGACTGGGCCATCGTCACCCGCGCGGGCATCGAGATCCACGATGCCGCGGGCCGGATTGCCAACCGCTCCGTGCGCCGCGTGCAGATCAGCGCGGGCCAAGTCGACAAGGGCGGCTACAAGCATTTCATGGCCAAGGAGATCGCCGAACAGCCCGCCGTGCTGAGCGATGCGCTAGGCCATTACCTTGGCGCCGACGGCACGCTCAGCCTTTCCGGGGAAGCGCTTGATTTCACCACCATCGACCGCCTGACCATGGTCGCTTGCGGCACTGCGTTTTACGCCTGTGTTGTCGCCAAATACTGGTTCGAACAAATCGCGGGCCTACCGGTTGAAGTCGATGTGGCCTCTGAATTCCGCTATCGCGAGCCGCCGATCAGCCCCCGCACCGCAGCCCTCTTCGTCAGCCAGTCTGGCGAGACCGCCGATACGCTCGCCGCGCTGCGCTATTGCCGCGACAGGGCCGACAGGATCCTCTCGGTCGTGAACGTGCCGGAAAGCTCGATCGCCCGCGAAAGCGACCTTGCCTTGCCGATCTATGCGGGTGTCGAGGTGGGGGTTGCGTCGACCAAGGCCTTCACCTGCCAGCTTCTCGCCCTTGCCGCGCTGGTCCTGAAGGCGGCGCGGGATCGTGGGCGTCTGACGCCCGATGCCGAGGCCAAGGCCATCGCCGATCTGCGCGCCCTGCCCGGCATCATGTCGCAGGCCATCGCCACCGAGCCCCAGACCGAGGTGCTTGCCGCTGCCTTGGCAGAGGCGCGCGATATCCTGTTTCTCGGCCGTGGCCAGATGTACCCGCTTGCGATGGAAGGCGCGCTGAAGCTTAAGGAGATCAGCTATATCCATGCCGAAGCCTATGCCTCGGGTGAGCTCAAGCATGGCCCCATCGCTCTGATCGACAAGACCGTGCCGGTGATCGTCATGGCCCCGCGCGATGGGCTCTTTGATAAGACCGTCTCGAATATGCAGGAGGTCATGGCGCGTGGTGGCAAGGTTCTCCTGATCACCGATACCGAAGGCGCGCGGCAGGCCGGTCATGGCGTCTGGAAGACGCACGTGATGCCGACCGTCCCCGATATGCTCGCCCCCATCGTCTATGCGGTGCCGGCGCAGCTTTTGGCCTATCATACGGCGGTGGCCAAGGGCACCGATGTCGACCAACCGAGGAACCTCGCCAAATCGGTCACGGTGGAGTAGCGCCCGACATGACCTTGGACGAGGCTCTTTCCGACCTTCGCGCCGCCGGAGATCCCGAGCGCGCGGCAGGCTCGGCTGCCTATCACAAGGTCGAGTGGGAATACCTCAGCGTCGCGGTGCCGCAGATTGACGAGATGGCCGACCGGTGGCGGGCGGGGGTCACTCTGGAAGAACGGCTCACCCTTGCCAAGGGCCTGTGGGACAGCAACGTATTCGAGGCCCGGATCGCCGCCGCCAAGTTGCTTGTTCAGGCCCGCATCCGGCCTGATGACGAGGGGGCCTGGCGGCTGATCGCCTCATGGGTTCCCGATTTCGACTGCTGGGCCTTGGCCGATCATGCAAGCATCGCAGGGCAGAAGCGGATCGTCGCCGATCCGAGGCGGCTCGACGAGGTCGAAACATGGACCACCAGCCCGCATATGTGGACCCGCAGGGCGGCCTTGGTCATGACGCTCCCGTGGAACCGGATGCGGAATCCCAAGCCCGCGGATCTCGAGCGGCGCGAGCGGATTCTCGGCTGGGCTGCGTCCTATGTCGATGACCGGGAGTGGTTCATCCAAAAGGCCATCGGCTGGTGGCTACGCGAACTGAGCAAGCACGACCCCGACCGCACCCGCGCCTTCATCGAGGCCTATGGCACACGCATTAAGCCTTTTGCCCGCAGGGAAGCGTTGCGGCATCTGGGCGAGTAGTCCCCTCCCCTTGCCAAGCCGCCTTAGTGGGCCTACCTAGGCCACATGCAAGATGCGCCCGCCCCTTTGATCGATCCCTTCGCCCGCGCCATCCGCTATCTGCGGGCCTCGGTCACCGACCGCTGCGATTTCCGCTGCGTTTATTGCATGACCGAGAACATGACCTTCCTGCCGAAGAAAGAGCTTCTGACGCTGGAAGAGCTGGACCGGCTTTGCACCTCTTTCATCCGCCTCGGCGTCGAGAAGCTGCGGATCACCGGCGGCGAGCCTTTGGTGCGGCGCGATATCATGACCTTTTTCCAAGGCATGAAGCGGCATCTCGACAGCGGGACGTTGAAAGAGCTGACCGTGACGACGAACGGCAGCCAGCTCGAGAAATTCGCGGGGCCGCTTTTCGAGGCGGGGGTGCGGCGGATCAATGTCTCGCTCGATACGCTCGTCGCCGACAAATTCGCCGCCATTACCCGCTGGGGGCGCCTGCCCCAAGTGCTGCGCGGGATCGAGGCGGCGCGCGAGGCGGGGCTTCGGGTCAAGATCAACACCGTGGCGCTCAAGGGCTTCAACGAGGACGAGCTTTTCCGCCTCACCGAATGGTGCGCCGAGAACGACATGGACCTGACCTTCATCGAGGTCATGCCGATGGGCGATATCGGCAACGAGGACAGGCTGGGGCAATATTGGTCGCTCAAGGATCTGCGGGCCGAGCTTGAGGGGCGCTATGCGCTCACCGATCTGGCGGAGCGGTCGGGCGGACCTGCGCGCTATGTGCGGATCGAGGAGACGGGCCAGAAGATCGGCTTCATCACACCGCTTTCCCACAATTTTTGCGAAAGCTGCAACCGCGTGCGGATCACCTGCACCGGCGAGATCTATACCTGCCTCGGGCAGGACGGGCATTCAGACCTGCGCGCGCCGCTGCGGGCGTCCGAGGATCCTTCCGTTCTGGAAGAGGCGATCCGCAAGGCGATCGGCCTCAAACCCAAGGGCCATGATTTCGACTATTCCCGCCAGACCGTTGACGGACGCGTTGCGCGGCACATGAGCCACACTGGAGGCTGAAGCAATCTCAAGGAAAGTTGGCGGACTTTCCCGGTTCGAGATTGCGACACTTCAACAATCCAGGGCGTTTCGACGAATCGCCGCAGGATAAAGGGGCTGCCTGCCCCTCGCGCTCCCCGGGAGTATTTCCGGCCAAAAGAAGATCAGGTGGCAGGCATCCGCCGCTCGACGATTTCCGCCCACCAGCTGCAGCCGGCGGGGATGGCATCGTCGTTGAAGTTGTATTCAGGGTGGTGGACCATCGCCGTATCACCGTTGCCGATCAGGATATAGGCGCCGGGGCGCTCCTCGAGCATATAGGCAAAATCCTCGCCGCCCATGACAAGGGGGGCGTCGTCGCAGCCGCCAGAGATGGAGCGTGCGACGTCGGCGGCGAACTCGGTCTGGGCCTCGTGGTTGACCATGGATGGATAGCCACGGTGGTATCGGATTTCCGCCACGCCGCCCATCGCGGTGCAGACCTGTTCGGCGATCGCATGAAGGCGGGTTTCTGCCAGCTCGCGCATATGCCGCGACATGGTGCGGACCGTGCCTTTGAGGTGGACTTGCTGGGGGATCACGTTGAAGGCTTTGGAGGAGCTTTCCATCGAGGTTACGGAGACGACGATCTGATCGACCGGGTCGGCGTTGCGGCTCGAGATGGTCTGGAGCATCATCACCACTTGGGCTGCGGTCACGTTGGGATCGATGGTTTCCTGCGGCTTGGCGGCGTGGCCGCCCTTGCCTTTGACGAAGATCTCGAACTGGTCGGTCGCGGCAAAGAAGGCGCCCGAGCGGATGGCGAAGGAACCGGTGGGTTTGCCCGGCCAGTTGTGCATCCCGTAGACCTCCTGAATGTTCCAGCGGTCCATCATGCCGTCGGCACACATCTCGCGGCCGCCGCCGCCGCCCTCTTCGGCGGGCTGGAATATCACCACGACGGTGCCGTCGAAATTGCGGGTCTCGGCGAGGTATTTGGCGGCGCCAAGGAGCATCGCGGTATGACCGTCATGGCCGCAGGCGTGCATGGCGCCGGGGGTTTTCGAGGCATAGGGGAGGTTGGTGGCCTCGAGGATCGGCAGGGCGTCCATATCGGCGCGCAGGCCGATGACCTTGCCCTTGGTATCCGTTTTACCCTTGATCACGCCGACCACGCCGGTGCGGCCGATGCCGGACACGATCTCGTCGCAGCCGAATTCCTTGAGCTTTTCGGCCACAACCGCCGAGGTGCGGTGGGTCTCGAAGAGGATCTCGGGGTTTTCGTGCAGATCGCGCCGCCAGACGGTGATTTCGGGAAGGAGTTCGGCAAAGCGGTTCTTGACGGGCATGGTGCCTCCGGTGCGTAAGTGTTCGGGCGGCAGACTGTCCGAGCGATGGCGGCACCGCAAGGGGGGATTTGATCAAAGGCTTGGGCCGGTGACGAGCTTCTCGCCCTTGGCGAACCGCAAGATGCGGAAGCGGCTCAGGTCGTGGCCGCTTGGCTCACCGCGGACCATTGAGGCGACGACCCGGCCAAAGCCGGGGCCGATGCCGAAGCCGTGGCCGCTCATGCCGGTGGCGACGATGAGGCCAGGCAGCGAGGGCGCATGATCCACCACCGGCACCACATCGGGCATGGTGTCGATCATCCCCGCCCAGGCGGAGGCGAGGCGGACCTCGCCAAGCGATGGATGATCCGACGCGAACTGCCGGGCGACCTTGCTCAATGCTTTGGCCGCGGGGCGCGGGTCGAGGACGCGCATCCGCTCGAACGGAGAGACCTCGTCGGCGCGCCAGCGGCGGGGCGTTGTCCATGCGTCGGGGTATCCTGTGGGGGAAGCGGGGAAGAAGCGGTTGGCGGTCGGGTTGGCAAGGATTTGCGGGATGAACTTTCGCAAATGCCGGAAGGCATCGGGGCCGATGAGGAATTCGTGGAAATCGGCGGCGGCCAGAGTGTAGCCCCCGTCGGCGCGGCGGCGGAACGCGCCGGTCGTATCCACTGCGCCGCCTTCGTAGACGAGCGGCAGGGTCTCGGTCGCGGCCACGCTCGCGCGGACCGAAAGCTGCGGGATGCGGACACCGTGGGCCGCGAGAAAGAGCGAGGACCATGCGCCGCCCGCAAGAACGACCGAGGGCGCGGCGATACGGCCCTGTTCGGTGAAAACGCCCGTCACCTTGCCGCCTGCCATATCGAGGCGCCGCGCCGCGCAATTCTCGACGATTACGGCCCCGGCCCTGACCGCCAGCCGTGCCAGCGCCGGAACTGCGAGCCAAGGCTCGGCCTTCATGTCGGAGGCCGTGTGCATCCCACCCAGCCAGCGGTTCTTCACGCCGGGGAGGAGTTTGCCGACGCCCTCCGGGCCCAAAAGCTCGGTATCGAGGCCGTGCTCTCGCGCAAGCGCCATAAACTCTTCGAAATAGGCGAGGTCTTTGTCGGTATCGGCGAGGTAGAGCAGGCCCGATTGCCTGAGGCCGATATCTTCGCCCAATTCCGGCTCAAGCTCGCGCCAAAGACGGTTCGCTTCGATCATGATCGGAAGCTCTGCAGGATCGCGGCCCTGCTGGCGGATCCAGCCCCAGTTGCGCGAGGATTGCTCGCCCGCGACACGGCCTTTTTCAAGGACCACGAGTCGCATGCCCGCCTTGGCAAGGAAAAGCGCCGTGCAAATGCCGATCACGCCGCCGCCGATTATGACGCAATCGGCCTCGCTCGGCAGCGGGCCGCCGTGCTCGACGGGGCTCTTTTCGGAAATCGGGAAGGGGATCATTTGCAGAGATCGGTTAGAAGATCGTCCATGAAGGCCTGACCGGCCCTGAATTGCTCGAGCGTAATGAACTCATCGACCTGATGCGCCTGCGCGATATCGCCCGGCCCGCAGACCACGGCGGAATAGCCGCGCTCCTGAAACTGGCCGGCTTCGGTGCCATAGCTGACCACATGGGAGGCATTGTCGCCGGTCAGGCGGCGGACCAGCGTTTCCGCCGCGCCCTCCGTTTCGGGAACAAGGCCGGGGACGTGGAACCGCTGCCGCAGCTCGATCGCCGCCGAGGGGTGGATCGCCTTCATCTCTGCCTCGAGCCGCGCGACCTCGGCTTTGAACCTCTCGACCCAGTCAGGTATCGAGTCGCCCGGCACCACCCGAAAATCGAAGCCGAACCAGCAATCGCCTGCGGTGATGTTGTGCGCCGTGCCGCCCTTGATCGTGCCGATATGGAGCGTCGTGTAGGGCGGCTCGAAGGGGACAGCCATCGCGCTTGGCGGCTTGGCCGCGTTCTCGGCGTTCATCCGGTTGGCCCAGTCGATCAGCTTGGCCCCCCACATGATCGCATTGACACCCTTGTGGATCAGCGAGGAATGCACCTCATAGCCCCTCATATGCACCGCAAAGCCTATGCCGCCCTTGTGGCCTGTCACCGCCTTCATCATCGAGGGCTCGCCAACGATCACGGTCGTGGCGCGGGGGAGGCCGTGGCTCACCATATGGTCGATCATCGGCGGCGCTCCGGTGCAGCCGATCTCTTCGTCGTAGCTGAGGGCAATCTGCAAGGGCCGCTTGAGGCGCCCCTCCTTGTGGAGCCGCGCAGCCTTGGCCATCGCAGCAAGGGCGAGCGCATCAAACCCTTTCATATCGCATGAACCGCGGCCAAAGAGTTTGCCGTCGCGTTCAGTCACGGTGAAAGGATCGGAGGTCCAGTCCTGACCATCGACCGGAACCACGTCGGTATGACCTGACAGAACCACGCCGCCGTCGATCTCGGGGCCGACATGGGCATAGAGCGCCTCTTTGGTCCCGTCCTCGTTCGGCACCCGAACTGAGGCGATTCCCTGCCCCCCGAGATAGCTTTCCACAAAGTCGATCAGGGGGATGTTGCTGTCGCGGCTGACCGTGGGAAAGGCCACGAGCCGGTCTAAAAGGCGGCGGGCTTCGTCTGTATTGGGCAATTCGGGCGCTCTTTGATTGGGGGCTGCCGCACTCTAGGCAGGCGCTCGGGTGCTCGGCAACCCCTCCCCCTAGAAATGATCTTGCGGCTTGGGCAAACCATGCTACCGTTTGGTCAAAATGCCGGCGTGAAAACCCGAACGGCGAATAAGACGACTGGGAGTATCTGATGCACGATGGGGGTCGGCCCGTCCTGGAGGTCCAGGGCCTGAAGACTGTATTTCGTGTGCGCGGCGGCGAAATCCATGCCGTCAACGATGTCAGTTTCGATCTCAAGCCGGGCGAGCTTTTGGGTGTCGTCGGGGAAAGCGGCTCGGGCAAGTCGGTCACCATGATGTCGCTTCTGGGGCTTCTGCCCTCGCCGCCTGCCGAGGTGCGCGACGGCAAGGTTTTGCTCGACGGCCAAGACCTTCTGAAAACCGACGAAGACACGCTGCGCGATATCCGTGGCGGCAAGGTTGGCTTTATCTTCCAAGACCCGATGACCTCGCTCAACCCTGTGTTCACCGTGGGCTACCAGATCATGGAACCCCTGCGGAAGCACATGGGGATGGACAAGAAAGCTGCCAAGGCACGCGCCGTCGAGCTTCTGGAGCTTGCGGGCATCCCCGGCGCCGAGCAGCGGCTTTCAGACTATCCGCACCAGTTTTCCGGCGGGATGCGGCAGCGGGTGATGATCGCGATTGCCTTGGCTTGCGATCCCAAGGTTCTGATCGCTGACGAGCCGACCACGGCGCTTGATGTGACCATTCAGGCGCAGATCATCGAGCTGATGAAAGAGCTTCGCCAGAAGCTCGGCATGG
Source organism: Marivivens sp. (assembly GCA_023254495.1). Classification (GTDB taxonomy): domain Bacteria; phylum Pseudomonadota; class Alphaproteobacteria; order Rhodobacterales; family Rhodobacteraceae; genus RFZI01. The sequence goes on along the minus strand of JALRLK010000104.1, from coordinate 9,132 downwards.
CGGTGATCTGGATCACCCATGATCTCGGCGTCATTGCCGGCATCGCCGATCGGGTGATAGTCATGTATGGCGGGCAGGTCGTCGAACACGCGCCGGTGCGCGAGTTGTTCGGCAATCCCCAGCATCCCTACACAAAGGCGCTTCTGAAAACCGTGCCGAGCGTGCGCGGCGAGCGGGTGCGCCGCCTGACGATCATCGAGGGCCAGCCGCCGATCCTTGGTGCGCCGCCGTCCTCCTGCCCGTTCCGCGACCGCTGCGGCTCGGCCGTTGATGAGTGCGCTCGCCGCAATCCGTCGCGGACGCTGATCGGCAAAGGGCACGATGTGGCCTGCGTTATGGTTGAACAGAAGGAGGCCGCCCATGCTTGACGCCGCCCCTTCGAAGAAACCGCTTGTCGAGGTCCGCGAACTCAAGATGCACTTCCCGATCTACGCGGGCCTACTCCGCCGCCGCGTGGGCGAGGTTAAGGCGGTCGATGGTGTGTCCTTCGACATCATAGAGGGCGAGACCCTCGGCCTCGTGGGCGAGTCGGGCTGCGGCAAGTCGACCTGCGGCCGCGCCGTGCTGCGGCTTTACGATCTGACCTCGGGCTCGATCCGCCTTGAAGGCAAGGAAATCGGTCCGGCCCCGCAAGCCGCCCTGCGCGATATGCGCCCGCGGATGCAGATGGTTTTCCAAGACCCGCAGGCGAGCCTCAATCCGCGGATGACCGTTCAGGCGATCATTCAGGAGCCGCTCGACGAGCACACCACGCTTTCCACCAAGGAAAAGCAGCAGAAGGTCTACGAGCTGATGGATGCCGTGGGCCTCAACCGCCGGTTCGCGGGACGCTATCCGCACGCCTTCTCGGGCGGCCAGCGCCAGCGCATCGGCATCGCCCGTGCGCTCGCCCTCAACCCCAAGTTCATCGTTTGCGACGAGCCGATCGCAGCACTCGATGTGTCGATCCAGGCGCAGGTGGTGAACCTTCTGGAAGACCTGCAGGAACAGTTCGGCCTGACCTATCTTTTCATCAGCCATGACCTGTCGATGGTGCGCCATATCGCGACGCGGGTGGCGGTGATGTATCTGGGCAAGATCGTCGAGCTCGCCCCGCGCGAGGCGCTCTATTCGGCGCCCCTTCACCCCTATACCGAGGCGCTTCTTTCCGCCGTCCCCGAGCCCGATCCGAGCCTCGAGGCCAAGGTCGAGCGCATCATCCTGCAGGGCGATGTGCCCTCCCCCGCCAATCCGCCGAAGGGCTGCAATTTCTGCACGCGCTGCCCGAAGGTGATGGACATTTGCCGCGAGGTCGAACCTGAGACCCGCGAGGTGCGCCCCGGCCATTTCGCCGCCTGCCATCTGCACGAGATAACAAGCCAGACCGCGGGGAAAACCGCGGCACAAAAAGAGGCGAACGAGCGCCAACATGGAGAGTAAAATGAAGATTAAAACAGCCCTAGCGGGTGCAGTAGCTGCAATGGCCCTTGCGCCGGCGGCTTTTGCCGAACGCGGAAGCGATGGCCACCTGTCGATCATCTATTGGCAGGCCCCGTCGATCCTCAACCCGTTCCTGTCGGGCGGCACCAAGGATATTGAATCGTCGTCGATGATCATCGAGCCGCTCGGCCGCTATGACCAGAACGGCAACATGGTTCCCTACCTTGCCGCTGAAATCCCGACCGTTGCCAACGGCGGCGTCTCGGCAGACCTGACCTCGATCACCTGGAAGCTGCAGTCCGGCCTTCTCTGGTCCGACGGCACCCCGGTGACCTCGGCCGACGTCAAATTCACCGCAGATTACTGTATGCACCCCGAAGGGGGCTGCGCGCAGGCGGCCAAGTTTGACAAGGTGACTTCGGTCGACATCGTCGACGATTTGACCGTGACGGTTCACTTCTCGCAAGCCATGCCGAACCCCTATGGTCCCTTCATGGGCGGCCAGTCGCCGATCATCCAGAAGGCCCAGTTCGAGAACTGCATGGGCGCCAAGGCCCCTGAGTGCACTGACGCCAACTTTGGCCCGATCGGCACCGGCCCCTTCCGCGTCACCGAGTTCCGCACGAACGACGTGATCCAGATGGAAGCCAACCCGAACTACCGCGATCCGGCGAAGCCCGCCTTCGCCACCGTGACCTTCAAGGGTGGCGGCGATGCGACGGCTGCGGGCCGTGCGGTTCTGGAAACCGGCGAGTTTGACTACGCCTGGAACCTCCAGCTGGCACCCGACGTCATCGACTCGATGGCGGCTGCCGGTGTCGGCACCGCGATCAGCGCCTTCGGTTCGCTCGTCGAGCGTATCGAGGTCAACCTGACCGACCCCTCACCGAACCTGCCGGAAGGCGAGCGTTCGACCGTGGCCCATCCGCACCCGTTCCTGTCGAACGCCAACGTGCGTAAGGCTCTGTCGATCGCCATCGACCGTAACCTCCTCGTCGAGGTGGGCTATGGCCGCGCCGGTCGTCCGACCTGTAACCTCGTCCCCGCTCCGGCGCTCTATGCGTCCGACAACACCGAGTGTCTGACCCAGGACATCGAAGGCGCCAAGGCGCTTCTCGAAGCCGAGGGCTATGTCGACTCGAACGGTGACGGCGTACGCGAGAAGGATGGCGTTGAACTGCGCGTCCTCTACCAGACCTCGACCAACGCTGTCCGTCAGGACTTCCAGGCGCTGATCAAGGAGTGGTGGCAGGAGATCGGTGTTGCCACCGAGCTGCGCAACCTCGACGCTTCGGTCTACTTCGGCGGTGACCCGGGTTCGCCCGACACCTACCAGAAGTTCTATGCCGACGTCGAAATGTACGCCAACAACTTCGACGGCACCGACCCGCAGTCCTATCTCGGCGCCTATCGCTGCGGCACCGAGCCCAAGCCTTCGAGCCAGTGGCAGGGTGAGAACATCAACCGCTTCTGCGATCCGAACTACGACGCTCTGATCGACCAGCTCGCCCAGACCGGCGATCTGGAAGAGCGGGGCCGCCTTGGCCGGATGATGAACGACATGATGACCAAAGACAGCAACGTCATCATTCCGCTGGTTGACCGTGGCCGCGTGTCGGCTCACTCCAACTCGCTTGGCGGCATTGTCCTGAATACCTGGGATAGCGAACTGTGGAACGTCTCCGACTGGTACCGCATCAAGTGATCTGACGATCATACCGCCGCAGCCCTTCACGGGGCTGCGGCACCCCCTGCCCTAGAGACCTGAACCGAGGCGCCATGCTTACCTATACGATCCGCCGGCTTATCCTTGCTGTGCCGACGCTTCTGTTCATCGCTTTGGTGATCTTTCTCCTGTTGGAGCTCGCCCCCGGCGACCCGATGGCCGAGATGCCGCTGACGATCCCGCCCGAGGTGAAAGAGAAAATGCGCGAGGCGCTGGGCCTCGGCCAGCCGTGGTATGTGCGCTTCTATCTCTGGCTCTATCAGTTCTTCATCGTCGAGCCGCAGTATTGGATCGACGGCCTCTTCGGCACCAATTTCGCCGATGGCGCCCAGCGGATCATCTCGTTCCAGTCGCGCAGCCCGGTGTTCAATACGATTGCCGAACGCATCCCCCAGACCCTTTGGGTGGTCGGTATGTCCTATGTGGTGGGCGTCATCATCGCGCTCCCCATCGGCATCATCTCGGCGGTGCGCCAGTATAGCTGGTTCGACAACTTCGGCACGTTCATCTCGATGGTAGGCTTCTCGGTGCCCACTTTCTTTACCGGTGTTCTTCTGATCGTGATCTTCTCGGTGAACCTCGGCTGGTTCCCGTCGATCTATGACACGACGCTCAAGGTCAACGACTGGCCGAGCTTCGTCAAACAGCTCAAGCAGATGGCGATGCCGGTCTTTGTGCTGGCGCTGTATAACGCCGCCCAGATAAGCCGCTTCATGCGGGCCTCGATGCTCGACAACCTCGGGCAGGACTATGTCCGCACCGCCCGCGCCAAGGGCATGACCGAGAAGGTCGTGGTACTAAAGCACGTCCTGCGCAACTCGCTCATTCCCGTTGTGACCGTCATCGCCCTCGGCGTGCCGCAGGTCTTTGGCGGGGCGATCATCACCGAGCAGGTGTTCAAGGTGAACGGGCTCGGCCAGCTTCTGATCATCGCCATCCACGGCAACGACGTGCCGATGGTCTTGACGCTCACCTTCATCTTCGCCGTGCTGATCGTCGTCTTCAACCTGATCGCCGATATCCTCTACGGCGTCCTCGACCCGCGGATCCGTTATGACTGAGACGACGCAAACCCAAAGCACCATCCCCGTTCGCAACCAGTGGTGGGACGTCTGGGACCAATTCAAAACCCACCGCGGCGCGGTGATCGGCGGGGCGTTTCTGATCTTCATTACGCTCTTCGTGCTGCTTGGCCCCTATCTCTGGCAGGTCGACGCGCAAAAGCTGGACATCCGCAACAAGGATCTGCGGCCCTTCTACATCGGCCTTTTCTCGGATGTGAAATGGAGCTGGTCGCGACCCCTTGGCACCGATCACCTTGGCCGTGACATCATGGCCAACCTCATCCAAGGCGGGCAGATCTCGATGGCCGTGGGCTGGACGGCGATGATCCTGTCGCTCTTTCTCGGCACGCTCATTGGCGTTCTGGCGGGCTTTTTCAAACGGCTCGACGGTATCCTCATGCGCTTTACCGATCTCGTGCTGTCGCTGCCGCTTTTGCCGATCCTCCTCGTCATGATGCTCCTCTTCCGCGACCCGCTGCGCGCGGCCTTCGGCCCCGAGACGGGCATCTTCATCCTGATCGTCTCCGGCATCGGCATCACCTCGTGGATGCATACCGCCCGCATCGTGCGCGGCGATATCCTTGCGATCAAAGAGCGCGAGTTCGTCCTCGCCGCCCGCTCGATCGGCACCCCGCCACGGCGGATGATCACCCGTCACCTGCTGCCCAACGTCATGTCGCCGATCATGGTTTCGGCCACCTTGGGCCTTGCGAGCGCGATCATCACCGAAAGCGCGCTGTCGTTCCTCGGCCTTGGCTTCCCGTCGGATTTCCCGACATGGGGCAAGATCCTGTTCGATAGCGTCGACCGTATGGCCGCCTTCCCCGAGCGGGTGATCTGGCCGGGCCTGTGCATCTCGCTCACCGTGCTGAGCGTGAACTACATCGGCGATGGCCTGCGCGACGCGCTCGACCCGCGCATCCGTGGCCTCTGAACCTGTAAATTAGGGCAACCTTCGCGCCATTCCCTGGAAACATGGAACGGCGTTTTGCTTTTCTGTCGCCTTGAGAATTTCCTTCCGCGGCAAGGAACAACCCGCCGAAAACGGTCTGCCTCGCCGGTTTGCGGGAACGCCTGTTCCGATCTAGCAGGGGATCAATCGCTAACGGAAGGATTCCCATGTTTGCCGATCTCGGGTTCGAGACCCTCACCGCCCCTCAGGCCGCCGTCTGGTTCGGCCTTGCCCTTGGACTTGCCTTTGGCGCCTTGGCGCAGGTCACGGCCTTCTGCCTTCGGCGCGGGCTTGTTGGGCAGGATCGCCGCGGGGCGCTGGCTGTCTGGCTGGCGGCGCTGGCTGTTGCCACCCTCGGCACCCAGATCGCCATTGCGCGGGGTTGGGTGGCGTTTGACGATCACCGTCTGATGACGGGCGCCCTGCCGATTGCCGCGATCCTTCTGGGCGGGCTCCTTTTCGGCGCCGGCATGGTGCTTGCCCGTGGCTGTGTGGCCCGCCTCACCGTTCTGGGCGCAGGCGGCAACCTTCGCGCCCTGACGGTCGTCACGCTCTTTGCCGTCACCGCTCACGCCACGCTCAAAGGCATCCTCTCGCCGCTGCGGACCTCCATCGGCTCGATCACGCTCGACCTGCCCTCCGCCTCGCTTGCCGCCCTGCCCGGCGGCGCGGCGCTCTGGACCGGCCTCATCGCCGCCAGTGCCGCCGCCTACGCCCTGCGGCACCGTCCGAGCTGGAGCCTTCTGGCTGGCGCTGCCGCCATCGGCGCGCTGGTGCCCCTTGGCTGGGTCGGCACCGGCTTTGTCCTCTTCGACGATTTCGACCCCATCGCGCTCGAGAGCCTCTCGTTCACCGCGCCCTGGGCTGACAGCATCTTCTTCACAATCGCTTCGACCGCCATCCCCGCCAATTTCGGCATTGGCCTGATCGGTGGCACGCTCGTCGGCGCCGGCCTTCTCGCGGCGCTCCGCGGCCAATTCCGCTGGCAGAGCTTCACCTCGCCCCGCGAGACGGGCCGCTATCTGGCGGGGGCTGTCCTGATGGGCTTTGGCGGGGTTCTGGCGGGTGGCTGCACCGTGGGCGCGGGCCTTGCGGGCATCCCGACGCTCTCCGTCGCGGCGCTTCTCGCGCTTCTGGCGATGGTGGGCGGCGCGCTGGCGACCGACCGGATCCTTAGTGGAGCCGCTTCCGGATCCGCCGGATCATCCCCCAAACCGCAAGCAATACCGGCAGAGTAGCGCCAGCCGCGAGCGCGGTTTTCGACCAATGCAGGTGCTCGGCAACGGGCGTCAGCAGATAGACGGCAAGGTTGACCGCGTAGTAGCTGATCGCCACGACCGAGAGCCCCTCGACCGTCTGTTGCAGGCGCAGTTGCAGATCGGCGCGGCGGTCCATCGACGCGAGAAGCGCCTGGTTCTCGGCCGAGCGTTCCACGTCCACCCGCGTCCGCAAGAGATCGCCCGCACGCATCGCCCGCTGGGCCATGCCTTCCATGCGCCGCTCGGTCGATTTCACGGTCCGCATCGCCGGATCGAACCGGCGCATCATAAACTCGGCCAAGGTCTGGCGGCCCTTGAACCGCACCTCGCGCAGAACCTCGACCCGCTGGTTGACGATAGCCTCATAGGCCGTGGTCGCACCGAAACGGAAGCTCGACCGCGACGCCAGCCCCTCAAGCTCGGCCGACATCGCCAAGAGGCGGTGCAATGTCTCGGCGGGGCGCACATCGTCGTGCGACATGCCAGCCACAAGCTGGCTCAACTCGTCGTCGAGCTCTCCCAGTCGCGGCCCCATCTCGCGGGCGCGGGCAAGGCCGAGCATCGCCATGGTCTTGTAGGTCTCGATCTCGCACAGCCTCTGAACCACGCGACCGATCCGGCGACCTCCGGTCTCGGGACGGACGAAAACCGCCATCCGCAGATGCCCGCGCGAGTCGATACGGAAATCGGTGGCCACGATGGCCGCATCATCGACCACGCGGCTCATGGCGAGGCTTTCGGGCACGAACCAGTCGCTCGCCTTCTCGTCGATTCCCTCGTCGGTGGCGGCAATCTCGACACGGATAAGGGCCGAGGTGATCCGCTGGCCGGGGGCATCGGCAAGCCAATCCTCGGGGAAAAAGCTGAAGGCCGAGCCCTCGAAGGGCTTATCCGCCACGCCCTCGCCAAAGATCGTGTAGGTGACAAATTCGGTGTGGCTTTCCCATTTCAGGACATATTTCCCGATGTGCCCGAAATAATGGGTGGCATCCGGCTGCGGATGCGGGGCGCCGAAACGATCAAGCAGCGACAGAAGATGCCGCAGATCGGCCTCCTTGTCGCGGTTGGCGGCCTGTTGCGAGGGCTTGAGCGCCAGATAGGCCGCCCGGCAGGGCGCGGTCAGCGTCGGAAAGGGGCGCGCGTGCAGCTCGTTGGCGAGCATATAGCGCAAAGGGTGATCAGTGATGGGTGCCATAACGGGTCTCCTTTGCCCGCACCCTAACCGGATGCGCGGCGGAGTAAACCCAGAAAACGCTGCAATATGAGGGCGTTAGCGGCACACAATCGCATACCGCCAACGCCCGTTTTCTGTCAGATGCAAACCACTTGAAGCGGCGGGAAGCCGTTGAAACAAACCGAAGAATAGGTCGAGGTATAGGCTCCGGTGTTGCGGATCAGAACCCGATCACCCGCCTTGAGCGTCAGCGGCAGCGGCATCGGGCGCTTTTCATAAAGCACATCGGCGCTGTCGCAGGAGGGGCCGGCCATGATGCAGGGGCCCATCGGGTCGGCATCGCGCGGGGTGGCGAACTGATAGCGGATCGCTTCGCCCTCGGTCTCGGCAAGACCCGAGAAACGGCCAATCGAGAGATAGACCCAGCGGTGCACATCGCGGTCGGACTTGCGCGACACGAGGAGAACCTCGCAGACGATCACACCGGCCTCGGCCACCATGCCACGACCCGGCTCGGCCATGATGCGCGGCACATCACCAAAGCGGGCGCGGACCATCTCGATCACGGCGGCGGCATAGTCAGTCGGAGCCTGAATGGCCTCGCCATAGAAAGCCGGAAAACCGCCACCGATGTTGAGAAGCGTCAGGTCGTGGCCCGCGGCCTTGGCGGCGTGCCAGACCTTGGCGAGCGCATCGAGCGCAGGCGCCCACATCTCGGCGCGGCGGGTCTGGCTGCCGACATGGAACGACATACCCACGGGGCTCAGGCCAAGGCTCTTGGCATAGTCCATCAGCCGAATGGCGGTATCGCCATCGCAGCCGAACTTGCGGGTGAGCGGCCAGTCGGCCTCGCTCGCCTCGACGATCAGGCGGATATAGACATCCGATCCGGGGGCGATTTCGGCGATCTTCTCAAGCTCTTCCTCGGCGTCGGCGGCAAAGAGGGTGATCCCGTTGTCGCGGGCCCATGCGATATCCTGACGGCGCTTGATGGTGTTGCCGAAGGAAATCTGGTCGGGGGTCGCGCCCTCGCCCAGACAAATCTCGATCTCGCCGCGCGAGGCGGCATCGAAATGCGAGCCGAGTTTGACGAGACGGGCGATCACCTCGCGGGCGGGGTTGGCCTTGACCGCATAGTGAATGTCGGCGCTGCCCAGACCGGCCTTGAGGGCGCGGTATTGCGTCTCGACCCGATCCACGTCGATCACCAGCGTCGGCCGCTCGAAATCATTGGCCGCAACATAGGCGTCGAGACGGGACAGGTTTTCGGTGCTGGAGGCGGAAGCCGCCCCGGCAGTAACTACAGTCATGGTCATCTCCAATAGACCCGGCCATCTATGGCCGCTCAGTTCCAAGGGAGACGTTACCGTCGCTACGTAAACACGTTCAGCGGTGACTGCTTTACCGGCCAGAGGCGCGTGCGTTGGCGTCTTGAGACGCGCATTTGGGGCAAGTCGCGAGTCGATTCAAGGCAAAAACCTCCCCTTGGGTCAATTATTTCACAAATGCCCCCCGATGTCGCCTATCGTGTTGAACTT
>JALRLK010000103.1 GCA_023254495.1 Marivivens sp. | reverse complement strand
CTCCTGAAGTCCTGAAATACTTTGACAAAAAGAACGAACGTGAGCATGAGATGGCAATGTTTAGCCGTCAGTGTGAGCTTGAGACGCTTCGCGGTCAGCAGAAGTTAGCCGAGATCGGTGCCCAGCGTGATGCTGCTATTGACGTAGGTGTCATAGATGCGTTCAACAACGCTATCCAGCAACAGGCCGAAATGGTCAAAGCCGCAGGCGGTTGGGTGGCTAGTCTGTCAGCTTCTGCGCGAGATCAGCCTGCTTCTGGCCTATGAGGTCACCCGCGAGTTGCCGATGACCACCAAGCGCATCGAGACGCCCTTGTGCGAAATGGACGCGCCGGTGATCGTAGGCAAGAAGCTCGCGCTCATCTCGATCCTGCGGGCGGGCAATGGTTTGCTCGACGGTATTCTCGAGCTGATCCCCGCCGCGCGGGTGGGGTTTGTCGGGCTCTACCGCGATCCCGAGACGCTCCAGCCGGTGCAGTATTACTTCAAGGTTCCGACCCAGCTTGAAGACCGTGTGACCATCGTCGTCGATCCCATGCTTGCCACCGGCAATTCCTCGGCGGCGGCGATCGACCTTCTGAAGAAGGCAGGCGCCAAAAACATCCGCTTCCTCTGCCTTCTGGCAGCGCCCGAGGGCGTGCAGCGGATGAAAGAGGCGCACCCGGATGTGCCGATCGTCACAGCAGCGGTAGATAGTCACCTCAACGACCATGGATATATTGTTCCAGGCCTAGGAGATGCGGGCGACCGTATGTTCGGCACAAAATAGAGGAACAATTCATTTACTCGCAGGCAATTGTCCGGCAGAATCACCCCAATTTCTTTGGGGCTGCGGCTTTCGTTGTCGCGAGTGGCCAGATTGCGTCAGGACAGACGAGCTATTCCTTCTTTCCCGCCGAAGAACCGCCGCAGAGCTTTACCGGTATTCAGTACGTCGACAGCCTGGGCTGTGTTTTCGTCAGTGCCGGGATTGGCGGTGTCGTAACATGGGTGCCACGTCTCACGCGGGATCGCGAGCAGCTTTGCGGCTATGAGCCAACCTTCTCCGTCGCGGCGATGCCGGCGCCAAGTCGGGCACCAGCGCCCGCGCCGACGCTAACTTTGGCGGCCCTGTGCGAAGGCAAATCAGGGCCGCAATCCGGTTATATCGATCCAAAGACGGGCGGGGTGGTGGATTGCGGTGGCGCCGCCCAGCCCGCCTCCGCGGGGCTCGCCTAAGGTGCGCCTTTCTCCAATCCCCTGCCCGCAACAGAGCCGTCTGCCCCGCCATCGGGCTATGTGACGGTTTGGAAAGAATCTCAATCAGCAAAGGGGCTATGCCGCCAAGGCCGCACCGCAGGTCATTCAGGTCTCGACCAAGACTACGCCAGTTGCTTCGCCCGTCGCGGCGGGCAACTCGCATATCCAGGTGGCGAGCTTTGGCGTCTCCGCCAATGCCGCGCGGGTCGTCGCCAGCCTTGAGGCCGCAGGCCTGCCAGCGCAGACCCAGACCGTGACGCGAGGCGGAACGGTTCTGACGCTGGTCACGGTGGGGCCATTGCAGGGCGGGGCGCTGACCGAAGCTCTCGCAACTGTCCGGGCCAGCGGCTTTGCCGATGCCTTCGTGCGTGGCTAAAACCTAGCCGCCACAGATTCCCTGTAGCGCGACCCAATCGCCGTCGTTGAGCAACACCGCGGGCAGTTTGCCCTGCATCGGGTCGCTGTCGATGAGGCTCTGGGTGCTATCGCCCGTAGGGTCGATGGCCATCGCCAGCGGGATGCTCGAGACCCCGACCGCACCAAGAAGATCGAGCGTAACATTTCCGGTGGCGAGCTCTGTCGGCGTAGAAACAAGATCTTCCGCATAGGCGCGCAAGGCGTCCTGCGGCAGGCTGCCCGAGGTCACAAGTTTGAGCGTGGCCACAAGGCCGGCGTGATGCAGAAGATCGCTCAAAGGATCGGCAATGGCCGCATTGGCCGACAGGGCGTATCCCGCGACAACGGCCGGATCCTCGTAGTCTTCGACGAGCCGGCGGTTGATCAACAGGATGCGCCCGGGGAGAACCGTTATTTCCGGGATGCTATCGGGCACCACAACCAGCCTTGGCGGAGTGGGGCCGGAGAAGATCCGCGTCGCGAGTTTGTCCAGTGCCGCAAGGCCGAGCGTATCGCGACAGGCTGCGCCTGTCAGGTGCTGGACCTCGTTCAAAAGGCTCTGCCCGATCTCGGCGCGACGGGCGGGGGGCACAACGCTCAGCGTCTGGCGGGTGAGAGCGCCGGGAAGCCAGACAAAGATCACAAAGAGAAGCGCTGCGGTCAGAGCCGTGAGGCCCATCACCCGAAGGCGGCCCGGCTTGGGGCGGCGACGGGCGATGGATTTGCGGATCTTCTCGATCGCCTCGATCATCACCTGATCGTCGATCTCGAGCGTTTCGGCAGCATCCGGCCCCGGCAGAAAGATCGCGGGCCGCTCGCCCGGATTGCTCCGGTTGATGGCGGCCAAAGACCAATGGGCGAGGGGGCGCATCGCGTTGTCAGAGATGACCAACGTGGCGTCGCCATAGGTCAGCACCACCTCGCGCCGCTGCTCCTGCGGCGCAGGACGCCACAGGCCCGTGGCCTCAAGCCGGTCGTATTGCTTCAGTGCTGTCATGTGCCTGCTCGTATTTCAGGCATTATAGCTTGGGCTGCGAAGTTTGGGTAGGGCGCGGGGGCGCCCTAGCTGGGGATAATCTTGAACTGTGCGCGCAGCTCGAATTTCTGGATCTTGCCCGTCGAGGTCTTGGGCAATTCCTGAAAAACGACCTTCTTGGGCGTCTTGAAACCCGCAAGCCGCGTGCGGCAATGGGCGATCAGATCAGCCTCGGTCAGCGAAGCGCCTTCCTTCAACTCGACAAAGGCGCAGGGCACCTCGCCCCATTTCTCGTCGGGCATGGCGACCACGGCGCAGAGGCTCACCGCTGCGTGGTGCATGATTGCACCCTCGACCTCGACCGAGGAGATATTCTCGCCGCCCGAGATGATGATGTCTTTGGCGCGGTCTGCGATCTTGATGTAGCCGTCGGGATGCTGGAAAGCGATGTCGCCCGAGTGGAAATAGCCGCCTTCAAAGGCCTCGGCCGTGGCCTTGGGGTTCTTGAGATAACCCTTCATGACCGAGTTGCCACGGATCATGATCTCGCCCAGCGAGGCGCCGTCCATCGGCACTTGGTTCATCTGCGGATCGAGGACGGTGATATCCTCCATCATCGGCATCAACACGCCCGTGCGGGCTTTGATGGCATAGCGCTCTTCATCCGGTAGCGCGTTCCACTCGTCGTGCCAGAGGCATTCGGTAACATGGCCGTAGGTCTCGGTCAGGCCATAGACCTGCGTGACGTTAAAGCCCAAGGGTTCGATGGCCTTCAGCGTTGCCGCGGGCGGCGGGGCGCCGGCGGTGAAAACCTCGACCACATGGCCAAATTCCCGCCGATCCTCGGCCTTGGCGTTGACGATCGTATTGAGAACGATGGGTGCCCCGCCGAAATGGGTCACTCCGTCGTCGGCAATGGCGTTGTAGACGTTCTTCGCGGTCACATCGCGGCAGCAGACCAGCGTGCCGCCCAGAAGCGGCAGCATCCATGTGTGGTTCCAACCGTTGCAGTGGAAGAGCGGCACGATGGCGAGATAGCGCGGATAGAGCGTCATTTGCCACGAGACGGGCGTGCCCATGGTCATGAGGTAAGCGCCGCGGTGGTGATAGACGACACCCTTGGGCCGGCCGGTGGTGCCGGAGGTATAGTTGAGCGCGAGGCTCTCCCATTCGTCCTGCGGCATGATCCACGCGAAGTCGGCATCGCCGGTGGCGAGGAAATCCTCATAGAGCGTCGCTGTGCCGGTGGGGGCGAAATTCGAGGCCGGATCGTGGGCTTCGATGAGCATCGGCGCGGGGCCCTCCATCTTGGCGATGGCGGCGCGGGCGAGCGGCATGAACTGGCTGTCGACGATCACCGCCTTTGCGGCACCATGATCGAAGATATAGCCGACCGTGTCATCCTCGAGCCGGGTGTTGATCGTGTTGAGCACGGCACCGCAGGCCGGCACGCCGAAAGTGGCCTCGGCTTGGGCGGGAATGTTTGGGATCAGCGTTGCCACCACATCGCCCGGCTTGATGCCTGCCTTGGCGAGGGCCGAGGCCAGTTGGCTCACGCGGGCGTGGTATTCGGCATAGGTTTTGCGGAAGGTGCCGTAGACGACCGCCTCATGATCGGGGAATAGCTGCTTGGCGCGATTGAGGTGGCTCAGCGGTGTGAGCGG
>JALRLK010000051.1 GCA_023254495.1 Marivivens sp. | reverse complement strand
GTCCGGCAATGTCGGCATTGAAAGAGTTCGAACGGCTTTCGGGTAATCTGTTCCTCGGAGGAGAGTTCGTCCGAAGCAAAAGCACGGCGACCTTTTCGGTTATCGATCCGGCGACCGAGGATCGCGTGGGCGTGATCGCCGATGCGAGCGATGCCGAGGTCGAAGAGGCGCTCGACATTGCGCTCAATGCGGGGCGCACCTGGAATGCCATGGATATGCGCTCGCGTGCTGTCGTCATGCACGAGATCGCGGCCGTCATGCGCCGTGACAAGGCGATCTATGCCGAATGTCTGACGCGGGAAGAGGGCAAGCCTTTCAAGGAAGCGCTCGACGAGGTATCGTGGTGTGCCACCGCGATGGACTATTACGCCGAGATCGCCCGCCACGAGGCGGGTCGCATCGCTGGCACGACCGTTCCGGGCCAGTTCCATTTCGCGGTGAAGGAGCCCTTGGGCACGGTTGTCATCATCCTGCCGTTCAATTATCCGCTGGTGCTTATGTGCTGGGAAGCCGCGGCGGCGCTGGCGGCTGGCAACGCGGTGATCGTCAAGCCGCATGAACAGACGAGCCTTACGACGCTGAAGTTCATGGAGCTTTTCGACGGCCTGCCCAAAGGTCTGATGCAGACCGTGACCGGAGGCCCTCGCGTGGCGCAGCATCTGGTGGGCTCGAAGAAATCCCATGCGGTGGCCTATACGGGCTCGGTGCCGATAGGGCAGATGGTTGCCCGCACCTGCGCCGAGACCTTCAAACCCTGCCTCATCGAAGCCTCCGGCAACGATCCCTTCATCGTCATGCCCTCGGCTCCCCTCGATATCGCCGCCCGTGGCGCAGCCTTTGCGGCCTATCTCAACTGCGGTCAGGTCTGCACTTCGGCCGAACGCTTCTATGTGCACGAGTCGATCCACGACGAATTCGTCGAGCGGCTGGTGGCCGAGACCCGCAAGCTGCGCGTAGGCAACGGCCTGCAAAAGGTCGATGTCGGCCCGATGGCGACCGAGCGTCAGCGGACCCGCTTTGAGGCGCTCATGTCGGAGGCGCGGGCGCAGGGGGCGAAGGTCGCCACCGGCGGATCGCGTCCGGCCGAGCTGAACAAGGGCTGGTTTGTTGAACCTACGGTTCTGACCGGGATCGAGCCGGGGATGGATATCCTCAAGAACGAATCCTTCGGCCCTGTGGCGCCGATCTGCAAGGTGCGTAGCTTTGACGAAGCGATCGAGCTGGCCAACCGGTCGGACTATGGCCTTGGCGCCTGCCTCTACAGCCTCGACAGCAACGAACAGTTCCGCGCCGTGCGCGAGATCCAGTCGGGGATCCTGTGGATCAATGCCCCGCTTCTCGACAACGACGCGCTGCCCTTTGGCGGCACCAAGCTCACCGGCACCGGCCGCCAGCTTGGGCCGGAGGGCCTCGCGCAGTTCCAGAACACCAAGTTCGTGATGCTGGATCCGGCGGCCGAAAGCCAGGATTTCTGGTGGTTCCCCTATCCCGATGCCGAGACCTATGAGGCCGTGATGAAGGCCAAGGTCTGATATCATGACCAAGCTGCCTGACCGCGCTGAGGTCGTGATCGTCGGCGGCGGTGTCGCTGGCTGTTCGATCGCCTATCACCTTACCAAGATCGGCATCAAGGATGTGGTCCTTTTGGAACGTCAGCAGCTGACGAGCGGCACCACATGGCACGCCGCTGGACTTGTGACCCAGCTGCGCGCGACGCGGCGGATGACGGAGCTTGCCAAATATACGGGCGAGCTGTTCGGCACGCTGGAAGAGGAAACGGGGCAGGCGACCGGCTTCAAGCGGCGCGGCTCGCTGCGGGTCGCCAATACGGCTGCCCGCTATGAGGAGCTCGCCCGTGGCGCCTCGATGGGGCGCAACTTCGGCCTGCCGGTCGAAGCGGTGAGCCCCGGCCAGATCAAGAAACGCTGGGGGCCGATCAACCTCGATGGCATCGTCGGCGGCTTCTGGTTTCCGGAGGACGGGCAGGTGAACCCCGCCGATGTGACCATGGCCTATGCCAAGGGCGCGCGGATGGGTGGGGCGCAAATTTTCGAGGGCAAATCGGCCACGCGGATCCTCGTCGAAAACGGCAAGGCCGCAGGCGTGATGACCGAGGAAGGCCCGATCTATGCCGAAACGGTGGTGATCTGCGGCGGCCTCTGGTCGCGCCATCTGGCGGCGACCGCGGGCGTGGCGCTGCCGCTCCATGCGGCCGAGCATTTCTACTGCGTCACCGAGCCGATCCCCGATCTGCCCAAAGACCTGCCGGTTCTGTTCCTTGGCGACGAGTGGACCTATTACAAGGAAGACGCGGGCAAGCTCCTCGTGGGCTTCTTCGAGCCCAACGCCAAACCTTGGGGCCACAAGGGCATCCCCGAGGATTTCGCTTTCGGCACGCTGCCCGAGGATATCGATCACATCGCCCCACATCTGGAACAGGCGACCCACCGCGTGCCGGTGCTCGAAAAGACTGGCATCCAGCTCTTCTTCAACGGCCCTGAGAGCTTTACCCCCGACGACCGCTATCTTCTGGGCGAGACGCCCGAGGTGCCCGGCCTCTTCTGCGCCACCGGCTTCAACTCGATCGGCATTCTTTCGTCTGGCGGGGTGGGCAAGGCGCTGGCCGACTGGATCCGCGACCGCAAGCCGCCGATGGAGCTCGCCGACGTCGATGTGCGGCGGATGCAGAGTTTCCAGATCAACCGCAGCTATCTGCATGACCGCACGACCGAGACCCTCGGCCTTCTGTTCGACATGCACTGGCCCTCGCGCCAGTTCGCCACCGCGCGCGGCGTGCGGCGCAGCCCCTTCCACGACCGCCTCATCGCCGCTGGCGCATGGATGGCCGAGGCGGCGGGATGGGAACGGCCCGGATTCTTCGCCAAACCCGGCGACGCGCCGAAGATCGAGTATTCTTATGGCAAGCCCAGCTGGTTCGAGAACGTCGCCGCCGAGTGCCGCAACACGGCCGAGAACGCGACGCTCTTCGATCTGTCGTGTTTCGTGAAATACGCGGTCGACGGGCGTGATGCCTGCGCCGTGCTCAACCGCCTCTGCGCCAATGATATCGACGTTGCGCCGGGCCGGGTCGTATATACCCAATGGCTCAACGAGGCGGGCGGGATCGAGGCGGATGTGACGGTGATCCGTCTGTCGGAGACCTCGTTCCTCGTCACATCCATCGCTGTCTCGCAGCGGCGCGATATCGCCTGGCTCACCCGCTACATACCCGAAGGCGCCCATTGCTTTGCCCGTGACATGACCTCCGGCCTGCCGATGCTGGCCCTGATGGGGCCGAAAGCGCGGGCGCTCTTGCAGACGCTCACGCCCGAAGACCTGTCCGACACGGCCTTCCCCTTCGGCACGAGCCGCGAGATCGACCTCGGCTATGCCCGCGTGCGGCTTACGCGCATCACCTATGTGGGCGAGCAAGGCTACGAGATCCTGATGCCCACCGAATTTGCCGCCCATGTGTTCGATAAGATCGTTGAGGCGGGCGCGGCCTTCGGCCTCGGCCACGGCGGCTATTTCGCGATCAATTCGCTGCGGATGGAAAAGGGCTATCGCCACTGGGGCCACGATATCGGCGAGGAGGATACGCCCTTCGATGCCGGTCTTGGGTTTGCCGTGGCGATGGACAAGCTGGACGGCTTTATCGGCCGCGAGGCCTTGGCGGCGCAGAAGGCCGGCCCGCAGCGGCGGCGCATGGTACAGCTGCGCCTGCCGATTGCGGATGCGCCGATGCTTTACCATCAGGAACCGATCCTGCGCGACGGGGTGATCGTCGGGTCGGTCACATCTGGCGCATACGGGCATCGAGTGAAGGCCTCGCTCGGCATGGGCTATGTAGAAAGCGTCAATGGCGTGACCGCCGACTGGCTCGCCGCTGGCACATGGGAAGTCGAGGTCGCGTGGAAACGCTATCCGGTCGAGGTGGCCCTCAAGGCGCCCTATGACCCCAAAGGCGGAAGGATCAAAGGATGAGTTTCAGCACCAAAGCGATGGTCATGCGCGGCGCGGGGGCACCGGAGGTGCTTCAGCCCGCAACTGTCGAGCTTCCCTGGAACCCCGCGGGCGCCGATGTTCTCGTGCGTCTCGAGACGGCGGCCATCAATCCCGCCGATCTCTATTTCCGGGAATACGGCCCCTATGTCGGCGAGGCCGAGGGCTGTGTCCTCGGGCACGACGGCGCGGGGGTAATCGAGAAGGTCGGCGCGCAGGTCAAGGGCCTCAAGGCCGGTGACCGGGTTGCGTTTTGTAATGGTGGGGTGGGCGGCACTCACGGAACCTATGCCGACCATGCGGTCGTGCCTGCATCGCTTGTCGCGAAGATCCCCGACGGGGTGACAGCGATGCAGGCCGCCGCGGTTGCCTTGGTGTTCATCACCGGTTGGGAATCGTTCAAGGAGCGCGCCCGCGTGAGGAAGGGCGAGTATGTGCTCGTTCACGGCGGGGCGGGTGGCACGGGCCATATCGCCATCCAGATTGCCCGAGCCTTGGGGGCGCGGGTGGCGGCGACGGTGAGTTCCGACGAGAAGGCCGAGATCGCGGCGCGGGCAGGGGCCGAAAAGATCATCCGCTATCGCGACGAGGATTTCGTCGAGGCGGCACTGGACTGGACCGGCAGGCGCGGCCTTGATGCCGTGCTCGACAATGCAGGAACCGAGGTATTTCACGAAAGCATCAAGGCGCTCGCGACCTATGGACGGCTTGTCACGCTCATGGGCACGCCCGGCGATCTTGAAGATATGAACGCTTACAACAACAACCTCACGATCCATAACGTGATGATGCTGACGCCCATGTGGAAGGGCCTTTCGGCCCACCGCAGGCGGCAGAAACGGATACTGGAACGTGCGCTCGACTGGCTCGCTAGTGGCAGAATCCATGTGAACATCGCGGCGACCTATCCTTTGGGCGAGGTTGCCTCAGCCCATCGCGCGCTTCAGTCTGAAGGCGGCCGCGGCAAGATCGTTTTGACCATTTAATGCAAGGAGGCCGTGTTGTCTGACACCGCACCAGCTCCGCGTACGATCAAGGAAGAGATGGAAGCGGGGCGTCGCCTGACCGACGACTTCGGCTGGCCGACAATCATCCTGTTCCTGGGCCTCTTCGCGATGTTCTTGTTCGCGATCTGGGCCGCGATCACGGGCCTCATCAGCTATTTCTGGGGGGCGGTGATCAACACCGTCTTTATCTACGCGCTCTACACGGTCGTCCACGAGGCGATCCACGGCAATATCTCGTCACGGCGCAAGAACCTGCGCTGGGTCGATCTGGTTGTGGGGACTGCGGCCTGTATCCCGCTGTTTCTCTTCTATTACCCTCACCTCAAACAACACATGGTGCACCACACCAAGGCCAACACCGAGGACGATCCTGACATCTACGCCCGTGGCGGTTTCTTTGGCTGGGTGTTCCTGCGGCTTCCCAAGGCGCTGATCGTCTATTTCTCCCCTTGGAACCTCCGCGATGACTGTATCAAATTCGGTGTGCCAAAGTGGCAGGTCACCGTCAGCTGGATTACCTTCGCGCTGCAATGGGCTGTTCTGATTGCGATTTTGGCTTTGGGGTACTGGAAGGAATTGCTGATGTTGTGGTTCGTTCCGTGGTGGGTCGGCCAGACCGTGATGCTCTCGCTCTTCACCTGGACGCCGCACCACGACCACCACGACACTGGCCGCTACAAGGACACGCGCGAGTCGCTCTTTCCCTTCGCCAACTTCCTGCTTCTCGGCCAGAACCATCACCTCATCCACCACATGATGCCGGGGGTGCAATGGTATCGGTATAAGCGCGTTTTCAATGAGATACGCCCTCTTCTTGAGAGAAATGGCGTGCGGATCGAAGGCTTCTGGCCGGTGTCGCGAGAGAAACGGGAGGCTGCGAAATGACGCCCGGGCAGTTCACTCAGAACTGGGACTGGGACATTCCAATCCCGATCCGCTATGGGCCGGGGCGCGTTCGAGAGGTGGGGGATTTCTGCGCTTCGCGGGGGATCCTCAATCCGCTGGTCGTGACCGATCGGGCTAGCGTGGGTCTTCCTTTTGTCGGCGCTGTCATGGGGGCCCTAGAGGGGGCTGGTTTGAGGTGCGCTCTCTTTAGCGATGTTTCCCCAAATCCGACAGACATCGAGGCAGGGCACGGCGCCGAGGCGTTTCGTCAGGGCGGCCACGATGCGGTGATCGCCTTGGGTGGCGGCTCCGGTATGGATGCGGGCAAGGCGGTCAGCCTGTTGGCAAGGTCCAACCATCCGCTTTGGGATTTCGATTTCGACGTTGCTCCGCCAAATGAGCTGACCAAAGCGGATTTCCCGCCGCTCCTCTGTATCCCGACCACCGCCGGCACGGGCGCAGAGACCGAAAGCACCGGGATGATCACCGACACCAGCCGGGGCATCAAAGGATGCGTGTGGCATCCGGCGCAAAAGCCGATTGTTGCGATTCTGGATCCCGAATTGACCGTTGGTCTGCCGCCTCGACTGACCGCTTGGACAGGCTGCGACGCGCTCACCCATGCGATCGAGGCCTATTGTGTCCCTGCCGCCCATCCCATCTGCGACGGCGTCGCACTCGAAGGATTGCGATTGGTCGCCAAGGCGTTGCCGGAGGTTCTTAACGCACCCACCTCGATCGAGGCGCGGGGGGCGATGCTTGTCGGTTCCTGTCTGGCGGGCATCTCGTTCCTCAAGGGGCTCGGCATGGTTCATGCCATCAGCCATATGGTCGGGGCCGAGTTCGATACTCACCACGGGCTGACCAACGCTGTCCTCCTGCCGCCCGTCCTACAGTTCAACGCAAAGGACATTGAGTCCAAGGTCGGGCCAATGTGCGAGGCGATGGGTCTGGATGGCTCGGATTTCGGTACCTTCCTCGCTGGGGTCGAACACCTGCTTAACCTATGCGCCATTCCCCAAGGGCTGGAAGATTTGGGTGTGCGTCAAGGGGCGATAGGCTCGCTTGCCCTCAAGGCGTCGCGGGATCCTGCGGCCGCCACCAATCCTCGCAGAGCCAGCGTGCCTGAAATTGAAGAGCTGATCCGAAGTGCAATGACGACAACCCGCGCCGAATGAGGATCGTGATGGCTGAGACCGACCTCTGTTATATTTCGGCGCAGGAAGCGCTGGCCCGGTTTCGCCGGCGCAGGCTGTCGCCGGTTGAGTATCTCGAGGCGCTGATTGCGCGGGCGGAAAAGGTCAATCCGGCGATCAATGCCTACGCGGAAACCTATTACGACGAGGCCCGAGATGCGGCCAAAAGGGCCGAAACCGCCTATATGAGCGGACGAGCGCGCCCGCTCGAGGGGCTTCCGGTCGCGGTGAAGGATATCCAGCGGATGAAGGGCAAGCGCAGTACTCAGGGCTCGCTCGTCTACAAGGATCATATCGACGATCATTCCGATCCAATGATCGAACGGCTTGAAGAGGCCGGAGCGATCTTCCATGCCCGCACGACCACGCCAGAATTCTGTCTCTCCGGCACCTGCAATTCGCGGATTTGGGGGATAACCCGCAATCCGTTCAACCTCGACTATGGCCCCGGCGGTTCATCGGGCGGGTCGGCGGCCGCTTTGGCTGCGGGCATGACGCCCATCGCCACCGGCACCGATATCGGCGGCTCGATCCGCATACCGGCAAGCTCTTGCGGCCTTGTGGGCTACAAGCCGCCGCATGGGCGCAACCCAGATGGCCCTCCGTCGAATTTCGATCGCTACAACCACTGCGGCGTGTTGAGCCGCGGGGTGGCGGACACAGCGCTTTTGCAGAATGTCATCTCCGGCCCACATCCGCGCGACCACGACTCACTGCGCGACAAGGTCATCCTGCCGTATCAGGCCGAACCGCGACCGCTCCGTGTCGGCTATTCGTTGGATTTCGGCTATGTGTCGGTCGAGCCTGAGGTGCGGGAAAACACGCTCGCGGCGCTCGATATCTTCCGTGTCAGCGGTTGCATCGCTGAAGAGGTCGATATCGGCTGGGGGCCGGAGGTCGATGAAGCCTCGATGCGCTGGTATACGGCGATGCATTTCGGCCGCGTGGCGCTCTGGTCGGCCAAAGAGCACCGCGATCTCCTTACCCCATACGCGGCCGCAATGGCCGATGCGGCGGCCCATCTCAAACCGGATGACGTGGCCCGTTCCTGGGAAGTCCAGCACCGGATGTATCAGGTTATCGGCGCACTTTTCGAACGTTACGATGTCTTGATCTGCCCAACGCTTTCGATAGGGGCGGTCCGTGCCGATCATGACCAACTGGACACGAATTTCAGGGTTGATGGCAAGGTGGTCGATCCGGAATACGGATGGGTGCTGACCCACCAATTCAATATGATGTCGAATTGCCCTGTGATGTCGGTGCCCTCGGGACGGGATCGTCACGGGGTTCCGACCGGCATTCAGATCATCGGCCCGACGTTCAGTGATGGAACGGTGTTCCAGGCCGCCTATCAATACGAGATGACAGCGCCCGAGATGTTCATCCCCGAAGCCGGAAAGCCCGCGCTTTAGGGCGCGGTCTCTCCCGGTATTGCGGGGGCGCGGCGCGGCTGCACCAGCGTGATCGCCAGCATGACGAGCGCGAAGGCAAGCCAGACCCAGCCCGAATAGCCTTCTTTGAGCAGAAGCATCGACCACAGGACGCCTGTCGATGTCACGATGTATGAGACCTGCGAGGCAAAGACCGGCCCCGCATGGGAGACAAGCGACAGATAGCCCGCATAGGCAAGCGCGTGGAGCGCGCCGGTGCCGAGCACGGCCCACTCAACAGCGGTCCATTCCATGCGCGGGTCGATAAACTGGCCGCTGGCAAATACTGCGGGGCCAATGACGATCATCGCCGCAAGCGACGAGCCAAAGAGCATCCGCATCGCGCCCACATCGGTTTGGCCATACCAGCTGATGAAATTGCCCTGTGCGGCGTAAAAGAGCACCGCTGCAAGGACCACAAGCGCCCAGAGCGCCTCGGTCCGGCTGGCGAGGCCGCCATCGGGGCCGATCATCAAAAGAATGGCCACCAGTCCCACAACCGCTCCGCTCCCGCGGCGGACGGAAAACCGCTCGACCCCGAGTGCGAGGGCAATGGGCAACGAGACCATCGGCGAGATTGCCATGAGGATCGCAAGGATGCCGGCGGGAATAA
Organism: Marivivens sp.; assembly: GCA_023254495.1. GTDB lineage: Bacteria > Pseudomonadota > Alphaproteobacteria > Rhodobacterales > Rhodobacteraceae > RFZI01. The sequence continues at coordinate 612 of JALRLK010000051.1, read as the reverse complement.
ACACCGCCGCGGTATAGATCAGGAAATCTGGCACGATGGTGCCCAAGAGGGCGATCATCGCGTAGAGGATCAACGCTTCACGATGAAACGGCGGGCGGCGGCCACGAAAGATCAGGGCAATGCCCGAGATCGTCGCCACGATCACGAGCTGCCAGAACATGATGCCCAAAGGGCCATAGCCAGTTGAAACCGCGAGCTTGGTCAGCGGGTGGGTGAACCCCCAGGCGGCACCCGTCGCCCCCAGGAGGGCAAAATGGACGGCTTTGCGGTCAAAAAGGCTCATAGGGGTGACTTTCAAAGAAATCAGGCCCCCGAAATCCGGGGGCCTGCGAAAACGCTATGCTGCCTCTATCAGTTGGGCAGCCAGGCGCGCCAGACGTCTTCGTTGTTCTCGAGCCATTCCTGAACGACCTCGTCGACATCACGGCCTTCCACGTCGATGGCGTGGATCATCGTCGCCTGCATGGCGTTCGTGAGGTTCGAGTTGGCGATCAAAGCCGCAACATCGGGGTGCTCGGTCATCATACCGGGACGACCGTAGTTATAGGTCACGTCCTCCGGCCAGCCGGTCGCCGGCCAGGCTTCGTCGCTGTAGGGCGGAAGTTCCAGCGG
>JALRLK010000014.1 GCA_023254495.1 Marivivens sp. | reverse complement strand
TCCCGCCAAATGGAAAGAGCTTCGCCGCGATGGGGATGCCGTCGAATATCACGCTGCGACCCTGCCGCTTGATCTGTGGTCGACCGATACCGAGGCCTATCTTGCAGCCCTGTCGTCTCGCACCCCTGGCCTCGTGGTCGTTTTGCGCGAAGCGCTCGATGGCGACAGCGATCTCACTTGGACTCCGACCTTTGTGACCGCCTCGCCCTATGAGGGGCAGGACTATATGGACAGCGGCGACGGTTTGATCGAACAGGTGCCGATGCCTGCTGGCCTGATCGCCTGGGTTCAGAAGTTCTGCGACGACAACCACGTCGAAGAGGTATTCGTAAAGCGCAAACGCGACAAGAAGCGGGTCGACCTTGTCGAGGACGGCAAGGGCGATCCCCGTGTTCGGCAGATGGCCGATGTATTCCGTGCACCCGGCCAAGATCGCGGAGGGCTTCATTGATGGCCGGCGTCGATCGTTCTGATTTCTGGTCGCGGCGCAAAGCGGCAGTTGAAGCCGAGGCCGAGGCCGAGCGTCTCGCGATCGAGGCTGCTGCCGAGGCCGAAGAAACGGCGCTTCTCGAAGCCGAACGAGCCAACAAGTCTGATGCGGAGCTTCTCGAGGAGCTGGGGCTGCCCGATCCGGAGACACTGACGCAAGGCGATGATTTCGCTGCCTTCATGGGTAAGCACATTCCCGAACACCTGCGCCGCCGCGCCCTGCGTCGGCTTTGGGTCTCAAACCCGGTTCTGGCAAATCTCGACGGGCTCCTCGATCACGCCGAGGATTTTTCCGATGCGGCCACTTCGGCGGGAACGGTCGCCTCGGCCTATCGCGTCGGCAAAGGGATGCTCAAGCACATCGAAGCCCTGGCAGCGAGCGCCGAACAAACGGCGTCCGGCACGGCAGAGGGCGAAGACGAGACAATTGAAGACGGCATAGCAGAAGGCGAGGCAAACCGTGAAGTCGATGCGGCAGATCAAGCAATTGCCCTGTCTGCCGCAGAGGTATCGGCGTCCGAGCCTGTAGAAGAGCAACCCATGCCCCGCCGCCACATGCGCTTTGCATTTGCCGATTGAAAGAGAGCGAGAAGAAATGTCCCAAGCCGCAGCCGCAGCACCGATGATCGCCGAAGAAGATCAGCTCAGAGCCGATCTTTACGGCTATCTCTCGGCGCTTCTTGCCTCGCCGCCCGACAAGTCGCTCTTGGGTCGCAGCGCAACACTGAAAGGTGACGAGAGCGATCTTGGCTCTGCGATCAACACTTTGGCGACGCTGGCCAACAAGGTTTCCGCCGCTTCGGTCGAGCGCGAATTTAACGATTTGTTCATCGGCCTCGGGCGCGGCGAGCTTCTGCCCTATGCCAGCTACTACATGACCGGCTTTCTCAACGAAAAGCCGCTCGCCGTATTGCGAGACGATATGCGCAAGAACGGCATCACGCGGGCGCCGAACGTTTATGAGCCCGAAGACAATATCGCGAGCCTTCTCGAGATTATGGCCGGCCTGATTACCGGTCGTTTTGGAACGCCCGCATCGCTGTCGCGTCAGCGCGAGTTTTTCAACAGACACCTTGCTCCTTGGGCGCGGCATTTCTTTGCCGATCTGGAAGGGGCGAAGGGGTCGGTTTTCTATGCCCCAGTCGGGGCCATCGGCCGGAATTTTCTGGTCATCGAAACCGAAGCTTTCCGGATGACGGGTGGCTGAGTGAACGAAGGCCTTCGCGTCTTGGAGCGGGGGCGAAGCGGCGGGTCTCCGCCAAAGAGAGAGAGAAGTTAGGTATGACGAAATCAAGCGAAGACAAAGCAACGAGCCGTCGTGATTTCCTCAAGATCGCGTCAGCCGCACCGGTAGCCGCAGCTGCCGTCGCCACAGGAACCGAAGCCGCCGCCGACACCGCATCGGGTGCAGGCGGATCGGGCCTTCAGGATACTGCCCACACTCGGGCCTATTACGAGTCAGCCCGGTTCTAAGGGGCGAATTCCCGGCCTCTAGGGCTAGATAATCAAGGGAGAGAAGTATGCTAAAGAGAAAGACAACCGGTGGGGCGCGAATTGCGAACCGTCCGACCCTCGTGTCCGGCGTAGCTGAAAAATCGGTCGACCGTCGCGCGTTCCTGCGCGGCTCGGGTCTGGCTATCGGCGGCCTTGCCAGCATTGGCGCGCTCGGCGGAACCGTAGCCCGCGCCGAGGCCCAGACCTCGGTTGACGCGGCCGTCGAGACGGTCAAGAGCGTTTGCACCCACTGTTCGGTCGGCTGCACCGTGCTTGCCGAAGTGCGTAACGGTGTCTGGATCGGGCAAGAGCCCGGCTGGGACAGCCCCTTCAACCTTGGCGCCCATTGCGCCAAGGGTGCTTCGGTGCGCGAGCACGCCCACGGCGAGCGCCGCCTGAAGTATCCGATGAAGAAAGAGGGCGGCGTCTGGAAGCGGATCAGCTGGGAAGACGCGATCAACGAGATCGGCGACCAGATGCTCCAGATCCGCGACGAGAGCGGACCAGACTCAGTCTATTGGCTCGGCTCGGCGAAGCATTCCAACGAACAGGCTTATCTGTTCCGCAAGTTCGCCGCCTATTGGGGCACCAACAACGTCGACCATCAGGCGCGGATCTGCCACTCGACGACCGTTGCCGGCGTTGCCAACACATGGGGCTACGGCGCCATGACCAACAGCTACAACGACATCCACAATTCCAAGGCGATCTTCCTCATCGGCGGCAACCCCGCAGAGGCGCACCCTGTTTCGCTTCTGCACATCCTGAAAGCCAAGGAAGAGAACAACGCGCCCTTGATCGTCTGCGATCCTCGCTTCACGCGCACCGCGGCCCATGCAGATGAATATGTTCGCTTCCGCCCCGGTTCTGACGTGGCGCTGATCTGGGGTCTTCTGTGGCACATCTTCGAGAACGGCTGGGAGGACAAAGAGTTCATCCGCACCCGTGTCTGGGGCATGGACCAGATCAAGGAAGAGGTGAAGAAGTGGACGCCCGAGGAGACCGAGCGTGTCACCGGCGTTCCCGGTAGCCAGATGGAGCGTGTTGCCCGCACCTTGGTCAACAACCGCCCCGGCACTGTGATTTGGTGCATGGGTGGTACGCAGCACACCAATGGCAACAATAACACCCGCGCCTACTGTATCCTCCAGCTTGCTCTGGGCAACATGGGCGTCACCGGTGGCGGCACCAACATCTTCCGCGGCCACGACAACGTGCAAGGCGCCACCGACCTCGGCGTTCTGAGCCACGACCTGCCTGGCTACTACGGCCTCGCCGCAGGCTCCTGGGCCCACTGGGCGCGCGTCTGGCAGGAAGACCTCGACTGGCTCAAGGGCCGCTTCGTCAACCTCAAGGGCCCTGATGGTCAGGATGCTCTGGATGGCGACGGCAAACCGATCAGCCTGATGAACACCAACGGCATTCCGGTCTCGCGCTGGATCGACGGTGTTCTCGAGGACAAGGACAACATCGACCAGAACGACAACGTTCGTGCGATGGTTCTCTGGGGCCACGCCCCCAACTCGCAGACCCGCGGCACGGAGATGAAGACTGCAATGGAGAAGCTCGATCTTCTCGTTGTGGTCGATCCCTACCCGACCGTCTCGGCCGTTCTGCATGACCGCACCGACGGGGTTTACCTGCTCCCAGCGGCAACCCAGTATGAGACCTATGGCTCGGTCACGGCATCCAACCGCTCGATCCAGTGGCGCGACAAGATCGTCGATCCGCTCTTCGAGGCGCTGCCGGATCATATCATCATAAACCATTTTGCGGAGAAGTTCGGCTTTGCCGACAGGCTGTTCCGCAATATCGCGGTCAATGATGGCGAGCCGCTGGTCGAGGACATCACCCGCGAGTTCAATCGCGGAATGTGGACCGTCGGCTATACCGGCCAGAGCCCCGAGCGGATCAAGGCTCACATGGCAAACCAGCACACGTTCGACCGCACCACGCTTCAGGCGGTGGGCGGCCCCTGCGACGGCGACTACTACGGTCTGCCGTGGCCGTGCTGGGGCACTGCCGAGATGAACCATCCGGGAACGCCGAACCTCTACGATATGTCCAAGCCCGTCTCGAAGGGCGGCCTGACCTTCCGCGCCCGTTTCGGCGTGGAGCGCGATGGCGACAACCTTTTGGCGGAGGGTGTCTACAGCGCTGGCTCCGAGATCAAGGACGGCTATCCCGAGTTCACCATGCAGATGCTGATGGACCTTGGCTGGGACGGCGATCTGACCGCCGACGAGCGGGCCGCGATCGACGCGGTGGCAGGGGCCAATACCAACTGGAAGACCGATCTTTCGGGCGGCATCCAGCGGGTGGCGATCAAGCACGAATGCGCGCCCTTCGGCAATGCCAAGGCCCGTGCCGTCGTCTGGACCTTCCCCGATCCGGTACCGCTGCACCGCGAGCCGCTCTACACCAACCGGCGTGATCTGGTCGAAGACTATCCGACCTACTCTGACCGCAAGCTCTATCGTCTGCCGACGCTCTATGCCTCGATCCAGGCGAATGACTTCAGTCAGGACTATCCGATCATCCTCACCTCCGGACGCCTTGTCGAATACGAAGGCGGCGGCGACGAAAGCCGCGCGAACCCCTGGCTTGCCGAGCTTCAGCAAGACATGTTCGTCGAGATCAACCCGCGCGACGCCAACAATCTTGGCGTGCGTGACCGGTCTCAAGTCTGGGTCGAGGGCCCCGAAGGCGCCAAAGTTAAGGTCATGGCGATGGTGACCGAGCGGGTCGGTGAAGGCGTCGCTTTCATGCCGTTCCACTTCGGTGGGCATTACCAGGGCGAGGACCTTCGCCACAAATACCCTGAAGGCGCCGATCCTTATGTGCTCGGTGAATCGTCAAACACGGCCCAGACATACGGGTATGACTCCGTCACCTTGATGCAAGAGACGAAGGCAACCCTGTGCAAGATCAGCGCGGCCTAAGGAGGAGAATGAACCATGGCAAGAGTTAAGTTTCTCTGCGACGCCGAACGCTGCATCGAATGCAACGCCTGTGTCACCGCTTGCAAGAATGAGCACGAGGTTCCGTGGGGCATCAACCGCCGCCGGGTTGTGACGATCAACGACGGCAAGCCCGGCGAGCGGTCGATCTCGGTGGCCTGCATGCACTGCTCGGATGCGCCGTGCATGGCGGTCTGCCCGGTGGACTGTTTCTACCAGACGGCCGATGGCATCGTCCTTCACTCGAAGGACCTCTGCATCGGCTGCGGCTACTGCTTCTACGCCTGCCCCTTCGGCGCGCCACAGTATCCGCAGGCAGGCAACTTCGGCTCGCGCGGCAAGATGGACAAGTGCACCTTCTGCGCCGGTGGCCCGGAAGAAGACCACTCGACCGCCGAGTTCGCCAAATACGGGCGCAACCGGATCGCCGAAGGCAAACTGCCAATCTGCGCCGAGATGTGCTCGACCAAGGCGCTTCTCGCCGGTGACGGCGATGTCGTCTCGGCGATCTACCGCGAGCGTGTTGTCGCCCGCGGCTTTGGATCGGGCGCATGGGGTTGGGGCACCGCCTACGAAACCAAGGTCTCCAACTAAAGGGATCGGGCGGGCCGCGTCGCGGCTCGCCCTCCATTTCCTCAAGAGCTGGCCGGCTTCGGCCCGCAGCTTTGTCGGCTCTTCACGTCGAACAGGACCCCGGACATGACCCGCTCTCTTCTTCGCATCCTTTGCACCCTAGTTCTTGTCTCCCTTGGCATGGTCAGCCCGGCCCTCGCCCAAGAGGAGACGGCCGAGGTCACGGTTGACCGCTCTGCGACCGGCGGCGCCCAGACCCTCGAAGACATTCTCGCGCGCCAGCAGGGCCTTGCGATCGATGACGCTTTCCGCCGCGACGATACCGGTGCGGACCGTAGCGGCGCCGCGATCGCCGACCAGCTTGGCACTTTGGGCGGAGCCTCCGACCCCGAACTTTGGCGCGCCCTGCGCTATGGCTCGGCCAACGTGACGGTTTCAACCGGAGCGCCTGCCGCAAATATCATCATTCAGGATAGCGGTATGCGCTGGCTGGCATTCCGCGACGGAGACTTGCGAACCTATGGCGGCTATCTACTTCTTGGCATGATTGGGGTTCTTGCGCTCTTCTACCTCGGGCGCGGCAAGATCCGTATCGACGGGCCACTGGCTGGCAAGACGATCCAGCGTTTCAAGGCTTTCGAGCGGTTCGGCCATTGGCTGCTTGGGGGATCGTTTATCCTTTTGGGCATAACCGGGCTTCTTCAGCTTTTCGGTCGTGTCGCCCTGATCCCCTACTTTGGCAAAGATGCCTTCGCCGCCTATGCCGTGGTTGGCAAATGGATCCACAACAATGTGGCTTGGGCCTTCATGATCGGTCTTGTGTGGGTCACGGTCACCTGGATCTCGCACAACATCCCGAACCGGCTCGACCTCAAATGGATCGCCGTCGGTGGCGGCCTTTTCAGCAAGGGCGTTCATCCGCCCGCGCGGAAATTCAACGCGGGCCAGAAACTGATTTTCTGGTCGGTGGTGGTCCTTGGGGTTTCCATCTCTGTCTCGGGGCTTTCGCTTCTGTTCCCCTTCAAACTCCCGCTCTTTGCGGCAACCTTCGAACATCTTAATGCCATCGGCCTACCTCAGCTTCTGGGACTCGGCGAGTTGCCAACCACCCTGACCCCGCATGAAGAGATGCAGCTGGCTCAGCTCTGGCACGCCATCGTCGCCTTTGTCTTCATCGCCATCGCGATCGCCCATATTTACATCGGGTCGATCGGGATGCAGGGGGCATTTGATGCCATGGGCAAGGGCGAGGTCGACGAGCAGTGGGCCAAGGAGCACCACGGACTGTGGTATGAAGAAGTGACGGGAAAATCCCCGCACCATCCGGCCGAATAAGGGGGAGAAACCGCCATGAAGACCATGTTTCTCGCCTTCGCCACGATCATTCTTCTTGCCTTCGCAGCCGACGTGATACTTGACTACGTGCCGCTCTCCACGCAGGACGTTACAAGCGGGCAATCTGTCCGCCTCGACTAAGCGGGAAAGGCATACGGCTCATGAACTCCGGAAGCCTGCCAGCAGCAGCGCTCCCTGCCCCACCGGGCGATCCCTGGCTTGAACGGAACCTCAAGCATGTCTCGATCCTTGTGGTCGACGACGAGATGGGCATACGCAATTTCGTCGTGAAGCTCTTGGCGCCCTTGTGCAAGAAGGTCGAAGAAGCCGAAAGCGCCGAGGAGGCCTCGAAGCTTCTCGACGCCCAGCATTTCGATATCGTGATCCTTGATAATGTGATGCCGGGGATCTCGGGGCTTGACTGGCTCGCCGAGCAGCGCAAGGTCGGCCTCTTCGCTGATACAATCCTGATGACGGCCTATGCCGATCTTGAAACTGCGATCCATGCCCTGCGGGTGGGCGCCATCGATCTGGTTCTTAAGCCTTTCCGGTCGAACCAGATCCTAAATGCCGTGCGCCGTGCGGTCGATCAGAGATTTCTCAAGCGCGAGAATACTCTTTTGAAATACGAGCTGCGCATCGGATCCGAAGCCGCGCGCGGGCGATTGCTTGGCCGTTCGCCACGGATCGAGGCAGTGCGCAGCATCCTGCAGAAGGCCGCCCATCTACCAACCCCGATCCTTCTGACCGGAGAAAGCGGCACTGGCAAAGAGGTGGCAGCGCGGACCCTCCATGCCCTCTCCGATCGGGCCGAAAAGCCTTTCGTGCCAATCAACTGCGCGCATTTCGGGGCCGAGTCGGCCATGGCCGAGCTTTTCGGCATGGTGTCGGCCGACCGCGATGGAAAGTTGGGGCTTCTTGCGCTTGCCAATGGCGGCACGCTGTTCCTCGACGAGGTCGCGGATATGCGCCTCGAGGTTCAGGCAATGCTCCTGCGGGTGATTGAAGAGGGCCGCATCCGGCCGATCGGCTCTGACCGTGAGATGCCGCTCAATCTGCGCTTTATCTGCGCGACCAACTCCGATCTTGAAAGGGCGGTCGCTGAGGGACGTTTCCGCAAGGACCTCTTTCACCGCATCAATGTGCTGGCCGTGCATATGCCGCCTTTGCGCGAACGGGTGGGTGATATCGCCGAGCTTGCCGATATGTTTATGGGCAAGCTCTCGCGCGAATTGGGGGTGCCACCGATCCCCCTGACCGAAGACATTGCCCTCGGGTTGGCTCGATATGACTGGCCCGGCAATGTCCGCGAACTACGCAATCTGATCGAACGTTCGTTGATCTTGGGCGCATTCCCGCCCGAGTTTGTTGCCCGACATGGCCAAGGGGCCCGCATCACAGAGTTCGAACCGGTCGAGTCGCTTCTCGTGATGGAGCGGCGTCATATCCTTTCGGTTCTGGAGGCCTGCCAAGGCAATCGCGCCGAAGCAGCGCGCCGCCTCGGCATTTCCCGCAAGACCATCGACCGAAAATGCGCGAGCTGGGATGTCTGACGGGCAGAATTCGCTGACATCGGGCCCCGGCTGGTTCAGGGGTGTCCGGTTTCGCCTGCTGCTGATCGCCCTTATGCCGCCCTTGGTCATTCTGCCGCTCCTTCTGTGGTATACGATCGCCAGCTGGTCGGCACGGTTTGACGAAGTGCTGATCGCCAAGGTCAATGGTGAGTTGACCATCGCCCACCAGCACCTTGCGGGGTTGATGAACGACCGCAGCTCGGCAATCGCGGCCTTCGGCGCCTCGCAGGCCTTGGCCTCGCGGCTTGCCACCGGCGAAAGCAACCAAGGGCTTGAAATGTTGCTGGCCGATTACAAAACGTGGGAAGGCCTAGACTTTCTTTACTTTCTTCCGGCCGAATCGGCGTTCGAGCCGTCAGGGAGTCACAGCCCTGCCGACTGGCCAGTCATCGCCAAGGCCCTGGCAGGCGGAAACGCCGTCGCCATAGACATCTTTTCGCCGCAGGATTTGTCTGCCCTCGACCCCGATCTTGTTGAACGCGCAAGGCTCCCTCTGGTGCCGACACCTGCGGCTGCCCCGACCGACCGCGACCTTGAAACCCGCGGCATGGTCGTTCATGCCGCCGCCCCCGCTCCTGGCGGGGTCGTGGTTGGCGGGGTTCTCCTGAATAGAAATCTGGGGTTCATCGACGAGATCAACGATCTAGTCTATCCCGCCTTCAGCCTTGCCGAAGGCAGCCTCGGGACTGCGACGCTTTTTCTCGAGGATGTGCGTATCTCGACCAACGTGCGCATGTTTGATGGCGTGCGCGCGCTTGGCACGCGCGTCTCTGCAGCTGTCCGGGAGCGCGTTCTTGATGAAGGCGAGATCTGGCGCGACAGGGCGTTTGTTGTCAACGACTGGTATGTTTCAGCCTATGAACCGGTCGTCGACAGTTTTGGCACCCGCATCGGGATGCTCTATGTTGGATTTCTCGAGGCGCCCTTCACTGCCGCACGCTGGCAAACTGTGCGCCAAATCGGGCTTGCCTTTGTGGCCCTGCTGGCCATCGCGGTCCCGCTTCTCCTGTATTGGGCGCGCGGCATCTTCACCCCCCTTGAGAAAATGAACACCACCATCGGCAAGGTCGAGACCGGAGACCTTGGCGCACGTACCGGACCGCTGGAACGGGCCGACGAGATCGGGCGCGTCGCGGCCCATCTTGATACCCTTCTCGATCAGATCCAGTCGCGGGATCGGTCTTTGCGAGATCTAAACGTAGAACTTGAAGATCGCGTCGCTGCGCGAACACGCGACCTTGAAGAAGCCAACCGCGAGCTGAAGATCACCACCGGCCAGCTTATCGTTGCGGAAAAACTGGCAGCAATCGGAGAAATCACGGCGGGCGTTGCCCACGAGATCAACAACCCGCTTGCGGTAATCCAAGGGAATCTCGAGGTGATCCAAGCAGGCCTCGGGACACAGGCAACTGCCTTTTCAACCGAGCTGCGCCTGATTTTCGAGCAGACCCATACCATCAACGTTATGGTGAGCAAACTCCTGCAATTCGCCCGCCCCGAAGAATTCGTCGACGGCCAGCCGGGCATCTCGGTCGACGAGATCATCCGTGAGTCCATGCCACTTATTCAGCATCTCAAATCGCGCCATGACGATGAGATCGTCCTGAACTTGTCGGCAACCGGAACGGTCAGGATCAACCCTTCAGAGCTACAACAGGTCTTGATCAATGTCGTCGCCAATGCCGTTCAGGCGATGCCAAATGGCGGGCGTGTAGAGATTGGCTCGTCAAACCAGAAGGGCGATCCGGAGCCCTGCGTCGAGATCACGGTAAAAGACAACGGAACAGGTATGGACGAGGCCACCCTAGCCTCAATCTTCAACCCATTCTTCACAACCAAACCCGGCAGCGGCACCGGGCTTGGGCTTTCCATCAGCCGCAAGATCATCAATCGTGCAGGCGGAACAATTACCGCGAAATCCGAATTGGGCAAAGGCGCCTGCTTTGCCATCCGTCTGCCGCTTTCGCACAGCATCATCTGAGGTAAGGCGGCAGGCAGACCGGTCGGGTGGTGTCAGACCAATTCGAACCAGTGTCAGTTTGTCGAAAACACCTGAACCTATGCGGAACAAAGCCGCCGCCACTCGGCGAGAGCAGCGGCGCGGTTCAGTTTGAAGTTGGCACGGGAGTAGAGGTGACACTCTGAATTGAAATGGTTGAGAACTGAGGTGTGGACTGAGGCCTGAACTGAGGCGAACTTCGCATGCGGCGGAAGCGCAGCATTGCACGTTCTCGCCTTCGAAATGGTAGATGCAAGTTCTCGGCTCGGTGCTGACAGACTAATTCGAACTAGACTCTGTTTGCCTCCAAACACGCGAACCTATGCGGAACAAAGGAGGCGCCATTCAGCAAGTGCCGCGGCGCGGTTTAGCTTGAAGGTCGATCGGGAAGTGAGGCTGCGCTCCGAGTTGAAATGGTTGAGAACAGAGGCGTGGACGGCGGCGAACTTCTGGAGCGTTCACATGCACCTGTAGCGGAGCATCGCTCGTTCTCGTCGCCGAAATGGCAGGTGCGAATTCTCCGCGCGATTGTTCAACCAGCGGCCAGTTTCCTGGCGATCTGCGGCTCCCATTTCCCTCAATGCTGCGCCGTAGGATCGCAGCCGGTCCGTGACGATCACCTCCGGGCTACCGTGCTTGCGCATCGCTTTCTTGAGGAATTTCAATGCAGCTTTCTTGTCACGCGCCTTGGTGACAAAGCTCTCTAGCACCTCACCCTCATGGTCCACGGCGCGCCAAAGGTAGTGCCTCTCACCGTTGATCT
>JALRLK010000011.1 GCA_023254495.1 Marivivens sp. | reverse complement strand
TGATGGCAAAAGAAGATTTTCCCGGCTGGCATGGCACGACGATCATCGGTGTGCGCAAGGGGGGCAAAGTGGTGATCGCGGGCGACGGGCAGGTGAGCCTTGGCCAGACGGTCATCAAGGGCACGGCGCGCAAGGTGCGGCGGCTATCGCCGGGCGGGCAGGATGTGATCGCCGGATTTGCCGGATCGACGGCGGACGCCTTCACGCTTCTGGAGCGGCTCGAGAAAAAGCTCGAAGCCACGCCGGGGCAATTGGCCCGAGCCTCGGTCGAATTGGCGAAGGACTGGCGCACCGACAAATACCTGCAAAAGCTCGAGGCGATGCTGATCGTCTCGGACGGAAAGGATCTGTTCGTCATCACCGGCGCGGGCGATGTGCTTGAGCCCGAGCATGACGTGACCGCCATCGGATCGGGCGGCAACTATGCCCTCGCTGCCGGCCGCGCCCTGATGGACAGCGACCTCGACGCCGAAGACATCGCCCGCAAGGCCATGTCGATCGCCGCCGATATCTGTGTTTACACCAACGGCAACCTGACCGTGGAAAGCCTTTCGAAATGACCGACCTGACCCCCCGCGAGATCGTTTCCGAGCTCGACCGTTTCATCATCGGCCAGAAAGACGCCAAGCGTGCCGTGGCGGTGGCCCTGCGCAATCGCTGGCGGCGCAAGCAGTTGGGCGACGATCTGCGCGACGAGGTTTATCCCAAGAACATCCTGATGATCGGGCCGACCGGTGTCGGCAAGACCGAGATCAGGCGCCGATTGGCCAAGCTGGCGCGGGCGCCGTTCATCAAGGTCGAGGCGACGAAGTTTACCGAGGTCGGCTATGTGGGCCGCGATGTGGAACAGATCGTGCGCGATCTGGTGGATACCGCGATCCTTCAGACCCGCGAGCATATGCGCGACGAGGTGAAGGCCGCGGCGCAGAAGCTGGCTGAGGATCGGGTGATTTCCGCTATTGCAGGAACTGAAGCACGAGAGGGCACGCGCGAGGCGTTTCGCAAGAAACTCCGGTCGGGCGAACTCGACAATACGGTGATCGAGCTCGAGGTGGCCGATACGTCGAACCCGATGGGCGGGTTTGAGATCCCCGGCCAGCCGGGCGGGATGCCGGGGATGATGAACCTTGGCGATATCTTCGGCAAAGCCTTCCAGCGGACGACCCGCAAGAAGATGACCGTGGCCGAGAGCTATAATGTTCTGATCGGGGAAGAGGCCGACAAGCTTCTGGACGTCGAGATCGTGAAACGTACCGCGCTTGAGGCTGTCGAACAGAACGGGATCGTGTTCCTAGACGAGATCGACAAGGTCTGCGCCCGCGCCGAGACGCGCGGCGCGGATGTGAGCCGCGAGGGCGTCCAGCGCGATCTTCTTCCGTTGATCGAAGGCACGACCGTTTCGACCAAGCACGGGCCGGTGAAAACCGACCATATCCTCTTCATCGCCTCGGGCGCGTTCCATATCGCCAAACCGTCGGACCTGTTGCCCGAGCTTCAGGGGCGTTTGCCGATCCGTGTCGAGCTTCGCGCCCTGACCGAGGAAGATTTCGTCCGCATCCTGACCGAGACCGACAACGCGCTGACGCGGCAGTATTCGGCCCTGATGGGAACAGAAAGCGTCGAGGTGAGCTTCACCGACGACGGCATCGCCGCGCTGGCCAAGATCGCCGCCGAGGTGAACCGCTCGGTCGAGAATATCGGTGCGCGGCGGCTTTATACGGTGATGGAGCGGGTGTTCGAGGATCTGAGCTTTACCGCGCCGGATCGGGCAGGCGAGGCTGTGACTGTCGATGCCGCGTTCGTCGAGAAGCACTTGGGCGAGCTCAGCCGCTCGACAGATCTCGGGCGCTACGTTCTTTAGGGCTGGTCTGGCGCTCTTCCTGCACCATAAAGGGCCGACCCGAAAGGAATGCCCTCAATGCCCTTTCTTCGTTTTCTGCGAGAGAATGCGCCCTTCCTCATGGCTGGGGCGCTTCTGTCTTTCTTGTCCTCGTTCGGACAGACTTTCTTTATTTCCATCTTTGGCGGAGAAATCCGCGCCGCCTTTGGCCTGAGCAATGGGGAGTGGGGCGGGATATACACGCTTGGCACTGGCGCCTCTGCCGTTCTGATGCTTTTGGCCGGGGGTTTGACAGATAGATTTCGCGTCCGTTTCTTGGGGACGCTCGTCGTTGGGCTTTTGGGGTTGGCTTGTTTTGCTATGGCGCTCAACCCTTGGGCCGTTGCGCTGCCCTTCGTCATCCTTGCGTTGCGTTTCTTTGGGCAGGGGATGACGAGCACGGTTTCGATCGTTGCGATGGCGCGGTGGTTTGTGTCGACACGGGGGCGCGCCCTTGCGATCGCGGCGCTTGGGTTTTCTTTCGGTGAGGCGACCCTTCCGCTCACCTTCGTATGGCTCAAGCGACACGTTGATTGGCACATCCTCTGGCTTGGGGCGGGCATTTTGTGCCTGCTCATGTTGCCCGTCCTTATGGGCCTCTTGCGGCTCGAGCGAACGCCGCTCGCCATGGCCGAGGATCACACATCAACAGGGATGGACAGCAGGCATTGGACGCGGATTGAAGCGCTCAAATCTCCGTTATTTTGGTCTTTGTCTCTTTCGATGATGCTGATGCCGGCGTTCAGCACGGCGTTCTGGTTTCATCAGGTTCATTTTGCCGAGGTCAAAGGATGGGACCATCTGGCGCTGGTGGCTGTCTTTCCGTTCGGAACA
>JALRLK010000110.1 GCA_023254495.1 Marivivens sp. | reverse complement strand
TAGTGAATCCATTTCTTGACGGGATGGAAAGTGCGCAAGCGTCAAGATCAATACATCGCCTGGCTTTTCACGCTCATGCATGATAAAAAACAGGCTCTCACGCCAGTCTGGGTGAAAGTGCAAAACATTTGGGAAGGGCTCAGGTATCTGATGAGCGAATCGTTCATCTAGTGCGGAGAATTTAGCCATGGTCGGGTCTCATCTGTCTAGGCAAAAAGTTTTTCTGTTTCGAGGTCAAGCATTTGCTGTCCGTGGCGATTGGCCATAACCGCAAACATGGCGTCACCACGATCAGTTTGTTTAACAAGCATCGATGCGACGATAGCCATGATGTAGCCAGATGTGCCAAGCAGACGATATTGAGCCTCAACTCTTTTCCATGTACAAGCTAGTGGGGGTTTCAGGAGTGCCTGTATTTCTGCCCGCCGGCGGACTGTCTCAGGCCCCCTACGGCACCCTCTTGGGTCGCCCGGTGATCCCGGTGATCGAGACGTAATAGACGAAACCGGAGGTATTGGTCAGAACCTTGGGCAGCCGCTTGTCATCGGTCGTAGGCGTCGCGAGGCGGATGAAATTCAGCCCCATCTTCTGCGCCGGAATGCACAGCTCGTCATCCTCTTCGGGCGGCAGATCGACGACGATCAGCCCGTCAACACCGGCCTCTTTCGCATCGACAAGGAACTTGTCCACGCCGCGCGAATAGATCGGGTTGTAATAGCCCATCATCACAACCGGCGTCTCGTTGTCATCCTTGCGCAGCTCGCGCACAATCTGCAGGGTCTTCTCGAGGGTCTGGCCCTGCGCGAGCGCCCGCTGACCGGCAAGCTGGATCGTCGGGCCATCGGCCATCGGGTCGGTGAAGGGCATCCCCAGCTCGATCACATCGACACCCGCCGCCGGCAGACCTTTGACGATCTCAAGCGAGGTTTCATAATCGGGATCGCCCCCCATCACATAGGCGACAAAGCCCTTGCGGCCCTCTGCCCTGAGTTTGGCGAATTTGGCGTCGATCCGAGTCATGACATTCCCTCATCTGGTCTGGGCGGGTTTGCGGCATGAAAGGGGGAAAATCAAGCCTGCCCGGCGGCGCATTCCCCAATGACGCAGGATTGTCGCAGGTCCGAGGTCGGAGAGGCTCAGCCGAAGATCGCCGCGGGATGATCGGCCATATAGATGCGCAGCCACGGGGTATAGGCCTCGGGCCGCGCCGCGATATCGGCCTCCAGCGCCTCGCGCGACATCCAGACGGTGTCCATCACCTCGTCGGGGTTGGCTCTGAACGCAAGGTCGGCGGGGGCTTCGGCCACGAACAGATCGACAACCTCATGCTCGATCATGCCGCCACCCACATCGGCACGATATTCGACCTCCTGCTTCCAGACAGGATCAAGCCCAGTGATCCCCAGCTCCTGAGCAAGCCGCCTCTGCGCACAGTCGCGTGGAGCCTCGTCCCATAAGGGATGGGTGCAGCAGGTGTTCGCCCAAAGGCCCGGCGTGTGGTATTTGCCCAGCGCCCGGCGCTGCAGCAGGATCTGATCGCCCGCCATGACGAAAACGCTCACCGCGCGATGCTTGATCCCGCGCAGATGCACCTCGAG
Organism: Marivivens sp.; assembly: GCA_023254495.1. Classification (GTDB taxonomy): domain Bacteria; phylum Pseudomonadota; class Alphaproteobacteria; order Rhodobacterales; family Rhodobacteraceae; genus RFZI01. The sequence goes on along the minus strand of JALRLK010000110.1, from coordinate 12,881 downwards.
CTTGTCGAGCGGCGCGAGGGCACCGTCAATCCATGCGGGGATCATCTGCGGGTTCTGGATCATGGGCCAGCGCTTTGCGGCAAAGCGCCGTTCTTGCCAAGCCCCAAATTGCCCCGCCTCCCGTGACCGATCGGCGCGGGGGCTTCAAAACGGCAGGACTTTGGGATATTTTCCGCGCGTCCAGCCGCTCTCAAGAAGAGTCGCCTCTAAAGGAGCAATCATGAAAAACATAGGATTTGCCGCAGCCTTGGCGCTGGCTGCCAGTGTCGCCTCGGCTCAATACGCCCCTTCGGGCGATGCCGCGAACGGCGAAACCCTGTTCGGCCGCCAGTGCGTTTCCTGCCACTCGGTGATCAACGCCGAGGGTGAAGTTCTGGCTGGCCGTGGCGCCAAGACCGGCCCCAACCTTTTCGGCCTCTTGGGCCACGTCATCGGATCGGTGGATGGTTTCCGCTACGGCGACTCGATCCTCGCCGTCGCCGCGACCGAAGCCGTTTGGGACGAGGTCTCTTTTGTTGCCTATGTTCAGGATCCAACCGATTGGCTCCGCACCACACTGGGTGACGCGCGCGCAAGATCGAAGATGGCCTTCAAGGTTAGGTCGGCTGAAGACGCCGCCGATATCTGGGCCTATCTGGCGACCTTCGGCGCCGAAGAGGCCGGCCAATAGCCCCATTCCGCAAAGATGGCCGCCCCGCTCACAAGCCGGGCGGCCATTTCTTTGACACAGAGCTCCTTTTTGCCCTATTCGCGCAACTCGACACCTGACCAATGAGACCCAAGATGCAGACCACCGAATACCGTGTCGAGCCGGCCCCGCGCCGAGGAACCAAGGCCAAGGGCCTCAAGACAACAGAAGACCGGTTCGCCGCGGCGCTGACGGCCAAGCTCAACGAGATGGCGGCCGAGGGCTGGGACTATCTGCGGGCAGATACCTTGCCTTGCGACGAACGTAGCGGCATCGCCGGCCGCAGCACCACCTATCATAGTGTTCTGATCTTCAGCCGCCCGAAGGCAGAGGACGCCAAGGCCGAAGCCCCGGCCGCGCTGGCCGCCCCCGAGGCAAGCCCGCCCGCCGCACTTCCCGCCGCCGAGAGCGACACGCCCAAGAGCGCCGAGTGATCAGCGGATATCAATCGCCAGCGCGTGAATACGGCCGATGATGTCCTTGCCCAAGGCGGCATGGATTGCGCGGTGACGCGCAAGGCGGTTCATCCCGTCAAAGGCTGCTGAGGAAATCACGATCTGCCAATGGCTTTCGCCGCCGTCCTGATAGCCCGCATGGCCGCGGTGCTTTTCGCTGTCGTCGTGAATTTCAAGAAGGGATGGCGCGAAGGCCTCGGTCAGCCGTGTGGCCATTAGATCGGCAATTCCCATAAATTTTCCTCTGCCCTCTTCAATCTTCGGTCTCAACGTTTAAACTCCCTAGTCCGAGTCGGAAAGGTATGCCCATGGTTAAGACTGACCCGTTTGGCTTCGATATGTCGGTATCGGCCTCGAAGAAGAAGAACCCGCGCGGCCGGCGCGGGATGTCTGGCGCTTTCGAGACCTCGAACCGCGTCTGCGATCATCCGGGCTGTGAGGAAGCGGGCAAATACCGGGCGCCGAAATCGCCCGACGTGCTGGATGACTTCTTCTGGTTCTGCAAGGACCACGTCCGCGAGTATAACCTCAAGTGGAACTTCTTTGATGGCGCCTCCGAGCAGGAATATCTCGAGCAGGTCGACAAAGATCGCGTCTGGGAGCGCCCGACCAAACCCTTCGGTAAACGCTCGGAAGAACAGCGGGCCTGGGCGCGGCTCGGCGTTGACGATCCCCATCAGGTTTTGGGCGAAAACGCGACCCGCAATCCGGGCAAGAACGTCACCGGCACCCGCCGCCTGCCGCCGACCGAACGCCGCGCGGTGGATATCCTCGAGGTCAAGGACAACATGACCAAGGCCGAGATCCGCAAGAGCTACAAGGCGCTCATCAAGGTCCTGCACCCCGACATGAACGGCGGCGACCGCAGCCAGGAAGAGCAGCTGGCCGAAGTGGTTTGGGCCTGGGATCAGATCAAGGTCAGCCGGAACTTCGCCGACTAGGGCGCTCTTTCCGCAAGGCTCCGCCACCGGCGCACCGCGCGGTGTGCGAGTGCGAGGGTTGCCAAGAGCCCCACAGACGCCGCAGGGACCGCAAGAAGCGTGACGAAAACCGCGAGCGGCGCGAACATCGTCCCAAAAACCGGAAGGACCATCGTTCCGCCCGCGACAGCAGCGGTCAGCGAGAACTTGAGCCCTCCGAGCAGCGCCCGAAAAGCGCCCCTGAGACCGGGCCAACCGAAATCTTGCCCGACGCCGCAAGCCCGGCCCATGCTCCAACGGCACCAGAGAGCGCCACCCAAAGCCCGTAGGACAGCGGCAGGTTTCCTTCCGCGAGCCGCGACACCGCGACGAGCCCCAGCGCCGTGCCACTGACGATGATCAGGCCGGCCGCCAAGACAAGGCTGTCGGCCGGCGCGGGGCCGGAGCGCTGAAGAGACGGCAGGTTTGGTGTCATGGCAGCAGACATCGTGCCCCTACCCTGCAGCCTTGGCAGGTTCTGGGCCAGAGGCGGCGGCGGCAACGCTCGGTTTCCCGACTGGCAAAAACCGGCCCGAGGCCCAATATATCGCCTCAGCCCCTTCCCCTTGCAGACGCTTGGGATATGGTGCATCCCGAATAGCGAAAAGACGCCCAGACGAAAGCATCCCCCATGGCCGACGGAATGACCGATATCAACGCGAAACCCACCGAAGAAATCTCGGTCCGCGATGTCTTTGGCATCGACACCGATATGAAGGTAAAGGGCTTTGCCGAACGTGGCGACCGCGTGCCGGATATCGACCCCACCTACAAGTTCGATCCCGACACCACGCTCGCGATCCTCGCAGGCTTTGGCTACAACCGCCGCGTCATGATCCAGGGCTATCACGGCACCGGCAAATCGACCCATATCGAACAGGTCGCCGCCCGCCTCAACTGGCCCTGCGTGCGCGTCAACCTTGATAGCCACATCAGCCGGATCGACCTCATCGGCAAAGACGCTATCAAGCTCAAGGACGGCAAGCAGGTCACCGAGTTCCACGAGGGCATCCTGCCGTGGGCGCTGCGCAATCCCGTCGCCATCGTGTTCGACGAATACGACGCAGGCCGCGCCGACGTGATGTTCGTGATCCAGCGCGTTCTGGAACATGACGGCAAGCTCACGCTGATGGATCAGAACGAGATCATCACGCCGAACCCCTATTTCCGCCTCTTCGCCACGGCCAACACCGTGGGCCTCGGCGATACCACGGGCCTTTATCACGGCACCCAGCAGATCAACCAAGCCCAGATGGACCGCTGGTCGCTGGTCGCCACGCTCAACTATCTCAGCCACGACGCCGAGACCGCGATCGTTCTGTCGAAGGCCCCGCATTACAACACCGACAAGGGCCGCAAGACTATCAGCCAGATGGTAACCGTCGCCGACCTGACCCGCACCGCCTTCATGAACGGCGATCTTTCGACCGTGATGAGCCCCCGCACCGTGATCGCATGGGCCCAGAACGCCGAGATCTTCCGTAATTTGGGCTATGCCTTCCGTCTGTCTTTCCTGAATAAATGCGACGAGCTGGAGCGCCAGACCGTTGCCGAATTCTATCAGCGTTGCTTTGATGAGGAGCTTCCCGAAAGTGCCGCAAGTCTCTCGCTGGGCTAATCTGCCCGCCACCATCGCTTTGGCCGCCTCGGCCACTGTAGCCTCGGCCCAAGGTCTTGACAGCCTGCCCGAGGATCAACAGCTCGGCTTCTGCGCGACCTTCTACATGGCCGAGCAGCAGGCAAGCGGTGCCGAGGAAAGCCCCCTTGCCGCTGCTTTCCTCTTGCTTGCCGCCAACATCTCCGAACAAGAGATCGAAGCGCTGGCCGAAAAGCTGCAGCCTGCGGCCGATATGCTGATCGAGACCTTCCAGAAGCAGGCCGAGAGCATGACATCGCAGATGATGATCGATTTCTCGCGCAGCTTCTGTGAGGGGATCATCGAAAACTACGACGAAACACGCGGCCTTCTCGAGTGAACAAACCCACCGACAACCCTGCTGATCCGTTCAAGAAGGCGCTCGCCGAGGCCACAAAGGTCATGGCGGACGATCCCGATCTGACGGTCAGCTATTCGGTTGATCCGCCGGGGATGACCGCCGATACCGTGCGCCTGCCGCAGGTCTCGCGCCGGATGACCCGCGAGGAGGTTCTCTTGGCTCGCGGAACGGCCGACGCCTTCGCGCTGCGCCGCAAGTTCCACGATGATGCCGTGGCGGCGAAATATGCGCCGCAAGGCCAGATGGCCCGCGATCTCTTCGATGCGATGGAAAACGCCCGCGTCGAGGTCGTGGGTGCCCGCTATATGCCCGGCACCGCCGGCAATATCGACGCCAAGATTGCCAACGAGGCCCGCCGCAAGGGCTATGACCAGATCACCCAAGCCTCGGATGCGCCTTTGGCCACCGCCGCCGGCTATCTGATCCGCCACCTCGCCACGGGGCGCCCCCTGCCCGCGGGCGCCGACAACTTGATGGAGCTTTGGCGCGGGTTTATCGAGGATCAGGCAGGCGGCACGCTCGATGGCCTGCAAGAGGCTCTCACCAGCCAAAAGGATTTCGCCCGCTTCGCCCGCCAAATTATCTCCGATCTCGGCTATGGCGATCAGCTGGGCGACGATCCCGACCGGAACGACGATCAGGACGACGAGGCGCAGGACGAGGCCTCGGACGAAGAGCAGCAGGACAATCAGGGCGAGGACGACAGCGACGGCGAAGAGGCCGAGGCCAACCCCGAGCAAACGCAGGAACAGACGCAGGACGAGAGCCAAGCGCAGGTGACGCTCGACGAGATGTCGGGCGCCGAGGACACCGAAGAGACGGAGATGCCCGAGGGCGAAGCGCCGCTCGATCCGCCGCCGCCCCCGCCCCTGTCGGACGCCGACCCGAATTACAAAGCCTATGTGACCGAGTTCGACGAGGAAATCGGCGCCGAAGAGCTGGCCGAAGCGGCCGAGCTTGAACGTCTACGTGCCTATCTCGACCAGCAGCTTGATCCCCTCAAAGGCGCGGTGAGCCGCCTTGCCAACAAGCTCCAGCGCCGCTTGCAGGCACAACAGAACCGCTCTTGGGAATTTGACCGCGAGGAAGGCATCCTCGATGCCGGCCGCCTCGCCCGCGTGGTGGCGAACCCGACGACACCCTTGAGCTTTAAGGTCGAGAAAGACACCGAGTTCCGCGATACGGTTGTGACGCTCCTGATCGACAATTCCGGCTCCATGCGCGGCCGCCCGATTTCCATCGCCGCGATCTGTGCCGATGTTCTGGCCCGCACGCTTGAACGCTGCGCGGTGAAGGTCGAGATCCTCGGCTTCACCACCCGCGCCTGGAAAGGCGGCCTCAGCCGCGAGAAATGGCTCGCCCAAGGCCGCGAGATGCAGCCGGGCCGCCTCAACGACCTTCGCCACATCGTCTATAAATCCGCCGATGCGCCGTGGCGGCGCACCCGCGAGAACCTTGGCCTGATGATGAAAGAGGGGCTCCTGAAGGAAAACATCGACGGCGAGGCGCTCGAATGGGCGCACCGTCGGCTTCTGGGGCGGCGCGAGCAGCGCAAGATCCTCATGGTGATTTCCGACGGCGCACCGGTTGACGATTCAACTTTGTCGGTCAACCCCGCGAATTATCTGGAAAAACACCTCCGCGACGTGATCGCCATGGTGGAAAAGCGCAAGGCGGTTGAACTTCTCGCCATCGGCATCGGCCATGACGTGACCCGCTACTATCAGCGGGCAGTGACGATCACCGATGTCGAGCAACTCGCGGGCGCGATGACCGAGCAGCTCGCCAGCCTCTTCGACAGCGACCCGCGCAAACGCGCAAGGGTTCTTGGGATGAAGAAGGTCGGATAACCGACTGCAATCATTTATTTAAGATCGGGCAAGGCCCTTTGGAGTCTGATATGTTCCAATCCTTCGAGTCCACTTCTTCGCCCGATCAAGGCCCCTCCCGCCTCGCAGCCCTTCGATCCGAGATCGCCTCCGAAGGCCTCGCAGGCTTCATCGTCCCCCGCGCCGATGCGCATCAGGGCGAGTACGTGGCCCCCTGCGATGCGCGGCTGGCGTGGCTTTCGGGCTTTACCGGCTCGGCGGGTTTTTGCGCCGTTCTGCCCGATATCGCCGGCGTCTTCGTCGATGGCCGCTATCGCCTTCAGGTACGCTCGCAGGTGGCGCTCGAGGCTTTCACGCCGGTCGATTGGCCCGAGGTGGGCTTGGCCGACTGGCTGATCGAACATCTGCCCAAGGGGGGCGAGGTCGGGTTTGATCCGTGGCTCCACAGCGTCGACGAGATCACCAAACTCCGCGCCAAGCTGAGCCCCAAGCGGATCGCCCTCACCCCGATCGCCAACCTCGTCGATCGCATCTGGGAAGATCGCCCCGCCCCGCCGAGCGCCCCGTTTGAAGCCTATCCGCTGGATCATGCGGGCGAGGCCCACGAGGCCAAACTGGCGCGTCTGGGTAAAGCGCTGGAGGACGGAGGCTATGCGGCGGCGGCGATCACGCTCACCGACAGCGTGGCCTGGCTCCTTAACATTCGTGGCCACGATATCAAGTGTAACCCTGTCCCACATGCCTTCGCGATCCTCAACGTCGATGGCACCTGCGATCTCTTCTGCCGCTCGGGCAAGGCCGATGCGGTGGCGGCCCATCTGGGCGGCAAGGTCTGCCTTCAGGACGAAGAGGATTTTGCCACGGTTCTGGCCTCGGGCGAGGGCAAGGTGCTTCTCGATGCCCGCTCCGGCCCGCAGGCGCTGGCCGATGCGATGGACGCGGCCGACCGGCCTTGGGAAGCGGGTGCTGATCCTTGCGTCCTACCTAAAGCCTGCAAGAACGAGACCGAGATCACCGGAATGCGCGAGGCGCATCTGCGCGATGGCGCGGCTGTGAGCCGCTTCCTTGCATGGATGGCGGCTGAGGCCCCTAAAGGCGGCCTGACCGAGATCGACGTGGCAACGGCGCTCGAAGGCTTTCGCCGCGACACCAATGCTCTGCTCGATATCAGCTTCGATTCCATCGTCGGCGCTGGCCCGAATGGCGCGATCATGCACTACCGCGTTACCCATGAGACCAACCGGCCCGTTAAGGCGGGCGAACTCTTGGTGGTCGATTCCGGCGGCCAGTATCTCGATGGCACCACCGATATCACCCGCACCGTCGGCGTGGGCCCCGTGGGCGAGGATGAGAAGCGCTGCTACACTCGCGTCCTTCAGGGCATGATCGCCATCAGCCGCGCACGGTTTCCCAAGGGCGTGGCTGGGGCACATCTCGACGCGCTCGCCCGCTATCCGCTCTGGGCCGAGGGCAAGGATTTCGACCACGGCACGGGCCACGGCGTCGGTGCCTATCTCTGCGTCCATGAAGGCCCGCAGCGGATCAGCCGCGTATCGGATATCCCGCTCGAGCCGGGGATGATCCTGTCGAACGAGCCGGGCTATTACCGCAACGGCGCTTTCGGCATCCGCATCGAGAACCTGATCGTGGTGAAGGCGGGCGAAGCCATCCCCGGCGGCGATCCGCAGCGCAAGCTTCTGTCCTTCGAGACCATTACTTTCGCCCCCCTCGACCGCGCCCTGATCGTGACGAACCTTTTGTCGCAGGACGAACGCGCCTGGATCGACGAATATCACGCGCAAACGCTGGCCAAGATCGGCCCCCGCCTCGACGGGGCGGCGCTCGACTGGCTCAAAGGCGCCTGCGCCCCGCTCTAGGGGCCAATGCTGGGAGGGGCAGATGCCCGACCGTTTCAAGATCCGCCCGCTCGAGGGCACATGGGTGGTCCGCGCCGGCGGGGCGATCCTTGCCGAGACCGACAAGGCCCTCGAACTGAACGAAGGCGATCTGCCGCCCGTGATCTATTTCCCGCGCGCCGATATCGCCATGGCCTTTCTCGAGGCCACTGAGACCCGCGCCACCTGTATCCACAAGGGCGAGGCGCATTACTACACGATCGTCGCCAAGAGCGGCCCGATCAAGGATGCCGCCTGGACCTATGCCGAGCCAAAACAGGCCGTGGGCGAAATCGCCTGCTATATCGCCTTTGATACCGAGCGGGTCGCGGTCGAAGAGCTCTAGCGCCCCCTAGCTGTGTTCTTCCCGCGCCTTCTCTGCCAAGGCGCGGTTGTAGGCGCGCAGCGCATCGACGTGGTAAAGTGCGCCCAGAAGATCAGGTGACCGATCTTCCCCTCGAATTCGGACAACGGGAAGAAAGTCTTGGCCCGTCTCCTCGAAATCGGGGAGCGCTTGGCGCAATGTGTCGGAGGCGTCGATATAGCGGCCCTCGCGGATCATCTCCCAGCAGGTTTCTTCACTCGGAGCCCGCACCGTCCCGATCGCCCGCATGACGCTGGTCACGCGGACCTTGCCCAGAAGATAGGTCTGCGGTCCGGCTGCCAAATGGATGCCGCGGCGTTCGAGTTGGGTAAGGAAGAACGAGCGGTCGACAAGACGCGAGGCCAGCGCCGTCGAAAGCGAGACAGCGACCATCACCGCAAGGCCGGTCTGCCAGTCGCCGGTCAGCTCGAAGATAATGAGCGTGGTCGAGATCGGCGCCCCGAGAACAGCCGCAGCCACGGCGCCCATGCCCGCGAGGGCATAGAGCGTTGCCGGGCTGGACCCTTCGGGAAAGAGGTTGGTTGCCACGATGCCAAAGGCAAGGCCAGCCAATGCGCCGACCATGAGCGACGGACTAAATACCCCGCCGCCCATGCGGCCGCCAATCGTGACCGCCACAGCGATGATCTTGACCACCACAAAGATCACCGCCTGCATAAAGAGTATGCGGCCCGTAACGGCCTCGGATGTCACGCCCCAGCCGACGCCGATGATATGCGGCCACCAGATCGCCATACCGCCCAGTATGGCCCCCGCAATGACAGGGCGCAGGATCCGGTGAATGCCGAACCGCTCTTGCACCACATCGCCAAAGCCTTCGGCCCAGAAGATCGATTTCATCAGGGTCGCCGCAACAAGACCCGCGAAAAGGCCAAGAACGACAAAGGCCGGAAGCTCGGCATAGAAGCCCAGCTCTGTGTTGGGTGAGAGGTAGAATTCCGTCACGTCCCCCATGACAAGGCGGCTCACCACGGTGCCCGCGACCGAAGCAATGGCAATGGGGGCGAAGGCATTGACCGCGTAGTGCCGCAGCACCACCTCGAGGGCAAAAAGACCGCCCGCGATCGGCGCATTGAAACTGGCGGAGACAGCCCCTGCAACGGCACAGCCCATCAGGGTCCGGCCATGAACGCCGTCGGCATGAATCCATCGGCTCACATAGGTCGCCATGACCGCCGCGAGATGGACCACCGGCCCCTCGCGTCCGCTCGAGCCACCTGTCGAGAGGGTCAGGAAGCTGGCCAAAGCCGAAGCCAGACCCGCGCGACGCCCCACACGGCCCTCGCGCAGAGCCGCGCCTTCGATCACATCGGCCACCGCACGGACACGGCCATCGCTTGTGAAGATATGCAGCAATGTCCCGACCGCGAGCCCGCCGAACATCGGGATCGCCAGCAGCCAATACCATTTGATCCGTGCCGCTTCCTGATGGATATGCGCGACATTGTCGGTGCCATAGAGCAGCGCTTGCAGCTCGCCCACGCCGATCCGGAAGAGCAGCGCCGCAAAGGCCGCCGCGACACCTATCAATAGGGCGATGAACCAGAACTGGACTTCGCTCGGCCCCTTCTGACGGATCACGCGCAGGCCATCCGCAAGCCCGCGCCGCAAGCCTTCGAATGTCTCGCGAAAGTAGCCGCCCAGCTGTTCTGCCATGCCCCTCGCCGCTTTTCCTTGCCGGCGGCCTCAACTAACCTGCCCCGGACAATAGAGTTGAGCCCGCCATGACAATCGAGACCGCCATCCACGCCCTTCAGTCCCTTCTAGGGGATCGGATCACGCGGTCCAAGTCTGATCGCGATCTGCATGGCCAATCGGAAAGCCATTTCCCCCCGACCCCACCCGATGCGGTCGCCTATCCCGAGACGACCGAAGAGGTGGCGGCTCTGGTGCGGATCTGTGCCGAGCATGGCTGTCCGGTGATCGGCTGGGGCGCGGGGACATCGCTTGAGGGGCATGGCCTCGCCATTCGCGGCGGGATCTCGGTCGATTTCTCGCGGATGAACAGGGTTCTCGAAGTCAGCCCCGAGGATATGGACGCCCGCGTGCAGCCCGGCGTCACCCGCGAGGCGCTGAATACGGAGCTGCGGGCGACCGGTCTTTTCTTTCCCGTCGATCCCGGTGCGAACGCGAGCCTCGGGGGCATGGCGGCCACGCGGGCGAGCGGCACGACCGCCGTGCGCTATGGCACGATGCGCGACAATGTGATGGGGCTTGAGGTTGTCCTCGCCGATGGCCGGATCATCCGCACCGGCACCCGCGCCCGCAAATCCTCGGCAGGCTATGACCTCACGGCGCTTTTCGTGGGCTCCGAAGGCACGCTCGGTCTCATCACCGAGCTGACCCTGCGCCTGCGCGGCCAGCCGCAGGCCACCTCGGCCGCCGTCTGCGCCTTCGAGACGATGAAGGGCGCGGTGGCCGCGGTGATCGAGACGATCCAGAGCGGCGTGCCCATGGCGCGGATCGAATTTGTCGATGCGGCCACAGCGCTGGCGGTCAACGGCTATTCGGGGGCGAGCTTTCCCGCCCTGCCCCATCTTCTTGTCGAATTTCACGGTACCGAGGCGGGCGTGGCCGAGCAGGCCGAGACCTTTGGCGCCATCGCCGCCGAACATGGCGGGCGCGGCTTCGATTGGGCGCGGCAGGCCGAAGACCGCAACCGCCTGTGGAAGATGCGCCACGAGGCCTATCTGGCGATCCTCGCGTCGCGCCCCGGTGCGCGGGCGATTGTCACCGATGTTTGCGTGCCGATCTCGCGGCTCGCCGAGGCGGTGGCCGAGACGCAGGCCGATATCGACGCCTCGCCGATCCCCGGCCCGATCCTCGGCCATGTGGGCGACGGCAATTTCCACGCGATCCTGTTGATGGACACCGATAACCCCCAAGAGGTCGAAGCGGCCGAAGCGCTCTCCGCCCGCATGGCCGAACGCGCCTTGCGGCTTGGCGGAACCGTAACCGGCGAGCATGGCGTCGGCATGGGCAAGCTCGGCTATATGGAGGCCGAGCACGGCGGCGGCTGGGATGTGATGGGGGCGATCAAGGCCGCGCTCGATCCCGAGGGGATCATGAACCCCGGCAAGATCGTCCGCGGCAACTAGCCCAGAAGCGCCTTGGCCGCGGCGCGGGCAGCATCGGTGATCTGGTCGCCCGAGAGCATCCTTGCGATCTCGTCGATCCGCTCTGTCGCATCAAGCGGCACCACGGCGGTGGTGGTCTCGGTATCGGTCTGCCGCTTCTCGACCCGCCAGTGATGGCCAGCGAGGGCAGCGACCTGCGGCGAGTGGGTCACGACCAAGACCTGCCCATCCTTGGCCAGCGCGGCTAGCCTACGGCCCACGGCATCGGCGGTGGCCCCACCTACGCCGCGGTCGATCTCGTCAAAGATCAGGGTGAGGCCCGCGTCGGTTTGCGTGAGGCAGACCTTGAGCGCCAGAAGAAACCGGCTGAGTTCTCCGCCCGAGGCGATCTTGGCCAAGGGTCCGGCGGGTGCGCCGGGGTTGGTGGCCACGGTGAAGGCGACCTGATCGATACCCTCGGGGCCGGCCCCGGTTTGGGTGATCTCGGTTGAAAAGAGCGCCCGTTCCATTTTGAGCGGCGCAAGCTCGCCCGCCATCGCCTTGTCGAGCCGCTTCGCGGCCTCGTGGCGCGTGGCGCTCAAGGCTTTGGCGGCGGCGGCATAGGCCGCTTCGGCGCTGTTCAGGTTGGCGCGCAATGCCTTCAGCCCCGCCTCGCTGTTATCGAGCGCCTCGATCCGGGCGCGGAAATCCTCGGCCAGCGCGGGCAGATCATCGGGCCCGACACCATGCTTGCGGGCAAGACCACGGATGGCGAAAAGGCGTTCCTCCAGCCGTTCCAGATCGGACGCATCAAAACTCAGCGCTTCGAGGCAATCCTCAACCCCGCGCTGCGCCTCGCCCAGTTCGGTCATGGCCCGCTCGAGCGCGGCGAGCGGCTCGTCAAGCCGCCCCTCGGCCTTGTCCGCCGCCCCGCCAAGCCAGCGCGAGGCATCCGAAAGCATCCCCTCGGCCCCCTCATAGCCCAGCGCCTGATAAGCCTTGCCAATATCGGTGCGGATCTTCTCGGCGGCCTGCATCAAGCGGCGCTTTACGTCGAGCGCCTCGTCCTCGCCTGCCTCGGGCGACAGGGCGTCAAGCTCCGCCACCGCATGGCGCAGATATTCCTCTTCCGCCCGCGCCTCGGTCAGCCGAACCTCGGCATCGGCCAGCGCCTTGGCGGCGGCGGTTCGGGCGGTCCACGCCTTGCGCGTCTGAGCCAGAAGTTCGCCCGCCTCGGCAAAGACATCGAGCAATTGCCGGTGCCCCCGCGGATTGAGAAGGCCGCGGTCGTCGTGCTGGCCGTGGAGTTCGACAAGACCCTCGGACAAGGCCCGCAAAACCTCGCCCGACACCCGCCGATCGTTAACCCACGCCGTCTTGCGGCCGTCGGCGGTGTTGACGCGTCGGAGGATCAACTCACCGTCCTCGGCCTCAATCCCTGCCTCGGCCCAGACCTCGTGCACCGGATGGCCGGGCTTGAGCTCGAAAACCGCCGTCACCTCAGTCAATTCAAAGCCTTGACGCCATAACCGATGATTTGGACGATTTGCTTGAAGAAGAGATTGAGGTTGATTCGGACTTCAGCGATCCTCTTTCTGATGAGCTTATAGCTGAATT
>JALRLK010000089.1 GCA_023254495.1 Marivivens sp. | reverse complement strand
CAAAGCATTGAGCCGTTGCCCGATCGCGCCCAGAGCGCCGCCGAAATGTTCCTGCATCTTGTCAAAACCATCAGGATCGGCGCCCTGGAAGGAATAGATCGATTGCTTCTTGTCGCCGACCACAAAGATCGTCCGGTTCTTTTCGGGCGCCGCGCCTTCGCCCGCGGCAAACTCCTGCGTCAAAAGGCGGATCACCTCCCATTGCGCCGGGCTCGTGTCCTGCGCCTCGTCCACAAGGATGTGATCGATCCCCCCGTCGAGCTTGAACAAGACCCATGCAGCCACGCCCGCATCGGACAAGAGCTCCCGCGTCTTGCGGATCAGGTCGTCGAAATCAAGCTGGCCGCGGGCGAGTTTGTGCTCATGGTAAAGCGGCAGGAAAAGCGCCGCGAAATCATGAAGGGCTTCTGTCCGTCGATACGCGGAAAGGGCGATCCTCATGTCTCGTGCCTCTTCGACCCGCCCCATAAAAGCCTCAAGTGCGGGCATCAATTCCGAGATTGCCTCGCGTGTGGCTTTAGTCGGGAACGATCCGATCTTGGCGGAAAACGGCTCTTTTGCGCTGCCTCCGGTCAGAAAGACGTTCTCCAGAACTTCGAGCGATTCAAGCGTTGAGCCGCGGATCGGGGCTAGCTTTTTCGCGGCGCCCTGATCAGTTTTCGATCCAGCCGCCAGAGCCGGGACAATGGCCGCGATGAGATTGGCCTCGTCTCCAAGAAAGGCGAGCGACAGAACACCCTTTTCATCTGCATGATCTGGGAGGTTGAAGTGGCGTTTGTCTGGTCTCGCGGCAAATCTGTCGCGGTGTCTGACGATCTCGTTGGTCAGATCGACAATCCCGCCCTCCGAGATATAGCCGCCGATCCGGTCGATGATGCCGCCATCCGGGCTCGACGAGATTTCGTCGAGCACCGCCTCGCGCAGGTGTGCTGCCGTGCGGTCGTCCATCTCGGCGAAAGTGGGCGATACGCCCGCCTCGAGCGGAAAGCGCCGCAGGATCGAGGCGCAGAAGGAATGGATCGTCTGGATCTTGAGGCCGCCGGGAGTTTCAACAGCGCGGGCGAAAAGCGTCCGGGCGTTGGCCAGCGCCTCACTTGGGATCGCCCCCTCCACGCCCATCTCGCCAAGGCTTTGGCGAAGCGGCTCATCATCCATCATCGCCCATTCGCCAAGCCGCTTGAACAGCCGGTTCTGCATCTCGCTTGCGGCGGCCTTGGTATAGGTGAGGCAGAGGATATTCTGCGGATCGGTTCCATCCAGCAAAAGCCGTGCCACGCGGTCGGTCAGAACCCGTGTCTTGCCCGAACCGGCGTTGGCCGAAAGCCAGGTCGATGCTTTTGGGTCAGCGGCCTCGATTTGCCGGAGTGTTGCCTCATCTCGGATCATGCCAAATCCTCCGGCGCGGCGGGATCAGACGTGTTCCATTCGCCAAAGCGGGCGAGGTGATCGTAATAGCTCCGGTCTTTGGTCGAGACCATCGCCTGCCGCGCAGAGAAGCCATGCCTCACATCGGCCCAGTGCCGCATGAGCTTGAGAAAAAGGGCCCAAGTTTCATCGATCGGGCAATCCCCCATTGGCGCGGGCACGATACTTTGCGTGCTCAAGCCGATAAACGCTGCGCCAGCCACCCGCGCCTTCCCGGCAGCGGCAAAGGCGCCCTGCTCGGCCATCGCGGCCTGCAGCAAAAGCTGTTTGTCAAAGGCAATCTGCTGCGCTTCGGTCGAGACCTTTCCGGTCTTGTAGTCATAGATCAAAAGATCGCCAGTTTCGGTCCGGTCAATCCGGTCGGGCTTGGCCTTGAGCTTCAACGGCGGCGAGGCAATGTCGACATGGCCTTGCGTCTCGCCGATCAGCGGGGCTCCATCGCGGAGTCTCTCGATCTCGGTCTCAAGGAGCCAGTCGACGCCCTTCTCAAACCGCGCCAGCCACATACGGCGAACCGTTGGCCAAGGGCAGCTTGCCTCGAGCGCCTCGCGGGCGATCTCCAAAAGCGCCTCTCGGGCGCCGCCTGCATCTGGCGCGGGCCCGCCAAAAACAAAGCGGTGCATGATTTCGTGTACGATCGTACCGCGCAGTGGGGCGTCTGCGCTGGGCGTGAGCGGATCGAGCGCACGCAGGCGCAGGATGCGTTCTGCATAGATCGCATAGGGATCGCGAATGAGGCGCTGCACCTGTGTGACCGAAAGTTCGGTCAGGCGATGACCCGCAGGCGGCCGCGGCGATGGGCGTTTGGCGGGGGCAACAGCGGCCCTCGGCGCAGCCTCGGCCGCAGCCCGCTCGAGCCAGTCCTTCCCGCGACGCCGCATGTCCTCGAGACCGGCCTTGCCACCGTTGGGCTCAAGCCCAGAAAGCAAGTTCGTCAGCCTGTTGATCCAGCGCGAGGCGACTGTCTCGGCCTCATCCGAGCGGATCGCGCGGCTGATCCAGACCTCGGGAGCCGCGATCGCCTGTTGGAAATCATGCGCCGCAAGGCCGATGCGCCGCTCGGGCAGCAAAAGCCCCGCTTCTGCCCGCATCCGGCGATTGAGCCAGGGATCGGGCGTCGGCGCCTCGGGCCAGACCCCCTCGTTCATTCCCCCGAGGATCACCAGATCGGCCGACTGAACACGGGCTTCCAGCGTCCCGAGGATCAGGGCGTTGGGATGGCCGGTGTCCCGATCCCGAACCTCGGCGCCGCGCAAGAGCGATGCCAAAAGGACGGCATAGTCCCCTGCCGTGATCGGGCCAGCGGCATCGGCGTTTGCGGCCAGATCCGAAACAATCTCTTTCGCCTTGCGTCCGGTAGCCTGGTCCCAAAGATCGGCGCTGGGCTGCTTTCCGGGGCCGGCAGCGATGGCTTCGGCAAGGCTCAAATGGCGGGAAAGGTGATCGGCAAGCGCGGCTTTTCCGGTTTGGCGCTGGCCACAGAACGTCGTGCCGACCCAGTTCGCCCACGCCTCCCGGCCTTCACGCGGCCCGCCGCCCCGTTCAGCCCAGGCAGCAAGATCCCCCGGTGTAGGCGAAGGAATGGCTTTGCGACGCAGATAAAGTTCAAGCTCGCGGGTCCAGACCAGATGGTTGCCACGATCCTCGCCGCTCGCGGCTAGGGGGTGCTTGAGCAGAACCAGAAGCGCCTCTGAGCCAAGCTCGGCCTCAAGAAGGCCGGCAACGTGCTGCAGAAATCTGCCCGGCGGGGAAAGGTGCAGCGGCTGGCCGGCGCTATCGTCGGGCGCAATGTTCCAGCGGTCGAGTGCGGCGGCTACCTGACGGGTGAGCATCCGGTCGGGGGTAATCAGTGCGGCAGTTTTTCCCTCATCGATTGCTACGCGAATTCTCAGGGCGATGGTCTCAGCCTCGGCCCGCGGGTTCGGAGCCTCGACAAGCGTAACCTCGCCCATGGCGAGCCTCAGATCCGGAAGGCGCGACCCTTCGATGCGCCACTGATCGGTGACGGGCGCGGGCCGCAGGGCAAGAGAAATGATCCTGTTGCGCTCTGGGTCGGGGGCGGCGGCGCCGGTCCAACGCGCAACATCGGCTTTGCCGAGCCCAAGCCGATCCATCACGACCTTGAATCTGTATTGGGGATGGTCTTCCGAATAGAGAGCTTCACCCATCCCCTGCCAGACCGCCTCGGGCAAATCGAAATCGAAGCCGGGCAGAACGACTGCGCCCTTGGCAAGTCGCGCAACAGCTTCCATCAAAATTAGCGTGGCGCCGCGCGAGCCGGTCGATCCAGCAAGGATGATCGGATCCGATGGCTCGCTTTGCTTCCATGTTTCGGCAAGCGACGAGAAAAGCGCACGCTGGAGGCCTTCGGGATCGGGTGCTTCACCCGCGCTCTCGAAGAACGGAGAGACGATTTCGAGGAACCTGAGCGACCGCGCCCAATGGCCGGACTGGTCGCTCACATCGAGGGACCGGATGGCCTCGGGCGTCACGCCCTCCCCGTGCATCTCGGCAAAAAGGCGCGCGAGGCTTTCTGACAGGTCGAACAATGCCGCACGGGGGGCAAGGTCTGGCTCTGCTTCCAACAGCCGATCAACGAATTGCGAGATTTCGAGACGCCGCCGCAGCGGCAAAACGGCCGGCGGAAACCGCAGGGCTTCGGCCCCACCAAGCAGCGAGGAAAGGGTCTCGATCCGGGGATGAAGCCGCGCCGGACCCGAGCTGAGGATCTCTGTGACCCGCCGCCGCATCCGCTCGGTGTTCACGATCAGCCGAATACGGGCAAACTCTTCCGGTGGAAGGGCTCCGTAGCGGTTCAAAAGCCCATGCACGAGCGCGCGTGCAAAATCAACTCCGGGAGGGAGTGCGAAAAGCCCAGAGCTTCCGCGACCCTCAGCCAAGAACGCCCCCTAGCCGCAAACGTTCGATCCAAGCGGCGGATCCCTCGAACTGGACGATGCGAGCATCGCTCTCGGGCGAGAGGACGAGTCTGAGCGCCGCCTTCGGGGCGGCCGTACCGAGCCGGTCTGGCCATTCGATCAAACAGATGCCATCTTCAAAGGCGGTGTCGAGGCCCAGCTCGAGGATTTCGTCAGGGCTCGTCAGGCGATAGAGATCGCAATGCCAGATCTCCGCCTCTGGGTCGTCGTAGGTCTGGACCAGCGTAAAAGTCGGGGACGGGACATCCTCTTCACGCCCAAGCCGTGCCCGGATCAGGGCCCGCGCGAAAGTGGTCTTGCCTGCGCCGATGTTTCCCTCGAGAAGAAGTGTGTCACCCGACCGCAATAGCGGGGCCACACGCCCCGCAAGGGCGGCCGTCGCGGCATCATCGGCAAGGAAAAGCGAGGTGATCTCAGGCTTCATACCAGCAGACTAGGGGCTCTCCCTCCGGCTGCAAGCCGAATTATTGCGCCTCAAGCAAATCACAGGGGTAGCGGCATTGTTTGCCAATCGTGACTTCTCTGATAGCTGGAATGCCGAAGGCGGGTGGGGCGAAGAATAAATGAAGCGCATCTACCATCACTATGAGCGATGGGAGTGTGTAAAGG
>JALRLK010000062.1 GCA_023254495.1 Marivivens sp. | reverse complement strand
CATGAAGCGGCGGCGCCCCGTTCTCTGGCAGAGTCGAAGTTGACCTTGACCGGCAAGCGGCTCAGAAGCCCGAGCCCTTGCAGCACATCCCGAACCGGTTGGCTGAAACGAACATCGGAAATGTCGGGATCGGGCATCGCTGCGACCTTTCTTACCTTTCCCTTGCTGTCAGGACCGTTAGACAGAACCGCGACAGAAGGCAACGAGGACACCATGACCGCCCCATTCTCTACTCTCAACGAATTTCGTGCGATTCTGGCTGGTCAGCCGGGGATCGACACAGCCGCCGAAGCAGGGGCGCAGGAGCGCAACGGCCAGCTGACCAAGCCGCCGGGAGCGCTTGGCCGTCTGGAAGACCTTGCCATCTGGTATGCCGGCTGGCGCGGCAATCCGCGCCCCGCGATCGAGGCGCCGCAGGTGATCGTCTTTGCAGGCAACCACGGGGTCTGTGCCCGCGGCGTGTCGGCCTTTCCGGCGGAAGTCACGGTGCAGATGGTGGCGAATTTCAAAGCGGGTGGCGCGGCGATCAACCAACTCTCCAAGGCGTTCGGCGCCAAGATGGATGTCTATGCGCTCGATCTCGATACCCCTACCAAGGATTTCACCGCCGACGCGGCGATGACCGAGGCAGACTGTGTGGCCGCTCTGGCGACCGGCTGGAACGCGGTCGATCCCAAGGCCGATCTTCTGGTGACAGGCGAGATGGGCATCGGCAACACCACCTCGGCGGCGGCGATGTCGGCGGCCCTCTTTGGCGGCTCGGGCGCTGAGTGGGCCGGGCGCGGGACCGGCGTTGACGATGCGGGCCTTGCCCGCAAGGCGGTGGTGATCGACGAGGCGCTGGCGCTGCACAATGCGGCCCTGTCCGATCCTCTCGAAGTCCTGCGTCGCCTTGGCGGGCGCGAGCTTGCCGCGATGGCCGGTGCCATTGCTGCGGCGCGGGCGCACCGGATTCCGGTGATCCTTGATGGCTTCATCTGCTCGGCGGCCGCCGCTGCGCTGGCCAAAGCGCAAGACGGCGCACTCGATCACGCGGTAGCGGGCCACAAATCGGCCGAAGGCGCGCACGCCCGCCTGTTGGACGCGCTCGGCAAAGAGCCGCTTCTGCAACTCGGCCTGCGCCTTGGCGAAGGCTCGGGCGCGGCGCTGGCGATTGGCGTCCTGAAGGGGGCCGTGGCCTGCCATTCCAGCATGGCGACCTTCGCCGAGGCCGGCGTTTCGGAAGGCTAGGCTTCGGCCTTCTCGTCGGGGGCGGCCCGCGCCGCCTCCTTCGATCTCTGCTGCCGCGCCGCAAGCGCGGCTTCGAGCTCGGAATAAAGCTCTTTCACCCTCGCGCTGTATTCGGCGTTCTTTTCGATGGGAATGCCGGGTTTCCAGAGAGCGGCCAGCTCCTTCAGCGACGCGCGGTCGTGGTGGTAGAATTCGTCCTCCGCCTCGGCCGCCTCGTATTCCGAGAATCCGAGGTTTTCGAGCACATAGCGGCCGGCACGGAGCGAGCTGTCGAACATCTCGCGCACGATGTCGTCGGCGCCTGCTTCATAAAGCTCGTAGACGCTGACCTCGTCCCTTGCGCGGGCGACGATGTGCAGATCTTCCCTGAGCTGGCGGGCATATTTGACAAGTTTGACCGAAGCCGAATGGTCGTCGACCGCCACCACGAGAACCTTGGCCTTGTCGATGCCGGCTGCTTTCAGAAGGTCGGGGCGGGTCGGATCTCCGAAATAGCCTTTGTGCCCGAATGACCGCATCGTCTGGACCACGGTCATATCGTTATCGAGAACGACCGATTTCAGGCCAACGCTGCGCACAAGCGCATTGACCGTCTGGCCGAACCGGCCGATCCCGGCAATGATCACCGATCCGGTTTCTTCGATCTCGTCGGGTTCGGGGTCCGGCTCGGTTTTGAGCCATCTGGTCCGGTTCTCGTAAAGGATGAAAAGAAGCGGCGTGATCAGCATCGAAAGGGCGATGATCAGAACGAGCTTCTGCCCGAGCGCCACCCCCAAAACACCCGTGGCGGCGGCAAAGGACACAAGAACAAATCCGAATTCGCCGGCCTGACCGAGACCAAGGGTAAAGAGCCAGCGGTCATGGGGTTTGAGCTTCCATAGCCGCGCCAGCACATAGAGAACACCGATTTTCACCCCGATCAGCAAAAGGGTGAGGGCGAGAATGCGGAACGGGTCGCCGAAGAATCCCTGAAAATCGAAGCCCGCGCCAACGGTGATGAAGAAAAGCCCCAGGAGCAGCCCCTTGAAGGGCTCGAGGTCGCTCTCAAGCTCGTGGCGGAACTCGGAGTTCGCAAGGACGACGCCCGCGAGAAAGGTGCCAAGCGCGGGCGAGAGACCCACGAAATCCATCAGGACTGCGATCGAGACAACCATCAGGAGGGCAAAGGCCGTGTACATCTCGCGGAGGCGGGCGTGATGGATATAGCGGAAAAGCGGACGGGTGAGGAAAACTCCGGCAAAGATGATGAAGAATATCGCGCCTACGGTGATCAGCGTCAGGCCCCAGCCGGGGATGCGGTCGGCATAGGAAACCAGGCTAAGCGCCTCGGACGTGGCGTGGTCATCGGCTAGCTTGTGCGGAACGAGCCTTCCCGAAACCGCCAGAAGCGGGAGGAAAGCAAGCATCGGGATCACTGCGATGTCTTGGGTGAGTAAGACCGAGAAAACATTGCGTCCACCCGCGGTCTGAATCAGGCCCTTCTCCGTGAGAGATTGCAGCACGATGGCGGTTGACGAGAGCGACAGGATCAGACCGATTGCCAGCGCCTCTTCCCAAGGCTGCTTCATCATATAGGTCAGGCCCATAATAACGCCGGTGGTCAGGACGATCTGAAGCCCGCCCAGCCCGAGAAGTTTGTGGCGCATATCCCAAAGCGTGCGTGGCTCAAGCTCGAGGCCGATCAGAAAGAGCATGACCACAACACCGAACTCGGCGAAATGCTGAAGCCCGGCGGTATCGTTGCCGGTCAGGCCGAGAACCGGACCGATAACGATGCCGGCTGCGATATAGCCCAGCACAGAGCCAAGCCCCAAACGGGCCGCCAAGGGAACCGCGATCAAAGCGGCGCCGAGAAAGATTGTGGCCTGAAGAAAGAAGTTTTCCATTGCCCCTTCTCGCAAGCGGCGGGGCGCTTCGCAACTCGACTTCGTGTGAATAGGGGGGTGGCGGAGAAAATCGCCTAGCCGTTGCCACAGACGCTCAGCCAGCCGGCATTTCAAGCGTATAGGTCCGGCCGCGCTTGGTATAGGTCAGCGCATTCTCGCCGATCGACGTGACACGGCCCCCATCGAGCTCGTCGCCCACCCGCACCAGAAGGATCCGGCCAAAGGAGGTGCGAAGCATGGCGCGCCTGTCATTGGAGGGGCCCATGAGGCCGATCAGCGCAAGGTCACGGAGGGAGATGGCATTGTCCACCGTCGCCGCCTCGGCGACCGATCTTGGAACCGGTCCGCTCGAGCCTTGCACGATTGCCGGTGCGGCGGCCGGTTTTGGCGCGGCGCTGGCGGCGGCAACCACCCTATCAAAATTGCGGGGGCGGGATTGTGGCCTTTCCGAAGAGGGAACAGCCAGCTCTGTGGCATCCGCAAAAGGATCGCCCGCTGCCGCAGCGAGAGCTTCTGCAATAGCATCCGCTGGCGCTTCGGCTATGGCAAGGCTTTGGGGCCGGGATTTGGGCCGGATGCCGGAAAGTTCGTCGAGCGTCCGCCCCCCGAGCGAAGCGCGTTCGATTGTCTCGGCCAGTGCCGTGGGGCGGATCTTTGGACGTTTTCCGACAAGGGCGGGATCAACCGGGCTGGCCACCTCGAGAGCGACCGCGTCTTCGCCTTGTGCATCGGCGGCGGTCTCTTCCACGGTTTCAAAGATCGGCCGTTGAGGCGGGACGACCGCAGGCGCTCCGGCGACCACGACGATGCCGCTAGGCAAAAGCGTCCCTTCGGCGGTGGCAAGAATGAAGCCCTCGGAATCCCGCTGATAGACGGTCCCGGGGGGTGGCGGCAGAGCCTGCGCCTCGAGCGGTGCATCGCGACCGGTACGCAAAAGGTCGGGCAGGGCGATTGCGTCCGCGCCGCCGATTGTGGGATCGATCGCCGCAAGGAAGATCCTGTCAGACGATTCCGTTCGCGGGGTCAACGGCAGTCGGGGCGCCCGCAGCCAAACACCTGTGGATACATAGATGCGTTCCGCCTCGGCCGGGCTTAGTACAGTCGGCGACGAAACCACCGGCAGCGACACAGCCTCGGCTGTACCGGTGTCGGTGGTCTCGGATGCGGCCACGATCTCGTCGGCTGATGCCTCGTCAGGCGGGATCTCGTCCGGTGGCAAATCGGCCAAATCCGCCAAATCGGCCAGCTCTTCCTCATCGACGGTGGGCGTTTCGGTTTCCGGTGTGTAAATGACAGGATCACCGAAAGCGACGTCGGTCACCGCGTCTTGCGGGCCAAAGATCAGGCGCGAGAGCGCGGTGTCGGTGACGGAGGCCCAGATGCCAACCGCGGCCAGAAAGACCAGAAGGATTGCCGTGAGGATCAGCCAGAGATAGCCGGCCGAGTTTCCGCTCTTCGCAGGCTGATCTGCCTTTTCGCTCTGGGGCTCGGCAACCTTGGAAAGCGGGCTGCGCCGTGCCGAGGATTTTGCTCTGCCGCCTCCGGCGACCGCCGCGCCGGCAGAAAGGATCGATCGCAGTTCGGGGTTGCCGCTCTTGGCCTGATCCTCGAGGTTGATCGCCTCGTCGTCGAATTCCTCGGCCGGATCAAGCGACGCGCTCGCCACCTGCAATGCGCTCGGCAAGGGCGGCATATTGCCCGCTTTCTTGCCATCCGTTTTGCCAAGCGGAGGCGGTTCTTGCCGTCCGCGGCTCGCAAAGACCGGTTCACCCTCAACCTCGCGTAGTGGGGCCGCCGGCGCAGATCTCGTGGCTGGAGGCACATCAAGATCAATGCGCAAGGGCTTTGTGCGACTGGAGAATATGGGCGTCTTATCGCCGATTCCGTCGGTCTCTTTCGCAGGGGCATCATCCGGTTCCGCCTCGGTGTCCGCGAGCGTTTCAGGTTCGGATTGCGCCTCTTGAACCGAGCCGTCCTCCTCCTGCGCCTCCTCCTCGGCCGTCAATGCATCGTCGTCGGCGATTGCCTCGGGTTCCATGTCCTCAACCACCGGTGCCGAAGAGGGAGACTTGGCTGTCCCGATCACTCTTACCGGTTCGCTGTCGCGCTCGACCGAGATCTGTGGATCCGCCGCACCGAAAAAGACCTCGCCCGAGAAACTTCCGTCCTCCGGCACGGCGGCGAAGGAGGTCGGTTGAAACCGGTGCTGGCGGGCAAAGTCGAGCGCCTCGTCCAAGGTCTCACGGGCAACCGCGGCGACATAGGTCGATGTGTCGTCACGGCTCGAGTCGATTGCCAGCTCGTCCAGAGCATAGGGGGTCGTCCCGTCGAGGGCGGCCCTTATGTCATCGTCAGAGGCATTGGGGGTGTCGAGCACAAGGTATTTGATCTGATCATTGGGGATCAGGATCTTGCTGCGTATGCCTGAGGGATCCAGCACCTGTGCGGTACGGCGCAGCATCGTCAGCTCTCCGGCGAGATCTTCGGCGTCAAAAGCGGCCTCACCGACAAGATGCCACCCTCCGGAGACGCGGTGCAGAAGGCGGATCCCGTCAAACGAGAGCGAAAGGGCAAAATTCGGTTTCATTGGGCACGATTAGCATTGTTGCTTCAGGTGAGGAATGTATCGGGACGGGCCTGCCTCGGCTACAGCAACTTCCTGCCCATTCGGGGTTTTCGGCGGAAATTGGATGACTGCGTGGCGAGGTTGGAGCATCTTCCGCCCAGATTTTCATTCGACAGAGGTTTCCAATGAATCGCTTGGCCCACTTTCTGATTTTTCTGGTTCTGGCCGGTCTGCCTTTTGTCACGCAGGCGCAAGAAAGCCCGCGCACGATCTCGGTCAGTGCCGAAGGCGAAGTGACCCTGCCGCCCGATATGGCGCGCGTGATTCTTGGCGTGACAGCCGAGGCAAAGTCGAGCCGCGACGCCCTCGATGGTGCCGGTCGCACCATGCGGGCCATTCTCGATTTCGTTAAGGCGCAAGAAATTGAGGCCAGCGATATCCAGACCGATGCCATCCGCCTCAATCCGCGCTATGGGCACAACGCCAATGGGCAGATCGATAACGGATCATCGTTGGCTACACCGCCGAAACGACTGTCCGTTTGAGATTGCAGGACATCAATATCGTCGGCGAGGTTCTGGCTGGCGCCGTCGAGGCAGGGGCGAACCGGATCGACGGGATAAGTTTCGGGCTGAAAGACGAAACCGGCGCGCTCGATGAAGCGCGACGTCTTGCAGTGGCAGAAGCGCGGCGCAAGGCTGCATTTCTGGCCGAGGCCGAAGGTGTTGGCCTTGGTCCTCTGCTGCAACTGACCGAGATGGGCAGCCCCTCCTACCGCATGGAGGTTGCCTCAATGGCGATGGATATGCGGGCCGATGTCGCGCCGGTACCGGTCGCTCCGGGCGAGATCAGCTTTTCGGCCAGCGTGATCCTCGTCTACCAAATCGCTGACTAGAATAGGAAAACGCCGGGGAAAGCCCCGGCGTTTCTGTCTTGCCAATCAGGCGGTGGCCTTGGTCAGCGCCTGATCGAGATCGGCGATCAGGTCGTCGGCATCCTCGATACCGATCGACACCCGCACCACCTCGGGTGCCGCGCCCGCGGCCTTTTGCTGTTCGACCGTCAGCTGCCGATGCGTGGTCGATGCCGAATGGATGATGAGCGAACGCGCGTCGCCAAGGTTGGCGACGTGGCTAAAGATCTCAAGGCTATCGACGAGCTTGACGCAGGCCTTGTAGCCGCCCTTCACCGCGAAGGTGAACAGCGCGCCCGCGCCCTTCGGGCAGATGCTGCCCACCCGCTTGTTATAGGGCGAGGATTTGAGGCCCGCATAGGTCACATAATCCACCCGCGGATCATTCTCGAGCCACTCGGCCACGCGCTTGGCGTTGGCGACATGCTTGTCCATCCGCAGCGAGAGGGTCTCGATGCCCATCAGTGTATAATGCGCGGCTTGCGGGTTCATCGTCATGCCCAGATCGCGCAGACCGATGGCGATGGAGTGGAAGGTATAGGCGAGCGCGCCGAAGGTCTCGTGGAAACGCAGGCCGTGATAGGCGGGCTCGGGGGCGCTGAGCGAGGGGAACTTGCCGGAGGCCGACCAGTTGAACTTGCCCGAGTCGACGATGCAGCCCCCCGTCACCGTACCGTTGCCGGTGAGGTATTTCGTGGTCGAATGGACGACGAGGGTCGCGCCGTGTTCGATCGGGCGGCAGAGGTAGGGCGTGGCCGAGGTGTTATCGACGATGAGCGGAATGCCCGCCGCATCGGCTACTTTGGCGATGGCGTCGAGGTCGGTGATATAGCCGCCGGGGTTGGCGATCGACTCGCAGAACACCGCGCGGGTGTTGTCGTCGATCGCGGCTTTGACCGCCGCCAGATCGTCGAAATCGACGAACTTGGCCGACCAGCCGAAGCGTTTGATGGTCTGGCTGAACTGGGTGATCGTGCCGCCATAGAGGCGCGAGGAGGCAACGATATTGAGGCCCGGCCCCATCAAGGGGAAGAGCGCCATGATCTGCGCGGCGTGACCGGAGGAACAGCAGACAGCGCCCGCGCCGCCCTCGAGCGTAGCGATACGCTCCTGAAGAGCGGCCACGGTCGGGTTCGTGAGGCGGGAGTAGATATAGCCCACTTCCTGAAGGTTGAAGAGTGCGGCCGCATGATTGGCATCGCGGAACACATAGGCCGTGGTCTGATAGATCGGCACCTGCCGCGCGCCGGTCGCGGGGTCGGGGCGGGCGCCTGCGTGGATCTGAAGCGTATCGAAGCCGTAGGTGGGGCCTTGGGTCATTGGAAACTCCCTGAAGAAATGGATCAGGGCGAGCCTAGAACGAAACCTAGCCGGCCCTCAACGGCCAGAAGAGGCGAGAGGCAAAAAAGGATGTCGTTAGGCCCAGAGGCCTTGGTGCGGGAAAGCGGCGCGGAAGTTGGCCCGAGGCTGGGAACCCGTCCTATCTGAGCCAATCCCTCGGATTTCAGCTTGTTGCGGATCTGTTGCTCGCGGCGGGGCAGGTCGTTCTGGTCGAAAAGCGCCCGCGCCTTGTGGCCGCGGCCTTGGAAAATCATCCGCTTGGCGGGTTCATAGGCTTTGAGGAGCTTCTTGATCGGGTTGGAGGCGGTCACGGCCTCAAGCACCTCAACGACACGGTCGCTTTCCCGCGCATAGAGAAAGGGCAGAAGGCGATAGGGGCAGGTCACGTCGCCGTCGAGCCCGTCAAGTTCCGGCCCCGGCCGCCCACCGCCGAAGGAATGGACGACGAGCGGCAGCGCCACCTGATCGAGCCACGGGTCGAGCGGCTGGAGCGCCATCTCTTCCGGCGGGTTTGACCGGATCTGCAGGGCGTAGTCGAGGAACCGTTTGCCAAAGGCCTGTGGGTCCGCGCCGAAAAACCAGCCTGCGTTGAAATAGAGATAGCGGCCCCAGTATTCGTCGGGTTGGCTCAGGTCGAGCGTGCTGTCGAAATCGAGGCCGAAGCGGTCATAGAGCGATTTCCATGAGGCGGCATAACCGGGCCAGTAGAGATCTTCGACCGGTCAAGTCCCCTCGCGCCGCATTGAGGCGGCGGGGCGGGTGAAATCGAAAGGCACGGCAGACAGGTCGCCGGTGATGAGCGTGTCGGTGTCGAGGAAGAGAAACGGCTCGCCGCAGGGCAGGGCGGCCAGCCCTTCGATCTTGTTGCCATAGGGGTAGGCCGCGCCGAAATGGTGGCTTTCGAACGGAACAACCTCGGCGCCGAGGCTTGCCAGATAGTCTTTAACCGCCCCATCCATACGCGGATCGTCGGGCCAGAGCGGCCCCGGCTGCGGCTGGGCCACGATCAGGCGTCCGGCGAAATCGGGCGACGAGGCCCGCAACGAGGCCGCAAGGATCAGCGCCTCATACTGGAGATGCCCCCCCTTGCCCGATGCAGAGGATATTGAAAGGTTTGGGTTTTTTGGTCTTCGCTGCCATGGCCTGCCCGATATTTTGGCCGACTACAGGGGCAGTCTGCCTCGGGCAAAAGCCGTTCAGCGGCTAACGAAGTGCAATTCCTGATACCGGCCCCGCAGGGCGCGGGTCTCGGCGACAAGGCTTTCGGGGTCGTTCGTCGTCAGCGCCCGCGCCACGAGAGCGGCAATCTCGCCCACGTTCTCGCGGGTGACGCCCCAGCGGACAAGCTCGGGCGTGCCGATCCGTAGGCCGTTGAGATCCCCCTCGACCGGCGCGATGGGCAGGCCGATGCCGCAGGCGAGAAAGCCCGCCTTGCGGAGTTTTTTCGACGCAGTTTGCCCGCCGCCGAAGGCCTCCGCCTCGACCGCGAACTGGTGCGAGCGGGTGAAGCCCTGTTCCTTGCCGTAGACGGGAATGCCCGCCGGATCGAGGGCCGCGGCAAAGGCGCGGGAGGTGGCGATCATCTCCTCGGCATAGGCCTGCCCGTGGGTCAGCCAGTCGGTCATGGTCATCGCCAACGCCGCGCTCTTGGCCGCATCGAAATTGGCGGTCATGCCGGGGAAGGCGATGGCGTCGAGCCGGCGGGCGATCTCGGCGTCGTTGGTGACGATGAGGCCGCCAGCTGGGCCACCGAGGCTCTTGTAGGTGCTCATCGTCATCAGATGCGCGCCTTCGGTCAGCGGATTGGCCCAGGCCTTGCCCGCGATGATCCCGCACTGGTGCGCGGCGTCGAAGAGGACGAGCGCCCCCACCTCGTCGGCAATGGCCCGCACCTCGCGCACCGGATGCTCGAAAAGGTTGAGGCTTGCGCCGATGGTGATGATCTTGGGCCGCGCTGACTGGGCGAGGGTGCGAAGGCCCTCGATATCGACGGTGTAGCCGTCCTCATTGACCGGCGCTTGGAGCGTTTTGAGGCCATAAAGCCCCGCGCAGCCCGCGGCGTGATGCGTGACATGGCCGCCGATCTGGGCAGGCGGGGCGATGATCGTATCGCCCGGCTGGCAGATCGCCATGAAGCCGTAGAGATTTGCGATGGCGCCCGAGGGCACGCGGATCTCGGCGTATTTCGCGTCGAAAACTTCGGCGCAAAGTTCGGCGCAGATCACCTCGATCTCTTCGATGGCCTCAAGCCCCATCTCGTATTTGTCGCCCGGATAGCCGAGCGAGGGGCGTGAGCCGATGCCCGAGGCCAGAAGTGCCTCGGCGCGGGGGTTCATCACGTTGGTGGCGGGGTTGAGGTTGAAACACTCCCGCTCGTGGATCTCGCGGTTCTCGGCCGCCAGCGCCTCGATCCGCGCGGCGGTCTCGGCAGGCGAGGCTTTGGCCACCTGAGCGGCGATCTCCATCACCCGCGCCTCGCTTGCAGCCGGAACCCAATGGCGTTTTTCGAGCATCCTGTCCTCCCCGATCGTCTGAGGAAGAAGATGGCACGAAACGCCCGTTCACAATCCCAAATTTCTGGGGCAGCGCGTCACCGAAAGGAAGGGAAGTGGTGGGCGACCCTGGAATCGAACCAGGCATGGGTCTCCCCGGCGGAGTTACAGTCCGCTGCCGCACCTTGCAGCTCGTCGCCCGAAACCGGCCCGTGGGCCCGTTTGCGAGGGGGTGAATATGATGCGCGGCGGGGGGCGTCAACAGGAAAATCCCGTGGTTCCGGCGCCAGATCGCGCTTGCCTCGGGGCCGTGGCAGAGCCATTGAGAGGAGAGCCGAAGGAGAGCGCCATGAAGAAGCCCAAGTGGGTCATCGAAAAGGAACAGGCCAAGCGGGCGGCCGCGGCCGAGACCGTCTGGCTCTTTGGCCTCCATGCGGTGCGCGATGCGCTGATAAACCCGCGGCGCGAGCGGCTCAGGCTTGTGGTGACGAAGAACGCCGAGGCCAAGCTCGCGGATGCGATTGCGGCCAGTGGAATGGAGCCCGAGATTTCCGATCCGCGCAAATTCGCGGCACCCATCAGCGCGGATTCGGTGCATCAGGGGGCGGCGCTTGAGGTGAAACCCCTCAATTGGGGCAGTCTTGACGATGTGGCTCTGGGCGAGGGGCCGATGCCGCCGCGCATCGTCCTGCTCGATCGTGTCACCGATCCGCATAACGTGGGCGCGATTCTGCGCTCGGCCGAGGTGTTCGGGGCGCGGGCCGTGGTGGGCGTGCAGCGCCACTCGGCCCCCGAGACCGGGGCGCTGGCGAAAACCGCGAGCGGGGCGCTCGAGCGGCAGCCTTATTTGCGGATTCGCAATCTGGCGGAGGCGATGGAAGAGCTGAAGAAGCTCGGCTATCTCGTGCTGGGCCTTGATGGGGAGGCGGAGCAGAGCATCGAGGAGGCGCTCGAGGGCAAGCGCGACCGTCCGGTGGCGCTGGTGATGGGGGCCGAGGGGCCGGGCCTGCGCGACAAGAGCCGCGACACCTGCGATGCGCTGGTGCGGATCGACGCGGCGGGCGGTTTCGGCTCGCTCAATGTCTCGAATGCCGCTGCAGTGGCGCTTTATGCCGCCCGCGGCTGATCGCGGCTTGGTGATAGGCTGTTCACAATTGTTTGAGAGGGGCTTGGGGATATTTGCGGGGGGCCTATCTTCTATGTCAGCCTCGCGATGCCGGAACACCCGCGGGTTTGCTTCTGTCCCTCGTTCCAAACCTGCGCTCGGGCTCCCTCCGGGCGCTTTTTTGTGAAATCCAGATAGGCTATCGAGGGCTATGAGCTATTCCGACGTTTTCCTGCGCAACCTGCTGAATGATGTGAAAACCGTGGCCGTGGTCGGGATATCCTCCAATCCCGTGCGCCCGTCCTATTTCGTTGCCCGCTATCTTGGCCTCAAGGGCTATCGGGTGATCCCGATCAATCCGGGGCTTGCTGGTCAGGAGCTTTTTGGCGAGGCGGTCTATCCCGATCTGGCGTCCGTACCGGACGAGGTCGATATGGTGGATATTTTCCGGCGCTCCGAGGCGGTCCCCCCCATTGTCGAAGAGTCGCTTGAGAGGTGGCCCAATCTCAAGGCGGTCTGGATGCAGATCGGTGTCGAGAACGCGGAGGGGCGGGCGATGGCCGAGGCGCGGGGCGTGCAGGTTGTCGAGAACCGTTGCCCCAAGATCGAATATCAGCGGCTCTTTGGTGAGCTGCGGATGGGCGGGTTCAACACCGGGATCATTAGCTCGAAGCTGTGATCGGGTGCCTAGAATGGCAGCGTAGGCCGGGGCTCTGCCCCGGACCCCGGAGTATTTGGGGCCAAAAGAAGCTAGGAGCGCGAGGCTTTTTCGGCGAGGCCGGATTGCGCCTTGCGGCGGGCAAGCTCGGCTTCGATATCGGCGAGCGTCACGTCGCGGGCGGCGCACATCACGAGCAGGTGGTAGAGCGCGTCAGCGGCCTCGGATGTGAGGCGGGCCTTGTCGCCTTTCACTGCCTCGATGATCGCCTCGACCGCCTCTTCGCCGAATTTCTCGGCGCATTTCTCGGGGCCGGCGGCGAGGAGCTTGGCGGTCCAGCTGGTGGAGGGGTCGGCGCCTTTGCGGGCGGCGATGGTCTGGCTGAGTTTTTCGAGCGACATCAGAGCCTCATCGGTATGCCGGCGGCGGCCATGTGGGCCTTGGCCTCGCCGATCGTATAGGTTCCGAAGTGGAAAATCGAGGCGGCAAGAACGGCCGAGGCATGGCCCTCTGTCACGCCTTCGACGAGGTGGTCGAGCGTGCCGACACCGCCCGAGGCGATGACGGGGATATCGACCGCATCGGCGATGGCGCGGGTGAGCGGGAGGTTGAAGCCCGCTTTGGTGCCATCGCGGTCCATCGAGGTCAGCAGGATCTCGCCTGCGCCCTTTTCAGCGGCGGAAATGGCGAACTCGACGGCGTCGATGCCGGTGGCTTTGCGGCCGCCGTGGGTGAAGATCTCCCAGCGGCCGGGTTCGACCGTCTTGGCGTCGATGGCGCAGACGATGCATTGCGAGCCGAAGCGTTCGGCGGCTTCGGTGAGGACGTTGGGATCGGCCACGGCGGCGGAATTGAACGAGACCTTGTCGGCGCCTGCAAGAAGGAGATTGCGCACGTCGTGATGGGTGCGCACGCCGCCGCCCACTGTGAGGGGCATGAAGCAGGCCTCGGCGGTGCGGGTGACGAGATCAAACATCGTGCCGCGGTTTTCATGGGTGGCGTGGATGTCGAGGAAACAGAGCTCGTCCGCGCCTGCCGTGTCATACGCCTTAGCGGCCTCAACCGGATCGCCCGCGTCGATCAGATCGACGAAGTTGACACCCTTGACCACGCGGCCATCGGCCACGTCGAGGCAGGGGATGATGCGGGTCTTGAGCATGGGTTAGCCCTTCAGCGCTTTCAGCGCCGCTGCGAGGTCGATCGCCCCATCATAGAGGGCGCGGCCCGAGATGGCACCGGAAATGACGCCGGTATCCCGCAGAGCGATGAGATCGGCCAGCGACGAGACGCCACCCGAGGCAGTGACGGGGATCGAGACGGCGCGGGCCAAGGCCTCGGTCGCCTCGATATTGGGGCCTTTCATCGCGCCATCGCGGAGGATGTCGGTATAGATGATCGCCGAAACGCCCGCGTCCTCGAAAGATTTGGCGAGGTCGGTGGCGTCGACATTCGTCTCTTCGGCCCA
Organism: Marivivens sp.; assembly: GCA_023254495.1. Lineage (GTDB taxonomy): Bacteria > Pseudomonadota > Alphaproteobacteria > Rhodobacterales > Rhodobacteraceae > RFZI01. Next base: position 3,707 of record JALRLK010000062.1, on the reverse strand, counting down.
GCCTTTGGTGGCGACCTTGCCGGCGCGGGCGTCGATGCCGACGGCCATATGGCCGGGGAAGGCGCGGGCGGCTTCGCGGACAAGTGCGGGGTTTTCAACCGCCACGGTGCCGAGGATCACGCGGGCGAGGCCCTTGTCGATCCAACGTTCGATGGTGGCCATGTCGCGGATACCGCCGCCAAGTTGCGCTGGAACCGGGCAGGCGGCAAGGATCGCCTCGACGGGGGCGGCATTAACCGGCTCACCCGCGAAGGCGCCGTTCAAATCGACAAGGTGCAGCCACTCGCAGCCCGCCTCGACAAAAGCGCGGGCCTGCGCTGCCGGGTCGTCGTTGAACACGGTCGCGCTGCCCATCTCGCCGTGGACAAGGCGCACGGCGTTGCCGTCTTTAAGGTCGATGGCGGGATAGAGGATCATGGGTGGCCTCGCAGGTCTTGGTCGAGGCGGTCTTTTGCATGGGGGGGCAGGAAATGCAACGCGGCCGGCTGACCCAACGTGAGGCTTGATTGGAATCAGCGCAACGGTTCTGATGTGGCAAAGCTCATGGGAGGATGAGATGCTGAAGAAACTACTCGCGGCCACGGCTGCAACCCTTGTGATGGCCGGTGCTGCCTTTGCTGATCCAATTGAAGGCTTCTGGCAGACCGAGCCCGACGACGGCGCCTTCGCCTTTGTCGAGGTCGTGCCCTGCGGCGATACCTATTGCGGCACGATCGTGCGGACATTCAACGCAGACGGCGAATACCAGTCGCCCAACATCGGCAAGATGCTTTTGATCGAGATGGCCCCTCAGGGTGGCGGCGAATACAAGGGCAACGTCTGGCGGCCGTCGAACGACAAGATCTATATCGGCAAGGTCACCATCGAAGGCGACGTGATGAAGATGCGCGGCTGTATTGCTGGCGGCCTGCTCTGCTCGAGCCAGACCTGGGTGCGCCTGCAGTAATCGGCTTCGGGCCTCTGCGCCGCAGGGGCCCGTTTGTCGTTCACGGCTTCCAGTTAAGGAAATTGGCGATCAGCCGCAGGCCGGTCGCCTGGCTTTTTTCGGGGTGGAACTGCGTGCCGACGATATTGTCACGCCCGACTATGGCGGTGATATCGCCGCCATAGTCCACATGCGCGAGCCGTTCCGCCGGATCGTTCACCACCATGTGATATGAATGCACGAAATAGGCGTGGTCGCCGGTCTTGAGGCCATCGAGCACGGGGTGGGAATGGTCGATCACCAGATCATTCCAGCCCACATGCGGGACTTTCATCGACGGTTCTGACGGCTCGATCCGGCAGATTTCGCCACCGATCCAGCCGAAACCGGGCGTTTCGCGATATTCGTGCCCCACTGTGGCGAGCATCTGCATTCCGACGCAAATGCCAAGGAAGGGGCGGCCCTTTTCCTCGACCGCCTCGATGATTGCCTCGCCGAGCCCCTCATAGGCGAAAAGCGCCTCGCGGCAGGCGGGGAATGCGCCATCGCCGGGCAGAACGATCCGGTCGGCCCGGGCCACGACGTCAGGCTCGGAGGTCACGACGATGGTGCCATGCCCGATCTCGCGGGCCATGCGTTCGAAGGCCTTCTGCGCCGAGTGCAGGTTGCCGGAATCGTAGTCGATGAGCGCGGTCAGCATCGGATCAGAGCGCGCCCTTGGTCGAAGGGATCGCGTCGGCCTTGCGCGGATCGGTCTCGACCGCGGCGCGAAGCGCACGGGCTACGGCCTTGAAGGCGGCTTCTGCGATGTGGTGGCTGTTGAAGCCGTGCAGCCTGTCGATGTGGAGCGTGATCTGCCCGTGGGTGGCGAGCGCCTGGAAGAACTCGCGCACAAGCTCGGTGTCGAACGTGCCGATTTTCGGGGTAGGCAGATCGAGATTGCAGATGAGGTAGGGCCGGCCCGAGAGATCGAGCGCGCATCGTATCTGCGCATCGTCCATCGCAAGGTGGCATTCGCCATAGCGGCGGATGCCGCGCTTGTCGCCAAGCGCCTTGGTCAGCGCTTGGCCGATCGCGATGCCGGTATCCTCGACCGTGTGGTGATCGTCGATGTGCAGATCGCCCTTGGCGCGGATCGTCATGTCAATGAGCGAGTGGCGGGCGAGTTGGTCGAGCATATGGTCGAAAAAGCCAACGCCCGTCTGGTTGTCATAGCTGCCCGTGCCGTCGAGGTTGATCTCGACGGTGATCTCGGTCTCGGCGGTCTTGCGCGAGATTTTCGCGGTGCGCATCGGCGGATCCTCTTGGTTTCGCCCCGCTATAGGCCGCAAATGCGGGCGGGCCAAGCCTCTTGCGGCGAATGCGGCAAGGTGTGGCTGGCAAGTGTCGCCCGAATTGCACATTGCAGGGGCGGCGGGGCCGTGCCAGTTTGGGCCGAGCAAGAAAGAGGCCCCCGATGACGACCTGCGTCTTTGTCCAGATCCGCTGCAAACCTGGCACCACCTATCAGGTGGCCGATGCCATCGCGCTCAAGGAAATCCATTCCGAGATGTATTCGACCAGCGGCGAGTGGGATCTCTTGATGAAGATCTATATTCCCGACGGCGCCGACGTGGGTCATTTCATCAACGAAGCGCTGGGCGATGTGCCCCAGATCGAACGGTCGATGACGACGCTGACGTTCAAGGCGTTCTAGATAGTCTAAGACTTAAAAACAAAATGCGCCCCGGAGGTTGCCCTTCTGTCTGCATGGAGCGGGCGATGAGATTCGAACTCACGACCCTAACCTTGGCAAGGTTATGCTCTACCCCTGAGCTACGCCCGCGCGCCAAGCAGTTTCGATCTGGAGCGGGCGATGAGATTCGAACTCACGACCCTAACCTTGGCAAGGTTATGCTCTACCCCTGAGCTACGCCCGCACCCTGATCGGTGGGCGTGAGATATGCAAAGCCGCGGTGGGCTGCAAGCGGAAATTTCGCTCGGGAAGAGGAAATTTCCGCCCCTGCCTGTCGGCGTCTATTCCAGCTCGACAAGCAGATCCTTCGCGTCGATCTGGCTTCCGGCTTGAACATGGACGCCCTTGACTACGGCATCGCGGTCTGCGTGGATGCCGGTCTCCATCTTCATCGCTTCGATGGTCAGAAGGAGGTCACCCGCCTTAACCGGCTTGCCCGCCTGCACCGCCACGGTCGCCACGACCCCCGGCATCGGTGCACCGATATGGTTGGGGTTGCCGGCCTCGGCCTTGGGCCGTGCGGCGGATTTGGCGGCGGCGACGCGGTTCATCACGCGGATGGTGCGGGGCTGGCCATTGAGTTCGAAGAAGACCTTGACCTCGCCATCCTCGTTCATGTCCGACACCGCCTGCAGGCGGATTTCGAGGATCTTGCCGGGGTCGATCTCGGCCGAGATCTCTTCGCCCGGTTCCATGCCGTAGAAGAAGGTGCGGGTCGGCAGGGTGCGGACGGGGCCATAGATACGGTGGCGGCCCATGTAATCGAGGAAGACCTTGGGATACATGAGATAGCCGTTCAGGTCTTCGTCATCGACAGACTTACCCTCGAGCTGCTTTGACAGCTCGGCGCGGACCGCTTCGAAATCCACCGGCGGAAGGTGCTGGCCGGGGCGGTCGGTCAGGGGCTTTTCACCCAGTTCAGTCAGGCTGATTCGTCGACCGCTCGCCGCTTCGGTGGCAGTGGGCTTGGGCTGAAGATCGCGCGGGAGTTTGCCCGCGCGATGGGCGGTGAACTGGTTGCCGAGAGCGTGGTTGGCAAGGGCAGTC
>JALRLK010000003.1 GCA_023254495.1 Marivivens sp. | reverse complement strand
AGCGTGCGCTCGCTCGACCGAGGCGTGCGCCAGCTGCTGAACCAGCGCATCCGCGAAGTGGTCGAGGGCCAGGCGCAGAGCTTCGGCATCAAGGCCAGCATCGATTTCCAGGGCGGCTATCCGGTGCTGGTCAACACCCCGGCCGAGACCGACTTCGCGCGCCAGGTCGCGCTCGAGCTGGTCGGCGCCGAGAATGTCGAGCTGCAGACCGTGCCGCTGACCGGCAGCGAGGACTTCGCCTTCATGCTCGAGCAAGTTCCGGGCAGCTACCTGCTGATCGGCAACGGCGACGAAGCCAGCGGCGGCCATGGGGCCTGCATGGTGCACAACCCGAACTACGACTTCGACGACGGCAACATCGCGATCGGCGCGGCCTACTGGGTCAAGCTGACCGAACGTTTCCTGGTCGCCTGAAGCCGCAGCAGACTAGCTCGGAAATAGTCAAGGCCGGCGCGCTGCACAGCGCGCCGGCCTTTTTTTCATCGAGACCTCAAACGCCCAGTGCCGCGATGCCGGCGCGCGCGATCTGCGCGTCCTCGTTCGACTTGACGCCGCTGACGCCGACCGCGCCGATGCAATGACCGTCCTTCATGATCGGCACGCCACCCTCGAGCATGCCTTGCACGCCCGGCGCGCTCAGGAAAGAGGTGCGGCCACCGTTGATGACATCCTCGTAGACCTTGGACTCGCGCCGGCCCAGCGCGGCAGTGTGCGCCTTGGCCGGCGCGATGTGGGCCGAGATGGCCGGTGCGCCATCGAGGCGCTGCAGCCACAGCAGGTGGCCGCCGTCATCGACGATGGCAATGGTCACGGCCCAGTTGTTCTGGATGGCTTCGGCCTCGGCTGCAGCGGCGATGGCCTTGATGTCGGCGAGCTCGAGTACGGACTTGGTTTTCATGGTTTTCTTGCTATTGGAGGACAGGAATGAAAGCGCCAGCGCCCGGACGGGGAGTCCGACTGGCTGGCGAAGCGGGAGGCACAGGATGCTCCCGGCAGAGGGAATTCAGGAATCAGCTGCGGCTGGCGCTGGCACTCACGGCACCGACAGAATTGGCAGCCTTTTCCTTGGCGAAGTATTCACGCGTGAGCGACACGATCACCGGGCTGAGCACCAGCAGCGAGATCAGGTTCGGGATCGCCATCAGCGCGTTGAGCGTGTCGGCCACCAGCCAGGCGAAGTCCAGGCTCAGCACGGCGCCGGGGAACACGGCCAGGGTCCAGAGCAGGCGGAAGGGCTTCTCGGTCACGGTGCCGAACAGGAACTCCCAGCATTTCTCGCTATAGAAGGCCCAGCCCAGGATGGTGGTGAAGGCGAAGATCGCCAGCGAAACGGCGAGCAGGTACTTGCCGACGCCCGGCATGGCGGCCTCGAAGGCAGAAGCACTCAGCACGGCACCGGTCTGACCCGAATCCCAGACGCCGGTGACGACGATGGCCAGGCCGGTCATGGTGCAGACGATGATGGTGTCGATGAAGGTACCCATCATGCCGATCAGGCCGGAGAACACCGGGTCACGGGTGGCACCGGCAGCCTGGGCGATGCCGGCGGTGCCGAGGCCGGCCTCGTTGGAGAAGATGCCGCGGGCCACGCCCTTTTGCATCGCCAGCATGACACCGGCACCCAGGAAGCCGCCGCTGGCCGCGACCGGGTTGAAGGCGTGGTGGAAGATCAGGCCGAAGGCATCCGGGATGCGGTCGGCAAACAGGACCAGGATCACGGCCACGCACAGGATGTAGCCGATGCACATCGCGGGCACCAGCTTCTCGGCCACCGCGCCGATGCGCTTGATGCCGCCGAGCACGACGGCGCCGGTCAGCACGACCAGCACCAGGCCGGTGATCCAGGTCTCGACGCCGAAGGCGTTGTGCACCGCGCTGGCAATGCCGTTGGACTGCACCATGTTGCCGATGCCAAAGCCTGCCAGGCCACCGAAGACCGCGAACGAGGTACCCAGCCAGCGCCAGTTCTTGCCCAGGCCGTTCTTGATCGCATACATCGGGCCGCCAACGTGTTCGCCGTGGTCGTCGACCTCGCGGTATTTCACGGCCAGCACAACTTCGGCGTACTTGGTCGCCATGCCGACCATGGCGGTCATCCACATCCAGAACAGCGCGCCCGGGCCACCGATCGAGATCGCGGCCGCCACGCCGGCGATGTTGCCAGTGCCGACGGTAGCCGACAGCGCGGTCATGAGCGCCGCAAAGGGCGAGATCTCGCCGTCTTTCGCATCACCCTTGCTGCGACTCTGGCCGATCATCTTGAAGCCGTAGACGATCTTGCGGATCGGCATGAAGCCGAGGCGAAATTGCAGATAGAGGCCGGTGCCCAGGATCAGCACGATCATGGGTACGCGCTGCTCAGGGCGATCACCCAAGTCTGGAGCGACCGTCTGCACCTGTGGCAGTGCGGCCTTTGGCACGCCGGTTGGTATCACCGCGCTGGTAACAGCGGCCTTGGGAGCCGCCGCTGCGGCCAACACATCACCTTTTGTGACGCGACCATCTTTGCCAGTGCCTGCGACAGAGCCCGGAGCCATGCCGTTGTCGGCCATGTGCTTCGCCGCTGCTGGCGATGCAACGCCTGCTTTGGAGCTTGCAGCGGGCGCGCTCGTAGTCGCTGCTGATACCGCAGTAGTCGCTTGAGGTGCGGGGGTGACCTGCGCAGCTGGTGCAGCAGCGGTGGATGCACCATCGGTGTCAATGCGCGCAATCACCTGCTCTGAGGCAACGGTCGCGCCGTCGCCTTCAACCAATTCAGCCATCACACCGGCTGCCGGCGCTGGTACTTCCAACACCACTTTGTCGGTTTCGACCTCGATCAAAATCTCGTCGATTGCCACGATTTCGCCGGGCTTTTTCTTCCATGTCATCAAGGTCGCTTCTGCCACTGACTCAGACAGTTGGGGGACCTTTACTTCTACGATTGCCATCTTTCGATTCCTTGAAATATTGGGTTCGCCGCCGCCCCATGCAAGGGGGCAAAGCGCGGCGTGTGTTATCCGTTATGTGATACGAGTGGGCTTACTTTGTGAGCACGAAGCCCTTGAGCTTGCCAAAAGCGCCTTCGATAAGCGCCTTTTGTTGCTCTTGGTGCAGGTGTGCGTATCCCACAGCGGGCGAGGCTGATGCCGCCCGTCCGGAATAACCCAAACGTTGTCCGTCACGCATATTCTCGTGGATGTAATGCTGAACGAAGAACCAAGCACCTTGGTTTTGAGGTTCATCTTGACACCACACGATTTCCGTTGCGTTCGCGAAGCGTTTGACCTCAGCGGCAAACGCTTTATGCGGGAACGGATACAGCTGCTCCACACGAATAATGGCGACGTCTTTCGAACCCATCTCTTCGCGCTTGCGAGCCGAACTGGATCGGCTCGGTGCCGGTACGACGGTGAGCGGGGTATCGAGAATGCCCCACTCCAGCAGGCGGTGAATACCTTCGGCGAGGGCACGCGCCAGAGGTGGGGCAAGGTCGTGATCGCCTCGATCACCTCCTGCACCAACACCTCGAACCCCTACGTCCTGATCGGCGCGGGCCTTGTCGCCAAGAAGGCGCATGAGCTGGGCCTCACGCGCAAGCCTTGGGTCAAAACCTCGCTCGCCCCCGGCAGTCAGGTTGTCACCGAATATCTCGAGGCCGCGGGCCTTCAGGAACACCTCGATGCCATCGGCTTCAACCTCGTGGGCTATGGCTGCACCACCTGCATCGGCAATTCGGGCCCGATCCAGCCCGAGATCTCCAAGGCCATTGCCGAGGGCGATCTGGTGGCGACCTCGGTCCTCTCGGGCAACCGCAACTTCGAAGGCCGCATCAGCCCCGATGTGCGCGCCAACTACCTCGCCTCGCCGCCGCTCGTCGTCGCCTATGCGCTGGCGGGTGACATGAACATCGACATCACGACCGAGCCCCTCGGCACCGACAAGGACGGCCAGCCCGTCTACCTCAAGGATATCTGGCCCACTAACAAGGAAATCGCCGATCTCGTCCACGCCACCGTGACGCGCGAGGCGTTCCTGTCGAAATACGCCGATGTGTTCAAAGGCGATGCCAAGTGGCAGGGCGTCGAGACCAGCGAAGGCGAGACCTACGACTGGCCGGCAACCTCGACCTATATCCAGAACCCGCCCTATTTCCGCGGCATGGCAAAAGAGCCGGGCCAGATCACCAACATCAACGGCGCCAAGGTTCTGGCGATCCTCGGCGATATGGTCACGACCGACCACATCAGCCCCGCCGGTTCCTTCAAAGATACGACGCCCGCCGGCAAATACCTCACCGAGCGTCAGGTCGCCCCGCGCGAGTTCAACTCCTACGGCTCGCGCCGAGGCAACCATGAAGTTATGATGCGCGGCACCTTCGCCAATATCCGCATCAAGAACGAGATGCTCGATGGCGTCGAAGGCGGCTATACCAAGGGCCCCGATGGCGCGCAGACCTCGATCTATGACGCCGCTATGGCCTATCAGGATGCAGGCACGCCGCTGGTGATCTTCGCCGGCATCGAATATGGCGCAGGCTCGAGCCGCGACTGGGCCGCCAAGGGCACCGCCCTTCTCGGCGTCAAGGCGGTGATCGCCGAAACCTTCGAGCGTATCCACCGCTCGAACCTCGTTGGCATGGGCGTCATCCCCTTCGAGTTCACCGGCGGCCAGACCCGCAAATCTTTGGGCCTCACCGGTGACGAGACGGTGAGCATCGAAGGCCTTGATACCGTCAAACCGCTCGACACCGTGCCCTGCCACATCACCTATGGCGATGGCCGCAAGGTGACGATCAGCCTCAAATGCCGGATCGATACCGCGCCCGAGATCGAATACATCGAGAACGGCGGCGTGCTGCACTTCGTGCTGCGCAACCTCGCCAAGGCCTGATTGGTCGGAAATCTAGAAAAGGGGCGCTCGCGGCAACGCGGGCGCCTTTTTCATTCGCCGTAGACGACGCGGCGGCAATCGAGAAGGCTGTCGATCGCCTCGAGAAAGCCTGCAAATGGCGCATCAAAGAGAACGCGTCCGGACCCGTCTAGAAACTGAACCGAGGTTGGCGCCTCGGCCATCGTTTCCAGTGTCTCAGCGAGCGTCTCAAAACCCGACACATCGCCCTCAGCCCCAGACGCAACATGATCTGCGAACTGCCGGCCATAGATCGCATCCTCAAAGACAAGGTAATAGCCACCTATGGCAAGGGAACCGGCCCCACGGGCTGCCTTGAAATTCCAATCCTGATCGGAGGCCTGCACAAGCCTCTTGCCGCCCGGAAGCAGCGCGACCAAAAGGTAGTTGTTTTGCCCGACCCAGATCGCCGTGCACACCGCGGGTGTTTCAACAAAGACACCCGGCTCGGAATAGTGGGCGATGTCGGCAAGGTTGACCTGCCACGCGCCAAACTCCAAAGCCTGCGCGGGCAGCGTACCAACCGTCGCCATTGCCGCGAGCAAACCGGCCCATACCGGATGCAGGTTAGCTTTCATCGTATTGTCCCCCATTTGCCGCAGTGAGCTTCGCAGCAATCGTGCCTCCTAGCTATGATGAAGGTCGAACGTCTATCAAGCCCCATCGGCCCGATGTTGCCGCGCAATATCAGGCAAAGCCCCTTGTCACGCCCCCCATTTCGGTCATCCTGACGTTCAGTCCCTAATTGGAGCGCCTTCATGTCCGGCCACAGCATCACCTTCACCCACGCCCTTTGCCGCGCCCCCGCGCGATCCGTGACTGATGGGCTGCGCGCCTCGGATCATGGCGACCCAAACCCCGACACCTTCGCCGCCGAACACGCAGCCTATGTCGCTGCTCTGCGGGCAACGGGCGCGAGCGTTACGGTCCTACCCGCCCTCGAGGCTTTTCCCGACTCGGTATTCATCGAAGATCCCGCTCTCGTCCTGAAAGGTCGGGCCATTGTCCTTCGGCCCGGCGCGCCCTCGCGCCTTGGCGAAGCGGCGGCACTGCGCGATGCGCTCTCGGCCAACTGTGACGGTGTGATCGACCTCGTGACAGCCGGCTTCGTCGATGGTGGCGATATCCTCTGCTCCGACGATGAAGTGATGATCGGCCTTTCGGCCCGCACCAACCAACAAGGCGCCGACGACCTGCGCCCGATCGTCGAAAGCCTCGGCTACCGCCTCAGGATCGTCCAAACCCCGCCCGAGATCCTCCACTTCAAGACCGAATCGAGCCTGCTTGATCCCGAGACTGTCCTCGCCACGCCTGCGCTCGCCGCGGCCGGCTGTTTCGAGGATTACCGCGTGATCACCACCGAACCGGGCGAAGAAGCCATCGCCAATGCGATCCGCTTCAACGATACGGTCTTTGTCTCGGCAGGTTATCCCCGCACCACAGAGAAACTTGCCAAATCCGGCTTCAAGGTGGTTCCGCTCGACACATCGCAGGCCGCTCTCGTCGATGGCGGCCTCTCCTGTATGTCGTTGCGCTACTCGCGGGCCTGAGCCAGCGCCTCTTCCAAGGCCGGTCGGAACCGCTGCTCATAGTCCGAACCGATCAGCGGTCCGGCAAAGCGGAACAATACCGTGCCATCGCCATCGATGATGAAGGTCTCCGGCGGCGCCGAGACACCCCAATCAATCGAGGTGCGCCCGCGTGGATCAAAGCCCGATTTCTCGAACGGGTTGCCTTCCTCCAAAAGGTAGGCCAGCGCCTGATCGGCCGTATCGCGGAAATTGATCCCCACAAGACGAAAGCCCCGCTCTTCACCCTCTGCGGCCAGCGCTTTCAGAGTTGGATGCTCGGCTCGGCAAGGCGGGCACCAGCTCGCCCAATAGTTCAGAAGCGTGATCTCGCCATCGCGCAGGTCTGCATCTGTCAACTGATCAAGCCCCGGAAGGCCGTCGGCTGCCACGGCTGGCGCCTCGCGGCCAACAAGGGTCGAAGGCAGGTTGCGCCCTTGGCCGAGGAACATACCTCCAAGAAACAAACCTGCAATCGCCGCAAAGATCAGCGGCGGCACGATCACCAGCGGTGAAACCTTAGCCATTGTCGCCTTCAACCCGGTCGAGTTCCGCCTTCACCTTCCGCGCCCGGGTAAAGCTCTGCCAAACGATGACGACAAGGATCACGATGCTGACGCCATAGGCGCTCAGAACCTCGGTGGCGTATTTTCCAAGATCAGGCATCACGACCTCCGTGCCCGGGCCTGCAAGGCGCCAATACGGCGCTGGCGGATTTCAGTGCGGGTTCTGAGAATGACCAGAGCGAGAAAGAGAAGCACAAAGCCCCCCATGCTGATCAGAAGCGGGATGTAATAGACGTTCGAGACATTCTCCGCCTTGTCCATCGACAGGGACGCACCTTGGTGCAAGCCCTGATTCCAGAAGTTGACCGCATAGCGGCTCAGAAGCGCAAAGACCGATCCGACCATGCACAGAACGCTGGTCAAATCTGCGGCCGTATCGGGATCTTCGATGGAAGCCCAGAGGGCGGCATAGCCGAGATAGAACAGGAAGAGGATCAGGAAGGATGTCAGACGTGGATCCCAGACCCACCATGTCCCCCATGTCGGCTGGCCCCAGATCGCGCCGGTAATAAGGGCGATCAGCGTCATGGCAATGCCCACGGGCGCGGCCGCCTTGGCTGCCAGAGCCGAGACATGGTGCCGCCGGATCAGCCAGATGAGCGAGGCCACCAGCATCATCAGCCAGGCGTTGATCGCCATCAGGGCCGAAGGCACATGCAGATAGATGATTTTGACGGTCGAACCGAAATTCTCGGCCTCGGGCGTGAAGAAGAAGCCCCAGACAAGCCCGACCACCGTCGAAGCGATGGCAACAGCAAAGACCCACGGCAAGATCGGCGCCGTTGTGGTCATAAACTTCTTGGGGTTTGCGTATTCCCAGATCGACATCTTCTTTCCTCTCCGCGGCCCCTGTCTAACGCAGGTTGATCCGCAATGCGACAGCCGCCGCGAATGGCAAAAGGGCAATGGCCCCCGCCGTAATCCCCGCCAGCATGATCAAAGGCGTGGCGGTTGCAAGCCCTTCCGCCCCGCGCCGGACAACCTCGGCCCCGAAAATCAGCGTCGGCACATATAGCGGCAGCACCAGAAGCGATAAGAGCAACCCGCCGCGCCGGATACCGATGGTCAGCGCCGCGCCGAAGGTACCGATCACCGATAGGGCCGGCGTGCCGATCAAGAGCGAGATCAGCAAGAACGAATAGGCCGGCCCCGGCAGGTTCAAAAGCGCCCCCAGCGCCGGCGCCGCCAGCGTGAGCGGCAGCCCCGTGGTCAACCAATGCGCCACTGCCTTGGCCAACGCCGCCCCTTCCATCGGCAAGGGCGAGGTCGCCAGAAGCGCCAGCGAGCCGTCCTCATAGTCGAGCGCGAAAATCCGGTCGAGCGACAGAAGCGCGGCTAAAAGTGCGGCCACCCAAAGGATCCCCGGCGCGATCTTGGCAAGAAGGTCCGAGTTGGGGCCAACGCCGAAGGGCACCAGCACCACAACGATCAGAAAGAACGCCAGCCCAAGACCAAAGCCCCCACCGGCCCGCACCGCAAGGCGCAGATCCCGCATCAGAAGCGCGATCACAGGAAGACCTCGTGGCTGCCGCCGGTCGCCTCGGGCGCGGCGCGGAAGGGCTGAAGATCCAGCTCCGGCGCCTCGAGTCCAAGATCGATATGCGTGGCGATCACGGCGATGCCGCCCTTCGCTAGATGCTGATCGCGCAGGAAATCCGCGAAAAGCTTGACCGAGAACCGGTCGAGCGAAATCGTCGGCTCATCAAGAAACAGAACCTTCCGCCCAATCACCCCAAGCCGCGCCAGCCCCAGCCGCCGCTTCTGCCCCGACGAAAGCGTCGCCGCAGGCCGCTCGGCCAGATCCACAAGATCAAAGGCCGCGAGCACCGCCTCGTCCATCGCCCGCCCATAAACGCTCGCCCAAAAGGCAAGGTTCTCGCGCACGCTCAGCGCCGCCTTGATCCCGTCCTCGTGGCTCGCATAGGCGCCCTCTTCGGCCGGATAGGCAATCTCGCCCGCGTCAGCTGGTTGAAGGCCCGCAAGCGTCCGCAAAAGCGTCGTCTTGCCGATCCCGTTCGGCCCCCGCAGGATCAGCGCCTGCCCCGCCGGCACAGCAAAGCTCACCCCCTCCAGAACAGAGATACCGCCACGCAGACATTTGAGATCAGTGACACGAAGCTCCATGAGGGCCGATTACCTGAAGGAAAGCCGCGAGGAAAGCATCAGACCGGCAACAGCGCCAATCCGACGCGCCGCCCTTCCGATAAAAGCACATTGTAGGTCCTGCAAGCGGGTGGGCTCGCCATGATCTCGACCCCGATCCCCGCCTCTTCCAAAACCGCCCGAAAGGCAGGATCCAACGGCGCGATCTCCGCCCCCATGCCCACGAACAAGACGTCGATCTGATCGGCCGCGGCAAGGATCGCTGAAGGGTCGCCAACCCCGCCCCAGCCAGAAATCCCCGAAGGCATCACCAGAATCGGTCCCTCATAGACCTCGCCGCCAAGCCGGAAAAACCCCGGCCCATAGCCCTCGACCGGCACCGCCCCGCTATAGACCACTTCGTTCAGGCGCATCGCCGCCCCTTCTTTTGGCCCCAAATACTCCCGCCGGAGGAAGGCTTTCGCCAGAAAGCCTTCAGGCGTCGATATCCATAAACTGGTTGCCCGTGGGCTTCTTCTCTTTCGACCAATCCCGCTTCACACCCAGCATCAGCACGACGTTTTTGGCGATATAGATCGACGAATAGGTGCCGACGATAATGCCCCAGGTGATCGCAAAAACAAACCCGCGGATCACATCGCCGCCCAGAACCAAAAGCGCAATCAGCGCAATAAGCGTCGTGCCCGAGGTCATGAGCGTCCGGCTCAGGGTCTCGTTGGCCGAGTGGTTCAGAACATCGATGAGCGGCATGACCTTGTATTTGATGAGGTTCTCCCGCGCCCGGTCAAACACCACCACCGTGTCGTTGATCGAATAACCGACAATCGTCAGAAGTGCCGCGATGATCGCCAGATCGAACTTGATCTGCAAAAGCGAGAAAAGACCGATCGTCAGGCCCACGTCATGCACCAAGGCGACAACCGCGCCGAGCGCAAACTGCCATTCGAAGCGAAGCCAGATATAGATGACAATCGCCGCAATCGCGCCCGTGACCGCGAGAACCGCCTTCTGGATAAGCTCGCCCGAAACCTTCGGGCCCACGCTCTCGACCGAAGGGAAGGTGATCGATGGATCAACCGCCTGCAAAGCGGCTTCGATCTTGGCGATCGTCTCGCTGGTCACGCTTTCCTGCCCCTCTTGGGCCTGAATGCGCACCATCGCAACGTGCTGATCGTCGGCAAAGGTCGGATCAAATACCTCTGTGATCGTCACATCACCAAGCCCCAGCGGCGTGACCGACGCGCGATAGGCCGCAACATCGACAGCCGCCGTTGAATCCGTTCGGATCGTCGTGCCGCCCTTGAAGTCGATGCCGAAGTTCAGCCCCATGAAAAGGTAGACGACGAGCGAGGCGACCAGAAGGACCACCGAGCCGCCGAAGGTCACCTTCGCATAGCCGAAGAAATTGATGTTGGTATTGTCGGGAACCAGACGCAAACGCATGTCTCAGACCTCGATGGTTTTCGGACGGCGGCGCTGGAACCACCAGACAATCAGCAAACGGGTCACGAAGATCGCCGTGAAGACCGACGTGAGGATCCCAAGGCCAAGCGTTGTGGCAAAGCCGCGCACAGGGCCAGAGCCAACGACCCAGAGGATCACGGCCGTGATCAGCGTCGTGATATTGGCATCCAGAATGGCCGAAAGCGCCCGCTCATAGCCAAGCTCGATGGCCCGTGCCGGCCCCTTGGCGGTTTTCAATTCCTCGCGGATCCGCTCATAGACCAGCACATTGGCGTCTACTGCCATACCGATCGTCAACACGATCCCGGCGATGCCCGGCAGCGTAAGTGTCGCGCCAATGAGCGACAGGGCACCAAAGATGAGCCCCACGTTGATACCAAGGGCGATCGTGGCGAAAAGACCGAATAGCCCGTAGCTCAGGATCATGAACACCACGACCGCCGCCATGCCAACAAGGGCGGCCAGCTGGCCTGCGTCGATGCTGTCTTGGCCAAGCTCGGGGCCGATGGTCCGCTCTTCAAGGAAAACCAGCTCCGCCGGCAAAGCGCCGGCGCGCAGAAGAACCGCGAGGTTGGTCGATTCCTCGACCGTAAAGCTGCCGGTGATGATGCCGGACCCACCCGGAATGTGGCTCTGGATCGTCGGCGCGCTGATCACCTCGTCGTCAAGCACGATGGCAAACGGCGCTCCGATATTCTCGGCGGTATAATCGCCAAACTTGCGTGCGCCGGTCGGATTGAACCGGAAGTTCACCGCCGGGCGGCCGTTCTGGTCAAAGCTCGGCTGTGCGTCCACAAGCTCCTCGCCGGTGACGACAGGCGTCTTTTCAAGCACATAGTAGGCGCCCGGATCATCAAGCGACGGAAGAACCTCGCTGGTTGCTGCGACGACCACATCCGGGTCGCTGGTGCGGCTCACCACCGGCTGGAACGTCAGTTGCGCGGTCGCGCCGATCCAGCCCTTCAGCTCTTGAGCCGATTTCGCGCCCGGAACCTGAATGAGGATGCGATCCGCGCCCTGACGCTGGATCGAAGGCTCGCGGGTGCCCGCGGCGTCGATGCGGCGGCGGATGATCTCGAGCGCCTGCTGCAGCGTCCGCTCGTCGGTCGCGGCCTTTTCGGCCTCGCTGAGCGTGATCGTCAGCACCGGCCCCTCGGCAGATACGACGATGTTGGACGCCCCTGCCCCCGTAATCGACGCAACGGGCCGTGCAAGCCCGCGCACCAGTTCAAGCGCCTGCGCGGCGCCCTCGGGTTTGGAAATGCGAACCTTCAGAACATCCGGCTCGCTCTCTTCCCGCGTGACAAATCCCACATCCTCCCGCTTGGCCGCAAGAACATCGCGCACATCGGGCCACATCGATTCCATCGTCGCGGCATAGACATCCGCGACCTGCACTTCGGCCAGAAGATGCGCCCCGCCCCGAAGATCGAGACCCAGATTGACAAGGCCAGACGGCAGGAACGAGGGCCAGAGCGCGGCATCCGCCTCAAGCGCCTCGTTGGAAAGCCCGTTGTCGATCGAGGCGACGGCATCGTTGTGATGCTCCACCCGGTCATAGAAAAGGTTGGGCACGGCCAGCGCCAGCCCGACCATGCAGGTCAGAACAATAAGAACCTGCCGGAACGGTGAGATGTGGAGCATCTGGGTCTGTCCTAGAGGGGCGGTTTAGGCCTTGGCCGGCTCGGTCTTGCTGGTCACAGCCGTGATCGACGAACGGACAACGCGGACCGAAACACCCGAGGCAATCTCGACCTCGATCTCGTTGTCGTCCTTGACCTTGGTCACCTTGCCGATGAGGCCGCCTTGCGTGACCACCTGATCGCCACGGCGCAGCGCCGCCACCATCTGCTGATGCTCCTTCAGCTTCTTCTGCTGCGGACGGATCAGAAGCAAATACATGATGCCGAACACAAGGATCAACGGGATGATGGATTGGATGCCCTGCATGGGTCGTCCCCTGTCTGTTAAAGGTCTGGCGGGGAGCCCCCCGCGAAAGTCGCGGCACGTTAAGCCTGCGATCCGAGAATGGCAACAAGCCCTGCCCTTTTTCCCTGTTCACAGGCCCGTGCCTTTGCGGCATATGGGGGCCACGAAGGAAAATACCAGCTCAAGGAGCCAGACCCATGCACGATATCCGCACCATCCGCGACAACCCCGCCGTTTTCGACGCGGCGCTCTCGCGCCGTGGGATTGCGGGTCTGTCGTCGCAGATTCTGGCGATCGACGAGGCGCGCCGGGCGATGATCCACGCCGCTGAGACCGCGCAGGCCGATCAGAACAAGGCCTCCAAAGAAGTGGGCGCCGCCAAAGGGCGGGGTGACGAGGCCGAGTTCGAGCGGCTTCGCGCGCTTGTGGCCGAGAAAAAGGCCGAGGTCGCGGCGATGACCGAGGCGGCCAAGGGCAAGGATCAGGAGCTGACCGATCTTCTCCTTACGATCCCCAATCTGCCTTACGACGATGTGCCGAACGGCGCGGATGAAAATGACAACGTCCAGATCCGCACATGGGGCACGCCGCGCGAGATGAATTTCAAGCCGGTCGAGCACTATGAGTTGAAGGCGGTTCAGGGCGGCATGGATTTCGAGACCGCCGCGAAACTGTCGGGGAGCCGTTTCGTCGTTTTGGGCGGCGCGGTCGCGCGTCTGCACCGGGCGCTTGCCCAGTTCATGATCGACACCCATGTGGATCACCACGGGCTGACCGAGATGATCACGCCGGTGCTGGTTCTGCCGGAGATGATGCTCGGCACCGGCCAGCTGCCGAAATTTGGCGAGGACAGCTATCAGACCACCAATGGCTGGTGGCTGATCCCGACCGCCGAGGTGACGCTGACCAATACGGTCAATGGCGAGACGGTCGAGGAAGCCACCCTGCCCCGCCGCTTCGTCGCCCACACCCAGTGTTTCCGTTCGGAAGCGGGCAGCGCGGGGCGCGATACGGCGGGGATGCTGCGTCAGCATCAGTTCGAGAAGGTCGAGATGGTGTCGATCACCACGCCCGACCAGTCGGAAGCCGAGCATCGGCGGATGACGGATTGCGCCGAAGCGATTCTCGAGAAGCTGGGCCTGCCCTATCGCACGGTCGTTTTGTGCACGGGCGACATGGGTGCGGGGGCGCGGCGGACGCATGACCTTGAGGTCTGGCTGCCGGGGCAGAACACCTATCGCGAGATTTCCTCGGTTTCGACCTGTGGCGATTATCAGGCGCGGCGGATGAACGCCCGTTTCAAGCCCGCCGCCGGCGGCAAGCCGGAGTTTGTCCATACGCTGAATGGCTCGGGCCTTGCCGTGGGCCGGACGCTGATTGCGGTTCTGGAGAATGGCCAGCAGGCGGATGGCTCGGTCGAGCTGCCGCAGGTGCTGCATGCCTATCTGGGCGGCAAGAGCCGCATCACTGCGGACGGTGTGCTCGCGTAGAGCGGATCAGGGGGGCGCTGCCCCCCGTCCCTTCGGGCCTCCCCCCGGAGTATTTCAGGCCAAAAGAATGGGAAGCCCCGCTTTAGCGGCGGGGTTTGCCGCCGGGTTTGCCCAAGTGTTTGTCGAGCGCGGTGGGGCGCTTTTTCTTGCGGTCTTTATAGGGGTTCTTGTCGCCCTGATCGCGCAAGGTCAGGCGGATCGGCGTGCCGGGCATGTCAAAGTCGGCCCGCAAGCCGTTGACGAGATAGCGGGAATAGCTTTCGGGCACGGCATCGGGGTGCGAGGTCATCACG
This sequence comes from Marivivens sp., assembly GCA_023254495.1. Lineage (GTDB taxonomy): Bacteria > Pseudomonadota > Alphaproteobacteria > Rhodobacterales > Rhodobacteraceae > RFZI01. The sequence continues at coordinate 5,874 of JALRLK010000003.1, read as the reverse complement.
ACAAAGGCGGGGGGTCGGGTTTTCACCTGCGTCATGTAGCGCATCTTGATCCGGCGGCCTTGCGGCGCGGGTGGCGGGTGTTGCTCTAACATGCCGATGAGCCAGCGGTTGAGGGCTGCGGTACTGACGCGGCGGTTCCAGACGTCGTGGGCCTTGAGGATCGCGGCGTGCAGGCGGTCGAGGCCGCGGCCGGTTTTAGCCGAGACGGTGACCATCGGCGCGCCTCGCAGCTGCGGCAGGAGGCGTTCGAATTTCTCCCGCAGGTCTTTGAGCTTTTCCTGCTTCTCGTCCTCGAGATCCCATTTGTTGACCGCGACGACGACCGCCCGCCCCTCGCGTTCGGCGAGGTCGGCGATGCGCAGATCCTGCTGTTCGAAGGGGATCTCGACGTCGAGGAGCACCACCACGACCTCGGCGAACTTCACGGCGCGCAGGCCATCGGAGACCGAGAGCTTTTCGAGCTTTTCGTGGATCTTGCCCTTCTTGCGCATCCCCGCCGTGTCGAAGATCCGCATCGGCACGCCGTCCCAGTCGGTCTGGACCGAGATCGCGTCGCGGGTGATACCGGCTTCGGGGCCGGTCAGCAGGCGCTCTTCGCCGATGATCTTGTTGATGAGCGTGGATTTGCCCGCATTGGGGCGGCCGACCACGCAGATTTGCAGGGGTTTGTCGTAGGTCGGGACGCGGGGGCCGTCCTCATCCTCTTCGCCCACCTCGACATCCGTTTCCGGAGTATCGGCAGCGGCGCGTTCCTCGAAGAGATCAGCGAGCGGCAGGAGGACGTGATAGAGCTCGTCCATCCCCTCGCCATGTTCGGCGGAAAGGCGCAGCGGCTCGCCAAGGCCGAGGCCGTAGGCTTCGAGCAGGCCCGCCTCGCCGGCGCGGCCCTCGGCTTTGTTGGCCGCGAGGATCACATGGGCGTTTTTCTTGCGAAGGATCTCGGCAAAGACCTGATCGGAGGGGGTGATGCCCACGCGGGCATCGACGAGAAAGAGGCAGACATCGGCCATCTCGACCGCGCGTTCAGTGAGGCGGCGCATCCGGCCCTGAAGGCTGTCGTCGGTCGCCTCTTCGAGGCCCGCGCTGTCGATCACGGTAAAGCGCAGGTTGCCCAGCCGCGCCTCGCCCTCGCGCAGATCGCGGGTGACACCGGGCTGATCGTCCACCAGCGCGAGCTTCTTGCCTACGAGGCGGTTGAACAGCGTCGATTTGCCCACGTTGGGGCGTCCGACTATGGCGAGGGTAAAGGTCATTTTGGGCAATCCGTCAGGTCAGAGACGGCGCGATACACCATTCCGCCGTCAACGGAAAGCCAGCAGTTGGCCTTTCGTCGAGACGATATAGAGGACACCGCCCGCCACGATCGGGTTCGAGGTCGCGCCTCCGGGCAGATCACTCGTCCGCAGGAGCGCGCCGGAGACCGGATCAAACTCGCGCAATGTCTCGTCCGAAGAGGCGACGATCAGGCGGCCACCGGCCAGGATCGGGCCATAGAGAGCGTGGATATCGCGCTGGCGCTTGGGCTTGTCGGAGACAAACCGCGGCAGGTCCACGCGCCAGATCACCGCGCCCGAGCCGGCATCGGCACGGATCAGCTGGTTGAGGTCGTTGAGAAGGAAGATCGAGCCGCCGGCCGGGACGACCGGGCTGGTCGCGCCGTCGTTGAGGGTCCAGAGCCGCTCGCCGGTGGCCAGATCAAGCGCCACGGTGCGGCCCGAGACGTTGCCCACATAGACACGGTTGCCGTCGATCACCGGATCGGCCGAGATATCCGACACGCTCGCCGCCACATGGCCGAGGCGCTGGCCGGTGATGACGGTCGACCAACGGGTCAGGCCGCCGCGCGGGAAGGCGGCAACAACTTCGCCCGACGGGAAGGGAAAGACCGCAAGTTCGTTGCCGACGGCCGGGCCCGAGCCGCCGCCGAAGGACGACGTCGGCGCGGTGCCGTCTGCGGTCCAGGCGATGCGGCCGGTTTCTACGTCGAACGCCCAGGCGCGGCTGTCGCGGGCGACGATATAGACGAGCTTGCCGGCTACGGTCGGCGCGGCGGTGCCCGGGGCGTCGAGATCCTGGCTCCAGAGTTTGCTACCGGTGGCGGCGTCAAGCGCGGTGAGGCGGCCATAGCCGGTGCCGACGAAGAGCCGTCCGTCACTGATGGCAAGGCTCCCGCCGGAGGCAGAGCTGGCGTTATCGGTGCGGGGAGCGAGATCGCGTGTCCAAAGGACCGCGCCGGTTGTCGAGACAGCGCTTACGCGGGCATAGGCGTCGACGGTGTAAATCACGCCACCGGACACGACCGGATCGGCGGTGATCCGCGCACCCTTGTCGTTGCCTTCGCCGATATCGACCGAAAATTGGAGGGCCAGCGCCTCGCCAACCGAAGGATGCGAGATCCGGTGCGCCGGACCGCCGCCGCGATGGGACCAGTCGGTGTTGAGCGTGGCGGGCGCCAGACGGATTGGCAGGGCTTGGTTGACTTCGAGCTTCGGGGCGCCGGCAAAGCCGTCGCGGATGTCGAGGCGCTGACCTTGCAGGATGTCTTCGTTATCTGAACACGCACCCAGAAGGGCCAAGCCCAGCGCCGCTCCGATGATGCCCCCTGCTCTCACGCTGCGCCCCTTTCTTGAGTTATTGGCCAGCGAGGACGTTGCCCGACACAACCGACGGAACCTTGCCCCCCAAAGCCACAATCAGGCTAGAAGCGCGATCACGCAAGCCCCGCGTGACACCGGCATCCTCCAGGATCATCGTCAGCCCGGCCAAAGCCGCATCAATTTCGCCAAGCTCGATATCTGTCAGTGCCGTCTGTTCCAAGGCAAGCAGACGAAGCGCGCCACCTGGTGCCGCCAGAGGGGCAAGGGCGATTTTGCGGTCTTGCGGGTTCATCCCGTCGTGACGCAGAAGGATCGCTTTGAAGGCCGCAATATCGCGATAGATCTGGGCGACCGACATATCCGCAGCCAGACTGTCGAGCGCCTCGGCAGAGCCCTCAAGATCACCGGCAATCTGCAATTCGGACGAGGTCATAAGAGCCGTGATCACCGACGCCGGAAGCGCGGCAAGCGCTTCGCTGCGCTCTGTGCTGTCGTCAAATTCCAGAGCGGCAAGGATACTGTCGCCGGCCTCTTGCGCGGCGGCCGTCGCTTTGGCGCGGCTGTACTCGGTCCAAGCCGCACCGCCAACCAGCAGGATCACCAAGAGGATCGCGATCCAGCCATAGCGCTTCATCATCGCGAAAAGCTGGTCACGGCGGACCTCTTCGCTCACCTCGTCGATAAAGCTTTCCGGATTGCTCACGCCCTGTCCTCCGAGATCCTGTGACTTCGTGTTGCCTCGTCATATCGCGAAGCCCGCGCAATTGCCAAGACCTGCACGTCATTCATGATTTCTGGCAGAATTTTCTGATCTGAGATGAAATGGCCCTCGTATTGTCCTAAGAATGGCTTGCCTTTGGAGTCAGAGTAACTAACTCGACAGACAAGATTGCACCGCAAGAGGAACGGTATGAAATATGCGCCCGTGTTCACCGCGGTTTTGGTGAGTGTGTTTTTGTATTTTCTGGTGGTCGACCGGGACAGGCTCCTCGAATTCGCAGGCGTCGCCTCAGGCAGCGAAAGCACTGAGATTTCCATGTCTGCCCAGACCCAAGACCCCAACGCACCTCTCATCAAGGTGGTCGTGACCCGCTCCGAGGCTCGGGTCTTGGACAACGCCGTGATCCTTCGTGGAGAGACCGAGGCTGCCCGTCAGGTCGATGTGCGGGCCGAAACTTCTGGCCTCGTGATTTCTGAACCGCTCCGCAAGGGCGCGTCTGTCGCCATCGGTGATCTTCTGTGCGAACTCGATCCCGGCACTCGTCAGGCAGGGCTCGACGAAGCCCGCGCCCGCTTGGCCGAGGCGATTTCCCGGATGCCCGAAGCGGAAGCGCGGGGCCCCGAGGCTGAAGCCCGGCTCGCAGAGGCGAATTCGCGCGTGGCCGAAGCCGAAGCGCGGCTGATCGAGGCGACCGCCCGCCTTAACGAAGCCGAGCTCAACCAGAATGCCGCGACCAAGCTATCCGAAGGGGGCTTTGCCTCCGATACCCGCGTCGCCAATGCCGAAGCAACGCTCGAATCCGCCCGCGCTGGCGTGACCTCCGCACAGGCCGCGGTGAATGGTGCCCGCGCCGGTGTGGTCGGCGCCGAAGCAGGTCTGCAATCGGCGGCCTCTGCGGTTGAAAGCGTCCGCGCCGCGATTGCCGGCGCCGAAGCCGCCGTGGCCTCGGCCGAGCGCGAACTGTCCAAACTCCGTATCACCGCGCCGTTTGCCGGTCTTTTGGAAACCGATGCCGCCGAGATCGGAGCGCTCCTTCAGCCGGGTGGCGCCTGCGCGACGGTGATCCAGCTCGACCCCATCAAGCTCGTGGGCTTTGTCCCCGAGATTGACGTGGCCAAGATCGAAGAAGGCGCCCGCGCCGGCGCCAGCCTTGCCTCGGGTGAGACCATCACCGGCACCGTGAGCTTCATTTCCCGCTCCTCCGATCCGATGACACGCACCTTCCGTGTCGAGGTCGAGGTGCCGAATACCGATCTTGCGATCCGTGATGGCCAGACTGTCGAGATCATGGTCGCAGCCGACGGGCGGCCTGCACACCTCTTGCCGCAATCGGCACTGACACTCGATGATGATGGCCGGATCGGTGTCCGCCTGCTGACCGAAGGCAATGTCGTTGCCTTCGCGCCGGTCGACATCCTGCGCGATACGATCGACGGCGTTTGGCTTTCGGGCCTCGAAGATGCGGTCGATGTCATTACGGTTGGGCAAGAATATGTGGTTGATGGCGTGACCGTCGACCCGACATTCCGCGAGGCAAACGGATGAACGGCGTCGTCGACTGGGCAGCTTCACGGGCCAGAATGGTTCTGGCTTTCATCTTCCTCTCGCTTCTGGCAGGGGGATATGCATATGTCGGCCTTCCGAAAGAAGGCGAGCCGGATATCGAGATCCCCGCCCTTTTCGTTTCGGTCCCATTCCCCGGCATTTCCGCGGCGGATGCTGAGAAACTGCTAGTCAAACCGATGGAAACCCAGCTTTCCACCCTTGACGGCCTCGACACCATGTCGGGCACCGCCTCCGAAGGCTATGCCGGCGTCAGCCTTCTGTTCGACTATGGCTGGGACAAAACCCGCGTCATGGCCGATGTGCGCGATGCAATGAACACCGCCGAGGCACAGTTTCCCCAAGGCGCCGACAAGTATTCGATCAACGAGATCAACTTCTCGGAATTCCCTGTCATCGTCGTCAACCTGACCGGCCAAGTGCCCGAGCGCACATTGATCCGCGTCGCCAAAGAGCTTCAGGACAAGATCGAAAGCCTCGACTCCGTTCTCAACGCGCAACTCACCGGCCAGCGCGACGAGATGCTTCTGGTGGAAATCGATCCCCTGCGCCTTGAGGCCTACAACGTGACCGCCGGTGAGCTGATCAATGTGGTCAGCCAGAACAACCTTCTGATCGCCGCGGGCGAGATCGACACCGCGCAAGGCACCTTCGCGGTCAAGATCCCCTCCTCGTTCGATGAGGCGCAAGACGTCTACTCCCTGCCGATCAAGACCAACGGCGACCGCGTGGTGACCCTTGGCGATCTCGCTACGATCCGGCTGACGTTCGAGGAAAAGACCTCGACCGCCCGCTACAACGGCACCAACACCGTCGCGCTACAGGTGGTCAAGAAGCGCGGCTTTAACCTGATCGACACCGCCGCCCAGATCCGCGACACCGTAGCCGCTGCCGAGGCAAGCTGGCCTGAAAATCTCAAGATCGCCGTCGATGTCGGCACCTCGAACGACCAAAGCCGCAACGTGGCCTCGATGGTGAGCCAGCTTGAGGGCT
>JALRLK010000200.1 GCA_023254495.1 Marivivens sp. | reverse complement strand
CCAAATAATAATGCGCTCTTTCGCTTCAATCTTCGTCTTCATGCCGATATTTCCGTGAACAATAAGGCCGCCATCTATTTCAATATCCAGAAAACCCTGAATATCCCCTTCAACATACATATTTCCTACAACACGACTGTGCCGTCGTCGGGCAAGGTTCTGACCGGTGGTGTTGATGCCAACGCCTTGCAGCGCCCCAAGCGGTTCTTTGGTGCGGCGCGGAACATCGAAGAGGGCGGTTCGCTTACCATCATCGCCACGGCGCTGATTGATACCGGTAGCCGGATGGACGAGGTGATCTTTGAGGAATTCAAAGGCACCGGTAACTCGGAGATCGTTCTTGACCGCAAGGTGGCCGACAAGCGCGTGTTCCCGGCGATGGACATCCTCAAGTCGGGCACCCGGAAAGAAGACCTTCTGGTGGATAAGGTCGATCTGCAGAAGACCTTTGTCCTGCGCCGGATCCTCAATCCGATGGGCACAACCGATGCCATCGAATTCCTGATTTCCAAGCTCAAGCAGACGAAGACGAATTCTGATTTCTTCGACTCGATGAATACCTAAACGCAGCCTTTTCAACGGCCTATGACGATGGACACGATATTCGCCCTGGCAACGGCGGCGGGCAAAGCGGGCGTTGCGATCATCCGGATTTCCGGGCCGCACGCCTTTGCTGCGGCGGGCGCGCTTTGTGGCCCCGTGCCGTTGGATGGGCGTGTGTTGCGCAGGCTTCGGAGCGGCGACGGGGCTGTTCTTGACGAGGCGTTGGTGCTCGGGTTTGGCAGAGGACACAGCTTTACTGGCGAAGACGTGGTTGAGCTGCATCTCCACGGGAGCCCGGCGGTTCAGAAAAGCGTGTTGGCTGAGCTTTCTGCCCAACCCGGACTGCGCCACGCGGAGGCTGGAGAGTTCACCCGCAGGGCCATGGAGAACGGACGGCTTGACCTGGCACAGGTTGAGGGTCTGGCCGATCTGATTGATGCCGAGACCGAGGCACAGCGGCGTCAGGCCATCCGAGTGCTTTCGGGCGATTTGGGCGAGAAGGCAGAGCGCTGGAGGACCGGCCTTATCCGGGCGGCGGCGCTTGTCGAGGCGACGATTGATTTCGCGGACGAGGACGTGCCTGTCGATGTCTATCCCGAGGTGAACGAGATTCTGGGGCGAGTTGGTGCGGAAATGCGGCGCGAGGCCGATGGCGTGAAAATCGCCGAGCGCATCCGAGATGGCTTTGAGGTTGCGATTGTCGGGGCGCCGAATGTTGGCAAGTCGACTTTACTGAATCGGCTTGCCGGTCGGGAGGCGGCGATTACCTCGGAATATGCGGGGACGACGCGGGATGTGATCGAGGTTCGAATGGATCTGGGGGGGCTCCCCGTGACCCTTTTGGATACGGCCGGCCTTCGGGAAACCGAAGATCATGTTGAAGGAATCGGGATCGAGAGAGCACGGTATCGAGCCGCGGCAGCGGATCTTCGAATCTATATGTTGTTGCCAGGCGAAAGTCCTGACCTAGATCTGGCGTCTGGAGACATAGTTGTCGCCGCCAAGATCGACGCCTTTCCGCGGGACGGGCTTGGGGTTTCCAGCAAGACTGGCGAAGGGATTGATCGCCTTGTCGCGCTTGTTCAGGATCGCTTGCTAGAGCGGACTCAGTCGGTCGGGGTTGCCATGCGAGAAAGGCACCGGGATGCGCTTTTGCGTAGCCTTGGCTATCTTGAGGCTAGCGAGGCGCAGATTCGGGGCGGTACCGAGATGCCCGACCTTGTGGCCGAAGAGCTTCGAAGCGCCATCAGGGCCGTTGACATGCTGGTGGGGCGGGTAGATGTGGAAGACCTGCTGGATGAAATCTTCTCGAGTTTCTGTATCGGGAAGTAAGGAGTGTTTCACGTGAAACATCGCGATTTCGATGTCGTCGTTGTTGGGGGTGGCCATGCCGGCACCGAGGCGGCCCATGCGTCTGCCCGGACGGGTGCGCGGACCTGCCTTGTAACCCTCAAGCGGGAAGGCATTGGTGTCATGTCGTGCAATCCCGCGATTGGCGGGCTTGGCAAGGGCCATCTGGTCCGCGAGATTGACGCTCTTGATGGCGTTATGGGGCGGGTTGCCGACCTCGCCGGCATCCAGTTTCGCCTTTTAAATCGTAAGAAGGGGCCAGCTGTTCAGGGGCCGAGGGCTCAGGCGGACCGAGCGATATATCGCCGAGAGATGCTTGCCCTGACAGAAAAGACAGAGAACCTCTCTGTTATAGAGGGCGAGGCCACAGACCTTTTGATGGAAGGTGAGTGGGTCGTCGGTCTGGTCCTCGCGGATGGTTCGGAAATTGCGGCTGGCGCGGTGGTTCTGACGACGGGGACGTTTCTGCGCGGAATTATCCATATTGGCGATGTTTCCCGTCCGGGTGGGCGCATCGGAGATAAGCCTTCTGTAAAGATGGCTGAGCGGCTGGATGGCTTTGGCCTGCCGCTTGGGCGCCTGAAAACCGGGACGCCGCCGCGACTTGATGGCCGCACGATCGATTGGTCGGATCTGGAAACGCAGCCCGGAGATGACGACCCGACAATGTTTTCGTTTTTGTCGAGCCAACCAACCGCACGGCAGATTTCTTGCGGCATAACGCACACCAATGAAGCGACGCACGACATTATCCGAGAGAACCTGAGTCGTTCAGCCATGTATGGGGGGCATATCGAGGGGGTTGGGCCTCGATACTGTCCGTCGATTGAGGACAAAATCGTCCGATTTGGCGACAAGTCTTCGCATCAGGTTTTCCTCGAGCCCGAGGGGCTTGACGATCACACCATCTATCCCAACGGGATATCGACTTCTCTGCCGATCGACGTTCAAGAGGCCTATGTCCGGTCGATCAGGGGCCTTGAAAAGGTTGATATTCTTCAACCGGGCTATGCGATTGAATACGACTATGTCGATCCACGCGCCCTGACCCAGAACCTCGCTTTGCGGGACGTTCCGGGGCTTTATCTGGCGGGGCAGATCAACGGAACCACCGGCTACGAAGAGGCCGCAGCGCAGGGGCTTGTCGCTGGCCTCAATGCGGCCCGGCTTGCGACAGGCAAGGAGCCTGCGGCCTTCAGCCGGACTAATTCGTACATCGGCGTGATGATCGACGATCTCGTTACCCGCGGCGTTTCAGAGCCATACCGGATGTTTACCTCGCGGGCCGAGTTCCGCCTGTCTTTGCGGGCGGACAATGCAGACCAAAGGTTGACCCAGCTTGGGCGCGGGTTTGGTTTGGTTCACGAGTGCCGCTGGCAGGCGTTTTCCGAGAAGATGAGAGCAATCAGCGCCGCGAAAGAAAGACTGGGCCAGATAACACTGACCGCGCGCCAAATTGCCAGCACCGGCGCCAACCTGAATCCGGACGGCCAAAACCGGACCGCCCTGGAGGCAATGCAGCTGGCCGACTTTGATTTCCCGCAACTTTATGAAATTGCTCCGGAATCTCGGGGACTGGATCACCGGATTCAGGAACAGATCAAACGAGATGCGCTCTACGCCAATTATGTTGTCCGTCAGGATCGCGATATTGCCACGATGCAGCGCGACGAGTTGATTGTGATTCCGCCAAGCTTGAATTTCAACGAGATCGAGGGACTCTCGAACGAACTTTCCTCCAAACTCGAACGAATTCGCCCGACGACAATAGCGCAGGCCGCCCGGGTGGAAGGTATAACACCGGCCGCGATCATGCTGTTGCTTGCCCGTATACGCCGTTTCGAAAAGGCACGGAGCGCATGACACTGGCGCTGGATCCTTTCTTGGCGGAGAGGAATGTTTCACGTGAAACAGAGAACCGCCTTCTCGCCTTTGCGGACCTGATCCAAAAATGGACGCAGAAGATTAACCTTATCTCGAAGGGGTCGGCTCAAGACATCTGGGATCGCCATATCCTTGATTCCATTCAAATTTACGACCTTGCGCCCAAAGACTTTTCCCTCTGGCTGGATATCGGCAGCGGTGGCGGGCTTCCCGGTGTCGTTGTGGCAGCGCTTGCCGCTCAATTCGCGCCAGATGCCAGAATTGCGATGATCGAGAGCGACCAAAGAAAGGCCGCCTTCCTTCGAACCGCGCTCCGCGAGCTTGACCTCGAGGGCGAGGTATTCGCAAAACGGATCGATGTGGTTGGGCCAATGGCCGCGGATGTATTGTCTGCCCGGGCTCTTGCGCCGCTTGATCAGCTGCTCGAGTTTGCAGAACTCCACCTCAGACCAGGCGGGACGGCCATATTTCCAAAAGGAAAAACAGCCGAACAGGAAATCGCCGACGCGAGAACCAACTGGTTGTTTAATATCGAGAAACACGCGAGTATGACGGACGCAGACGCGTGCATTCTAGCGATCAAGGACATCAACCGTGTATGACGTAAGCCGCACCAGCGACCCAACGATTCTCGCTATTGCAAACCAAAAGGGCGGCGTTGGAAAAACCACCACGGCCGTCAATCTTGCTGCGACGTTGGCTGAATCCGGGCGGCGGGTTCTTCTGGTTGATCTGGACCCCCAGGGAAAC
>JALRLK010000165.1 GCA_023254495.1 Marivivens sp. | reverse complement strand
CCAAAGCCCAATAGAATCTCGCCCGGCTCGACGATCTCGGCATTGAGCCGAACCCGGCCCTTCGGAGCGTAGTGCGACTCGAGCTGGCCGGGGGCCACGGGGTTGTCAGTCGCCTTGACCGACTGCAGGAGTGGATAGCCTAGGCAGGCCTCGATCGCTTCGCTTGGCAGGCCACCGGCCCGCAGCAGTGTCGGCTCGGGAAGGCAGCCAATGATCGTCGATTCCAGGCCGACCCCGCAGGCGCCTCCATCAACCACCGCCTCGATCCGGCCCTCAAGGCCCGCCAAGACGTGGGCCGCCAATGTGGGGCTAATCCGGCCAGAAGGGTTGGCGGATGGCGCCGCGACCGGCCCCCCAAATGCGCGCAAAAGCCCCTGCGCCACCGGGTGATCAGGCACACGGATCGCCAAGGTATCGAGCCCCGCTGTCACGAGCCACGAAACGCCAGCCCCCTTCTTCAGCGGCAATACCAGGGTGAGTGCGCCTGGCCAAAAGGCATCCGCAAGGCGTTCGGCCTCGGGCGTAAATTCACAAAGCTTGCGAGCGGCCTCGAGGTCAGGAAGGTGGACGATGAGCGGGTTGAAGCTCGGACGGCCCTTGGCCTCATAGATCCTTGCGACCGCCAGATCGTCGCGCGCATCCGCGCCAAGACCATAGACCGTTTCGGTCGGAAAAGCGACGAGCCGACCCGCTGCAAGCAACGCACCTGCGCGATCAAGCCCGGCTGTATCGGCTTTCAGAACTTGGGTCTCAGTCAAAGTCATGACGCTGCGTTTCTGTTGCTGGCAGGAGGCAGAACGTTACCTTGCCGTCAATTCGCCGACATACAGACACCGCCAGGTTTTTCCAAGCCGCGCCAGGAAGAGTGAGCCATGCCCTACCGTTCGCCCGTTGCCGATATCACCTTTGTTCTCGACAAGATCGTCGATTTCGCAAGCCTCAGTGGCACCGACCGTTTTGCGGAAACCTCGCCAGACGTGACCGAGGCGATCCTGACCGAGGCTGGCCGGATGTGCGATGATATCCTTGCCCCGCTGAACCGTGCAGGCGACTTGCATCCCGCCGTTCTTGAGAACGGAATTGTCCGCACTTCGCCGGGCTTTGCCGAAGGCTATCGCGCTATCGCTGAAGGTGGCTGGGTTGGCATGGCCGCCGATCCCGAACATGGCGGCATGGGCCTGCCCCAAACGCTCGCCACCGCAGTCAACGACATGATGTCGGGCGCCTGCCTTTCGCTGCAGCTCAATCCCCTGATGAGCCAGGGCCAGATCGAGGCGCTCGAGCACCACGCCAGCGACGAGCTCAAGGCGCTCTATTTGCCCAAGCTCATCGGTGGCGAATGGCACGGCACGATGAACCTGACCGAGCCGCAGGCCGGTTCGGACGTGGGTGCGCTTCGGACCAAGGCCGAACCCTTGGATGACGGCACCTATGCCATCACCGGCCAGAAGATTTTCATCAGCTGGGCCGACAATGATTTCATTGCCAATACCTGCCACCTCGTGCTCGCCCGCTTGCCCGATGGCGTGGCCGGCACCAAAGGCATCAGCCTTTTCATGGTGCCCAAGCTGATCCCCGATGCCGAGGGCAACCCCGGCGAGCGCAATTCGCTGCGTGTGGTCAGCCTTGAACACAAGATGGGCCTGCACGGCTCGCCCACGGCGGTCATGGCCTTCGAGGGCGCGAAGGGCTGGCTTGTGGGCAAACCGCACGGCGGCATGGCCGCGATGTTCACCATGATGAACAACGCCCGTCTTGGCGTGGGCGTGCAGGGGCTGGGTGTGGCCGAGGCGGCCTATCAAAAAGCGCTCGAATACGCGCAGGATCGGCGTCAGGGCCGTGCCGGGGGCACGGGCACGATCTCGGAATATCCCGATGTTCGGCGGATGCTGATGACGATGAAGGGCGATGTCTTCACCGCCCGCGCAATTGCGCTCGATTGCGCCGTGGCGATCGACATGGCGACAGCCACGGGTGATGCGCGCTGGTCGGCCCGCGCAGCCCTTCTCACCCCCATTGCCAAGGCCTTCGGCACCGATACCGGCATCGAGGTGAGCCAGATGGGGATGCAGGTGCATGGCGGCATGGGCTTTATCGAGGAAACCGGCGCCGCCCAATTCCTGCGCGATGTGCGGGTGACGGCGATTTACGAAGGCACCAACGGCATTCAGGCGATGGACCTGGTGGGCCGCAAGATGATGGACGGTGGCGAGGCCGCCTTCCGCCTTCTCGACGAGATCGAGGCCAATGCCGAAGCGGCGCGTGCGTCCCATCCCGATCTGGCCGAAGCTCTCTGGAACGCCGCCGAATCGCTGCGTGAAGCGACCGAGTGGATGGCCGCACAGTCCGACATGAACGACCGCTTTGCCGGTGCCGTGCCCTATCTGCGTGCCTTTGCCCGCGTTCTCGGCGCCCACTATCACCTGATGGCGTCGCAGACCGGCGATGCCGCGCGGTCGGCGCTCGCTTCCTTCTACATTCGCCGTATCCTCCCCGAGCATCAGGCGCTTTTGGCTCATGCCACAGCCGGCGCGGCCTGGCTGGTTGACGTTCCTTTGGAGGAGCTCGGGCTTTGACATCTCCGGCGGCGCTTATCCGTTATCCCTTCGAGGAGCCGCCCGCATCGGGCGAGACGCTTGAAATGGCCGAGGGCGTCCTTTGGCTGCGCCTGCCGCTGCCAATGGCGCTTGATCATGTCAACGTCTTTGCCTTCGACGAAGGCGACAGCTGGACGATCCTCGACACCGGCTTCGACACCCGCAAATCCCGCGCCATCTGGGAGGCCGTTTTGTCCGGCCCGCTGCGCGGCAAGCCGGTCGGGCGGGTGATCGTCACCCATTACCACCCCGACCATATCGGCCTCGCCGGATGGTTCGTGGCGCGCGGGGCGGCACTGGCCACCACGCGCACCAGCTGGATCCTCGCGCGGATGCTGACCCTTGATATCCAGCCCGTCCCCACCGCGGAAACCCTCGCCTTCTATCGCCGCTCGGGCATGGATCCGGCCCTATACGAGCAACGCAAGACCGAGCGCCCCTTCAATTTTGCCGATTGCGTGCATTCCTTGCCCGCAGGCTATGATCGCATCGTCGAAGGCCAGGAGATCAGCCTCGGCGGCCGCCGCTGGATCACAAGGATCGGCCACGGCCACGCGCCCGAACACGCGACCTTCTGGAGCCTTGAGGACAACCTCGTCATTGGCGGCGATCAGCTTCTGCCCTCGATCAGCCCCAACCTCGGCGTCTATGCCAACGAACCCGAGGCCGATCCGGTGGCCGAATGGCTTGCCTCCTGCCACCGCTTCACCGAGTTCGCCAATGAGGAGCATTTCGTCCTCGGCGGTCACAAGCTCCCGTTCATCGGCCTGCCAACCCGCCTGCGGCAGTTGATCGAAAATCATGTCGGCGCATTGGGCCGACTGGTTGACCATCTGGAAGAGCCAAAGCGCGGCGGTGAATGCTTCTTGCCACTGTTCAAACGGGAGATCGGTGCGGGCGAATACGGCATGGCATTGGCCGAGACAATCGCCCACCTCAACCACCTGCTCCAGACCGGCCGCGCGCGGCGTTTCTTAGGCGAGGATGGAGCCTATCTCTGGCAGGCTGTCTAGCGCGGAGGAAACTGCTAGACTGGGGTCAGCTCAACCGGGAGCCGAAATGAATCAGTCCGCCCGCAAAGACAGCCCGCAAAGCACGATCTCGACCTCCGCCGAGGCCGTTGAAAACGCGATCCTGCCAATGGTGCACGAGGTCCACAAGAACCCGGACACACCCTGCGCGATGGACAGCGAGCTGCCCGAGAATTTTCAATATTCCGAGGACAAGAGCGAAGCCCGCTGGGCCTATGAACGCCTGATCCTATACATCCAGAATTTCGAAAAGTAGCTGAACAAAGACGAAGAGGTCGCCCTCGGCTTCACCGGCGGCGAGGCGGGTGTGGTTCGGATTGAAGGCCTCGGATATTTCGATCCCGATATCCTGACCTTCTACGGCACCACAGACGATGGCGCGCGCACCCAGCTGGTCCAGCACGTCAGCCAGCTCAATGTCATGCTGATCGCTCTTCCTGCAGAGGAAGAAATCGAAGAACCGGACCGGATTGGTTTCTGACTTGCCCGCGATCTCGAAACACCGGCTGACGCGACAAAACACGCCACTTCCAAGGCGTGACAGAGCCGCCGATATCGTCTATTCAGCCTCGAAACACCTATCTCACAGGAGCCCGAAATGGCCGAACACAAGCACGGCACCATGAACATCAACGCCCAGGAAAAGACCTTTGACGGGTTCATCAGCTTCGTGACCAAATCGGTCATCGTGATTCTGATCGCAGTCGTCTTTCTGGCGCTCGTCGGCGCCTAATATTTAGCCCTGACATGGTAAACCGCCGTTTCGTCGTTCTCGGGCTGCCAGTCGCTCTGGCGGCCTGTGTTCCAGGCGAAGCGGTCTGGGCTACGGATGAGCTGGTCGAGGCCAGCGTCTACCGCCACGACGCGCCCCCCTCGCTGACGCTGATCACGATGAAATCGGTCGGCTCGGGCAGCGGGGCGCATACCGCCCTACTGATCAACGCCAGCCAGCGCGTTCTCTGGGATCCGGCGGGCTCGTTCAAACACCCGACGATCCCCGAACGGAACGACCTGATCTTTGGTATTACGCCAAGGGTGCTGGATTACTACGTCTCCTACCATTCCCGCGAGACCTATTACACGGTCATTCAGGAGCTTCAGGTGCCTGCCGAAGTGGCCGAAATGGCCCTGCGCGAGACGATGGCCTATGGTCCGGTCGGCGAAGCGCGCTGCACTGTCTCAACCACCGAGATCCTCAAGCGGCTGCCGGGTTTCGAGAATACCAAAGTGACATTCTTTCCCAACGAGCTTGAGAAGCAGTTTTCCAAGTATCCGGGCATAAAGCGCATCGAATACCACGAGGACGACGCCGACGATAAATCGGTCGCTGCCGCTCAGATCGACGCAATGATCAGAGCTGGCCTGTAAGCCAGAGCCCTCCGACCAACACGAACTCGCCGGCCAAAATGGCCCAGATTACGTTGCGCGTCGCGACCCCGACGAAAAGAGATGCCGCCGCCGCTGCAAGGCGCAGCGGATCTGGTTCGCCTCCGGTGGCTGCGGGCCACAGGACGAGCGGAGCGACCATTCCGGGAATGACGGCAACCGGCGTGTAACGCAAAAGGCGCAATAGAAACGGCGGAAGCGTCCGGTCGCCCAGAATGGCGAGAAACGAAAAGCGCAGGGCAAACGTGCCCAAGGCGAGAAGTACAATAATGAGCCATATCTGACCCGAGGAATAGCCTAGCGCACCCATTTGCTGCTCCAATCATCGACCAGTGCACCGGTCAGCATCGCCAAAGACGCGGCAACAAGCAGACCGACCCCGCTTGGCATCCAGCCCAGCGCCAGCGCCCCGAACACTGACACAACCGCCGCCGCCACATGCGGGATTGATTTGAGCATGGGGCCGATCAGGGCAATGAACGTGATAGGCAGGGCGAAATCGAGCCCCATCGACGACGGGATTGCCGATCCGACCAACGCGCCAACCGCCGTTGTCCCGCACCAAAGAATAGAGATCGGGATTGCCACCCCAAAGAAGAATGCGATCCGCGCCGGGATCGAGAGCTCTGGCTCTTTCTCAAACCGATCAAGGCTCACCGCATAGCTTTGGTCGAAAAGAATATAGGCGGCGAGCGCACGCTGCCAAAGCGGCGCTTTCCCGAGATAGGGCACGAGCGACGCGGAATACATTGCCATCCGCATATTCACGGCGAGGCCGGCCAGAAGTACCATGAGGATCGGCGCCTGATCCTGCATCATCTGCAGCGATGCAAATTGCGCGGCACCTGCGATGACCAGCGCGGTGAACCCCATGGTCTGAATAAGGTTCAGCCCGGCCTCCGTGGCAACAACGCCGAAAAGCGTCGCAAAGGGCACAACGACCAGAATGAAGGGCAAACTGCGGCGAAGCCCCTGCAGGAACGCTTTGGTGGGTGTAACTTGGGTCATGCTTGGTCCTGCAGTTCCTAGCCGCATACGCTTCGCATCAAAGAATGGCAATCCGCGCGGTTTACGATCATGCTTCCGACAGGATCAGGACCAGCCACCATGCAGATCACCCGCGGCGTAGAACGCCAAGACATCGCAGAGGCCGCCCAGCTTTACTGGCTGGCCTTTGGTGGCAAGCTGGGCCGGGTCATGGGCCCCGAACATCGCGCGACCGCCTACATCCAGCGCGCGCTCGGTACCGACCACGCCATCTGCGCCCATGATCAAAGTGGAAAGCTGATTGGAGTCGCCGGCTTCAAGACCTACGAGGGCGCGCTGGTTGATGGCCGGTTGCGGGATCTTGCCGCGGTCTATGGTGTCGTCGGAGCATTTTGGCGGGCGGTCTTGATGGCCCTCCTCGTCAACGATGTCGACAACGAGCGGTTCCTGATAGACGGGCTTGCAGTTGCCCCCTCGGTACGGGGCCAAGGCGTGGGAACTGCACTTCTTCATGCGATTTTCGAAGAGGCCCGCAGACAGGGCTATGCCGAAGTCCGGCTTGAAGTAGCCGGAAGCAATCATCGAGCGCGGGCGCTTTATGAGCGCATAGGCTTCGTTCCGGTAACGCAGGTCGACATGGGTCTTTTGCGCCATATCTTCGGCTTCGACTCCACGACGACGATGATCTGTCGCGTGGTTTGAACCTCAGTCAAACGTCCCTGCCACGCGCCCAAGCAGCATGAAGGCCCGCGCGGTGCGGGTCTCTGCCAGATCGACGAATTCGGCATCCGATGCCCGAGGCTCTAGGCCGACAAGCATCTGGTCGAACTTTCTCAGGAAGTGGTGGGCCGCATCGCGAAAGATCGTATCCTCGCGCATCCGCCCGGCGGTTAGCGCAAGGCTCGACCGATCACGGATGCCACCAAGGCCGGCGATAACCCGGCCCCGTTCGCCCTTGGCAAACCGGCGCCAGATTTCAGGGCGTGCGCGGTCGGGGATCATGTCGTCCATATAGATCCCGTCCTGCGATAGAAGCGTCAGAATATCCTGACTGGCCTGAACCAACTGCCGCGTCTGACGGTCGCGCAGCGCACGCCGGAGCGCGGAAAAGCCGACCTCGTCGCTTTCGGTATCGGGGAAATTCAGCGCTCTGATCAGATCCGGCGTTTCAAGCGGTGGCTCGATGTCCTCAACAGAGGTTCCCAGTGCGAGGCTCGGCTGATCGTCGGTCGGGGCCGGTTCGGGAACGACCGGTTTGCGCGCGCCGTCACGATGCGTGGTAAAGGTTGTCAACGCGACCTCGGTTTGCCGAGCCGTCTGGGCAATTTCGGCCAGCTTGCGCTCGACGCTGGGTTGAAGCGCACCGGTGGGCCGCCCCTTCTGTTCAGCGATATAGCTTTTGCGTAGCGCCTCTACGGCCACCTGAAGGCGTTGAGACTCTTCCCGAACAATCCGAGCCGATCGCGCGGAAACCGCTGCCACCCAGATGATCGCGACAGGCAGGAAAACCACCATCAACGTCAACACAAACCTAAGGGAATCCAGACCCGTTTCATCGGCCGGGGCGACAAGAAAAAAGAGACCGATCCCCGCCAACCAAACCAGGCTGGCAATCAGGGCGACAACCTCTGTCCCGGAAATTCGCGGGTCTTCCTTGCCGACAAGAGCCGACTGCCGAGAAGCCGAATTGGTTTGGCGCTCTGCCATCAAATGTCCCTGACCCTAGTTCGGGTCGTCTAAATATAGCTAACTTTAAGAATTTCGTAACCGCGATCGCCGCCCGGAGTGCGAACCTCGATGCTGTCGCCCTCGTCCTTGCCGATCAGGGCACGCGCCAGAGGCGATTTGATGTTGAGGCGGCCGTTTTCAATATCGGCCTCATATTCGCCGACGATTTGATAGGTTCTTTCCTCGTCGGTATCCTCATCGACGATCTCGACCGTGGCGCCGAACTTGATCGTGCCCGAGAGCTTGGTCGGGTCGATCACATCCGCGAGCGAGATCACGCCTTCAAGCTCTTTGATCCGCCCCTCGATAAACGACTGCTTTTCCTTGGCGGAATGATATTCGGCATTCTCCGAAAGATCGCCATGGGCGCGCGCCTCGGCAATCGCCTGAATGATCGCAGGGCGCTCGACGCTCTTGAAATGGCGCAGTTCGGCCTCGAGCTTTTCAAACCCGGCGCGTGTCAGGGGGATCTTTTCCATTTCTCGTACCTTTTGGGCAGTCATTTCATCAATCGGACGTTCATAACCTGAACCGCCGATGGCTCGTCAAGGGTAACAAGGCAAATCGGCGAAAACAAAGGTCGCACGAGGCGCAAAATCCGTCGCGTCACGATTGCTCTGCTTGGGCAGTTCGGGTAACCCCGAACGCAAGATTGTTGCCCGCAAACCAAGGAACACGACATGGCCGAAATCGAACGCGAAGCTATGGATTATGACGTTGTCATCGTAGGCGCCGGCCCTGCGGGCCTTTCGGCTGCGATCCGGCTCAAGCAGCTTGATGCCGATCTCAACGTGGTCGTCCTCGAAAAGGGATCCGAGGTTGGCGCTCATATCCTTTCGGGCGCGGTTCTCGATACTGCCGGCCTTGACCGGCTGATGCCGGACTGGAAAGAAAAAGGTGCCCCGATCAAGACCGCGGTGAAGGAAGACAATTTTTACATGCTCGGCGCCGAGGGCTCGATCCGCATCCCGAATTTCGCGATGCCGCCCCTGATGAACAATCACGGCAACTACATCGTCTCGATGGCCAACGTCACCCGCTGGATGGCGGAACAGGCCGAGGCGATGGGTGTCGAGATCTTCCCGGGCATGGCCTGCTCGGAGCTGGTCTATGGCGAGAAAGGCGAAGTTGTCGGCGTGGTCGCGGGCGAGTTTGGCAAAGAAGCCGATGGCAGCACGGGGCCGAACTATGAGCCCGGCATGGAGCTGCGCGGCAAATATGTTTTCCTCTCCGAAGGCGTGCGCGGCAGCCTCTCGAAAGAAGTGATGGCGAAATACAATCTCTCCAAGGGTCAGTGTTCACAGAAGTTTGGCCTTGGCATGAAAGAGATCTGGGAGATCGACCCCGCCAAGCACCGCGAGGGCACCGTGACCCATACGATGGGCTGGCCCCTCGGCTCGAACGCCGGCGGCGGATCGTTCATCTATCACATTGAAAACAATCAGGTTTACGTGGGCTTCGTCGTCCACCTGAACTATGCCAACCCCTATCTCTTCCCCTATATGGAATTCCAGCGGTTCAAGCATCACCCGATGGTGGCCGAGCTTCTGAAGGGCGGCAAGCGCGTGGCCTATGGCGCCCGCGCGATCAGCGAGGGCGGTTGGCAGTCGATCCCGCAAACGGCCTTCCCGGGCGGCTGCCTTCTGGGTTGCTCCGCGGGCCTCGTGAACGTGCCGCGCATCAAGGGCAACCATAACGCGATGCTTTCGGGCAAGGCGGCAGCGGAAGCGGCTTATGCGGCGATCCAGGCGGGCCGTTCGGGCGACGAGCTTTCGGATTACGAAGGGGACGTGCGCAAGGGGGCGATCGGGAAAGACCTGAAGAAGGTGCGGAACGTCTTCGGCGTCCATGAACTCCGGCGGCGCCGGATTGTCTTCGCCGCCGTCATAGGTCTTGATCCAGACGCCATCGACAAGCATCGCGTGGGGTTCGGCCCCGACGCAGATCAGATCGTTCACGTTCATCGCGACGCAGTCGATGCCCACCGTGTCGTACTTGTCCATCGCTTCGGCGATCATGAGCTTCGTGCCG
>JALRLK010000119.1 GCA_023254495.1 Marivivens sp. | reverse complement strand
AAATTGCCCTGACCGTGGCGCTTGTCGTTCTGAAAGCCGCCTTGATAGACGTCGCCATTGGCGTAAGTCACTGTCCCCGAACCTTGGCGTCGGCCGGACACGAAATCGCCCTCGTAGATATCGCCGTTGGGCTGGACAAGTTTGCCCTTACCCTCGATCTGTCCGCCAACCCATGTTCCGACATAGGTCAGCCCATCAGGCATCGTCAGGGTTCCCGCACCTTCGCGTTCGTCGTTGGCAAGCATTCCCTCGTAGATAGCGCCGTCAGGATAGGTGACCTTGCCTTCGCCTTCCTTGACCCCGTTGACCCAAGGCCCGGTATAGGCATAGCCCGAGGGGCTCGTCATCGTTCCTATTCCGTGGTGCATGGCGTTGCGGAATTCGCCCTCATAGACGGCCCCATTGGCATAATGGGTGATCCCCTGGCCCGAGATATTTCCATCGACCCAGGTGCCCTCATGGGTGCCCCCGTCGGCAAAGGTGATCTTGCCTGTGCCCTCAGGCTTGCCCTTCGCAAACTCGCCTTCATAGATCGAGCCGTTGGGGAACCGAGCAACGCCTTGGCCGCGGATTTCACCTTCGAACCACTCTCCGGTGTATTCATATCCGTTCGGGAGACGATAGGTGCCGATTCCATGCTGGCGACCGTTGAGAAATCCGCCTTCGTAGACGCCGCCATCGTCATATTGCTTGGTCTGCACACTCTGCGCCCAAAGTTGGACGGGCAAAACAGCCAAAAGCGCTGCGGTCGCGGCGAAGGTGCCCGTACGGGCGCGGATCCGGAAAGTCATTGGTCGGGTTCCCTGTGACAGCCCCCAAAGACTAGAGGAGCCTTTCCGCGCAGACAACGGGGTTGGCTGCATTCAGCTTTTCCTTGCCTGTCGTTCTGGTAAACCGGAACAAGTCCAACCGTGAGAAGATCATGACTGACCGGTTCCGCCTGACCCTAGCCCAATTTAATGCCACCGTGGGTGATCTTGAAGGAAACGCGCGCCGCGCCAAGGATGCGTGGGACGAAGCACGCGCGGCTGGCGCCGATATGGTCGCCTTGCCCGAGATGTTTGTGACGGGCTATTCGACCCAGGATCTCGTGATGAAGCCCGCGTTCTTTGTTCGGGCTGAGGAAACAATCGAACGGCTAGCGCGGGATTGCGCCGATGGGCCGATGATTGGAATCGGTGGCCCGTACTATGCCGATGACCGGCTTTATAACGCCTATTACATCCTCAAAGGCGGGCGCGTCGTGGCGCGGGCGCTCAAGCATTATTTGCCGAATTACGATGTGTTCGATGAAGTGAGGCAATTTCGCAGAGGGCCTATTCAGGGTGTCTACGATGCAGGTCCGCTTCGGATCGGATCGCCCATCTGCGAAGATTCCTGGTATGTCGACGTCTGCGAGACGCTGGTCGAAAGCGGCGCCGAGATGATCCTCGTACCCAACGGCTCGCCCTATTACCGCGGCAAGTTCGACCGGCGGATGAATGCGATGGTTTCGCGGGTGGTCGAGAACGATGTGCCGCTCGTCTATCTCAACCTCGTCGGCGCGCAGGATGATCAGGTGTTCGACGGAGGCTCTTTTGTTCTGAACCGTGGCGGCAAGCTGGCGATGAAGCTGCCGCTTTTCGAAGAGGCCATCGCCCATGTCGATTTCCTGCGCGGCGCGGATGGTTGGGAGGCGATCGAGGGCGAGAAGGCCAAGCTGCCCTGCGATTTCGAGCGCGATTATCATGCGATGGTCGTCTCGGTGCGGGATTATTTCCGCAAGACCGGATTTTCCAAGGCACTGCTTGGCCTTTCCGGCGGTGTCGATAGCGCCATCGTCGCGGCGATTGCGGTGGATGCGCTCGGGGCTGAGAACGTGCGCTGTGTGATGATGCCTTCGGAATACACTTCGCGCGCCTCGCTCGAGGATGCGGCCAAGGCGGCGAAGCTCTTGGGGGTAAGGCTTGATGAGGTATCCATCGCCGGCCCGCGTGCCGCTGTCACCGAAGCCCTCGCGCCGCTCTTTGAAGGCTATGCGGCCGACCTGACGGAAGAAAACATCCAGTCGCGCCTGCGCGGGCTTCTTCTCATGGCGCAGTCGAACAAGTTTGGCGAAATGCTTCTGACCACCGGCAACAAGTCCGAGGTCGCGGTGGGCTATGCCACGATCTATGGCGATATGGCAGGGGGCTATAACCCGATCAAGGATCTCTACAAAACACGGGTCTTTGCGACCGCCCGCTGGCGGAACGAGAACCACCGGCCTTGGATGAAGGGCCCGGCGGGCGAGGTGATCCCCGAGGCAATCATTGCCAAGCCGCCATCAGCCGAGCTACGCCCAGACCAGAAGGACGAGGACAGCCTTCCGCCCTATGACATCCTCGACGGCATTCTCGAGATGCTTGTCGACGGCGAGGCTTCAGTGACGGATTGCGTTGCCGCGGGCTTTGAGCGGGCCACCGTGAAACGGGTCGAAAGTCTGGTCTATACGAGCGAATACAAGCGTTTCCAGTCTTCCCCGGGAACCCGGCTGACCAAGAGGGCCTTCTGGCTCGACCGGCGCTATCCGATCGTAAATCGCTTCAGGGATCGGGGCTAGATTTACCCCATTGACGGTAAGCACAAGTCGGAGCAAAGAGCGCTTCGCAGCTCTTGTTCGGTGCTCCTTCCATGATTTCCATTCACAGCGTCCCCGGCGCGTTCAGCTTGGCTGAATGTGATGCCATTGTTGCGATTTCTCGCGCCGCTGATGCGAAGGACGCAAAGCTCGTGGGGCAGAACAGGGATCACGACATCCGTCGTGCGGATCTTGTCTGGCTCGACGAGGTCGAGGGGACAGATTGGGTTATGGAGCGGATCATCGAGGTGGTGCGCGAGGCCAACCGAGAGGTTTATGATTTCGCGCTGACGGAGTTTGCCGAGAGCCCGCAAGTGGCCCGCTATGGATCCGAGCGGAAAGGACATTTTGATTGGCATTCCGATATCGGCGAGGGCGTCATTGCCCGGCAGCGCAAGCTGACGATGGTGGCGCAGCTTTCGGAGCCGGGGGACTATGAGGGGGGTGCGCTCGAGGTTTGGCCGTCGAACGCCATCCTTGCTGCGCCGCGCGATCGCGGGACGCTGACGTTTTTTCCCTCCTACCTTCTGCACCGTGTCACACCGGTCACCGCGGGCGAGCGGTTTTCCCTGACCCAATGGGCGCACGGGCCGTCCTTTCGCTGAATATTTGACTTTTTTGCCTCCGGCGGGAGTATTTGGAGCCAAAATAAGCGGCGGGAGGGTGTTGTGTCGGACAACAAGACCACAGTGACCGATGTTGCGGTCGACGAATATCTTTCGCAGGTTGAACCGGAGCGGCGGCGCGTGGACGCGCAGCGGTTGGACCAGATCTTTCGTGAGGCAAGCGGCTTTGCCCCGAGGATGTGGGGCCCGTCGATTGTCGGCTATGGGCGTTATCACTACCGCTATGAGAGCGGCCGCGAGGGGGATTTTCTTGCCACAGGTTTTGCGCCGCGCAAGGCCAATCTGGTCATCTACATCATGCCCGGATACACTGATTTTAGCGCCATTCTTGCCCGCCTCGGCAAGCACAAGATTGGTAAATCCTGCCTGTATATCAACAAGCTGGACGATATTGACCTTGACGTTTTGAAGGAGTTGATCGCGGCCGGGATCGAAGATTTGGGCCGTCATTGGCCGGTGGAGCCGAGCTAGACCCGGGACGCAAGGCACTCGCCAAGGAGCCTTTCGAAATCCTCGCGGCGGCAGAGTTGGGTGCCGGGGGTCATGACCGCGGCGGAGGCTGCTGCCGCGCCGTGGGCCAGCGCCTGTTCGAGGGGGAGGCCGCGGGCCAGGGCGAGGGTGAAGCCGCCCATGAAGCTGTCGCCGGCGCCGACGCGGCTGACAAATTCGACCTTGGCGGCATTCGCAAACCAGCCCTGATTGTCTGCCCACATCACCGAGCCTTCGGCGCCGCGGGCTATGATCAGGGCCTCGGCCGCGCCTTTTTCCGCGAGGGAGCGCGCAAAGTCGAGCGTCTCGCGGCCAGTGGGTAGGGCGCGGCCGGCGAGGGCCTCGGCTTCGCCTTGATCCATCCTCAGGACGAAAGGCCTATGTTTCAGGCCGCCTTGTGCAAGCCGTGCCAGCGCGGCGCCGGAGGTGTCGATGAGGAGACGGCGTGCTTCGCCGGAAAGCACTTCGCACAGTCGGGGATAGAAATCCTCTGATGTGCCGAGGGGTTCGCTGCCGGACAGAACGACGAGGCTTTCGGGCCGGAGGAGCGGGGTAATGGCCGCCAGGGCGCTGTCGAGCTCAGAGGTGCTCCATCGCGGGCCAGGAAGGCTGAACCGGTATTGATAGCCCATCGCCTCGTCCGTGATCGCGAGGCTTTCGCGGGTTTCGCCGGGGGCCGCATAGGAGAGAACGGCGATGCCCTCAGCCTCGAGAAGCCGAGCAAGATGCGCACCCCGAGCGCCGCCAAGCGCGGCAAAGGCACGAACCTCGCCGCCCAGAAAATGGATCGCACGGGCGGCGTTCAGGCCGCCACCACCAGGATCATAGCGCTCGGGGCCGCAGCGCAGTTTGGCGCCTGCGGTGACATGAGGCACCGAGGCCGAGACATCGAGTGCGGGGTTCAGGGTGATGGTGAGAATGTCACGCATGGGGGCCTCGTTTGAGCCAAACATGACAAGGCGGGCACCGAGGCACAACGGGAAGGCCGCGCAATATGGACAAAGAGCGCATGATATGAAACAGCATCGCGCCGTAGGTGGGCCGCGATCCTGAGCGGCCCGAGAGGATTGAAGATGACCACCACCCGCTTTGCACCGTCACCGACCGGCTGGCTCCATATCGGCAACCTGCGGGCTGCCCTGATGAACTATGCCATCGCCCGGCAACGGGGCGGCACCTTCATCCTGCGGATCGACGACACCGATACCGAGCGGTCAAAGCCCGAGTATGTCGAGGGCATCAAGGATGCGCTGACATGGCTCGGCCTTGGTTGGGACCGGATCGAATATCAGTCGGCCCGGATGGATCGCTATCTCGCCGCCAAGGAGCGGCTGATCGAGATGGGGCGGGTTTACGAGTGTTTCGAGACGCCGGTCGAGCTTGATCTCAAGCGCAAGAAACAGCTCAACATGGGCAAGCCGCCGGTCTATGACCGCGCCGCTCTGGATCTGAGCGAGGCCGGGAAGGATCGCCTTCGGGCCGAGCGGGGCGGTTCGCACTGGCGCTTCAGGCTCGATCACGAGCGGATCGAATGGACCGACGGTATTCTTGGCGACATTTCCATTGATGCGGCGAGCGTGTCCGATCCGGTTCTGATCAAGGAATCCGGTCAGATCCTCTACACATTCGCTTCGGTTGTTGATGACACCGAGATGGGCGTGACGGATATCGTCCGCGGCGCCGATCACGTCACCAACACCGCGACGCAGATCCAGATCATCAAGGCGCTGGGCGGCGAGGTTCCGAGCTTTGCCCACCATTCGCTTCTGACCGGCCCCGATGGCGAGAAGCTGTCGAAGCGGTTGGGGAACCTCTCGCTCAAAGACCTGCGGGCGCAGGGGATCGAGCCGATGGCGATCCTGTCGCTTATGTCGCGGCTCGGCTCGTCCGATCCGATCGAGCTGCGTTCGACGGTTCAGGAAGTGGTCGATGGGTTCGACGTCAGCAAATTTGGCGCGGCGCCGACCAAGTTCGATCCAGCCGACCTTGAGCCGATGACGGCGCGGGTCAATGCGGCCAAGCCCTTTGCCGAGGTGGCGGGGATGGTTGCGGGCCTTGGTGTGCCTGCGGATTTGGCCGAGAAATTCTGGTCGGTCGTGCGCGAGAACATCACCTATCTCTCGGATATGGGCCCCTGGTGGGAGCTTTTCCGCGACGGAACGCCTGCCGTGGTCGATGCCGAGGACGCCGAGTTCATCGAAGCGGCGCTCGGGATGCTGGGCGAGCCGCCCTATGACGATCAGACCTGGGCCAATTGGTCGAACGCCGTGAAAGAGGCGTTGGGCCGCAAGGGCAAGCAGCTGTTCATGCCGCTGCGCAAGGCTGTCACCGGGCGCGAGCGCGGGCCGGAGATGGCCGACGTCATGGCGCTGATGCAGGTCAAGCCTCGGCTTTGATTATTGTGCATCCGAGGCGTGCGAGCGCCTCGTCGACGAACTCTGTCTCGTGCGTTTCGAGCCTTTGGTGGCGCGGATAGACCGGCGCCGCGCGTTCGTTCAGGATCGGGATATCCCAGTTATGGGTGGTGGCGAAGAAGCTCTTGGCGCCCTCCTTGCCGAAAATCCGCAAATAACCCTGTACGACGACATCGACATAGCTGAGCAATATCGGCCCTTTCTCGGCGCCGCTATTTTCGTGCGCGGGATCAACGGCATAAAGCGAGACAGGCATTGCCGCAGGATCGGTCTGGTGGGTCACTTCATGTCGTCTGTAGGCGTATTCCCGGGCGTCGAGCGCCACCCAGTCGCCACCGGGGACTGAGGCGGTCACACCGAAGAGCTCGCTCTGATCGCAAGGCTCGACCGATAGGAACGCCACGGGCCGCAGGGTGGTGTGACGCCACACCCGCCGCCAGCCCCTGACCCGCGCCGGGCGGGCATCGGGATAATCATGGGTGGCGAGGTTGACGAGGCTGCCATAGCCGAAAAAGCGCGGGTGGCTCATTCCTGTGCTCTCAAGACATGAGCGGGACGTGCCGCCATGGCACGGAGCGAAAAGCCAAGGCCGGCGAGCGTCGAGATCACGATGCCGCCGCCGATGATCCAGGCGACATTGCCCCAGATCACTTGGAAATCGCTCTCCATCACAAAGATCATGATCGCATAGGCCCCGCTGATACCGGCGGCCAAAGCCACGCCGCCTGCCGCTGCGCCGAGAATCGCAGAGCGCAGAGCAAAGCTCAAAAGGATTCGCGCGCGGCTTGCGCCAAGGGTCTTGAGGATCGCGGCCTCGACCGTCCGGGCCCTTTCGCCTGCGGATGCGGCCCCGATCAGGACAAGGAAGCCGGTGACCAAAGTGACCCCGGCCCCCACGCGAACCCCTGCGGAAATCCCCTCGACGATGTCCATCATCCGGGCGATTGCGTCGCGAATGCGGAATCCGGTGATATTGGGATAGGCATTCGCCATCTCGCGCAGGATCGGCCCCTCGCCTTCAGGCGTTGAATAGACGGTTGCGATCCAGCTGTGCGGCGCCCCAGCAAGGGCCGCAGGGTTGAGCGACATTACAAAGCCGATGCCCGCCGTCTGGAACACAACCTCGCGGAAGCTGGCGATTGTGGCGGTCAGTTCACGGCCTAGGATATTTACGGTGATCTCGTCGCCGATCTTGAGCCCGATCTCGCGCGCTTCGGCGTCGGAAAAGCTGACGAGCGGCGGGCCGTCATATCCGGCGGGCCACCACTCGCCTTCGGTAAGCCGGGTGTTTTCCGGCAAGTCCTCGGAATAGGTCAATCCTCTGTCGCCATGCAAAATCCAATGATCCCCGGCAACCTCTTTAGCGGGCTTGCCGTTGATCTGGGTGATAATGCCGCGCAGCATCGGCGCGGCTTCGACCTTGCTGACCTCGGAATTGGCTGCGAGCCGCTCTCTGAACCCGCCAATTTGATCGGGCTGAATATCCACAAAGAAATAGGATGGGGCCACCTTGGGGAGCTCTTCGGAGAAGGCGCCGCGCAGGTTTCCGTCGATTTGGCCGATACCCGCAAGGACGGCGAGGCCAAGCCCGAGCGACAGGACAACGGCGACAGTTTCGCCGTTGCGCGCACCGATGGCGCCAAGCGCGAGGCGGAGCGCCGGAAGACCGCGCGCCGCAGGCATCGTTCTCCGCGCGATCCCACGCGTTGCAATGGCGGCAATCACGAGCGCCAAGAGCGCGGCGGCGATGCCCCCAAAGGTCCAGAGCGCGAGGGTTGGTGTGCCGGACAGAACTGCCGCAGAGCCGACAAGCGCGGCTACGAGCGCGACGGTCAGCACAATGTATTTCGCCGCAGGCAGACTTTTGCCTGAGGCAAATGCATCGCGAAAGAGCGCAGCCGCGCGGACCTGTTCTGTGCGCGCAAGCGGCCAGAGGGTAAAGATTGCGGCAGTGAGGCCGCCGTATAGCGCGGCTTCAAAGAGGGGTTGGGTATAGACGGCAAAGATAGCCGGCACCGGCAGGCGGGCTTCGATCAGCGGGGCGAGGAGGACAGGGAGGCCACCACCAAGGACAAGGCCAGTCGCGATCCCGACCGCGGCCAAAAGCCCGATTTGCAAGGCATAGACAGCAAAGATCGTCCGGCCCGATGCGCCCAGCGTCTTGAGCGTCGCGATCACGCCTGTTTTGCCCGCCAGATAGGCTCGCACCGCGGCCGAGACGCCGACCCCGCCCACCGCTAGGCCAGAGAGGCCCACAAGGATCAGGAATGCGCCAATCCGCTCGACAAAGCGCTCAGCGCCCGAAGAATCGCGTGCATCCCGCCAGCGAAGGCCGCTGCCTTCGAGCTGCGCCTCGGTCTGTGCTTCGAGGGCGGCCAGATCGGCTCCTTCCGGCAAATCGAGCCTGTAGGCCGTCGAAAACAGTGTGCCTTCCTTGATTAGGCCAGAGTTTTCAAGGCTTTCGGTCAAGACGATGGTGAGAGGGCCGAGGCCGAAACCGGCGGTGCTGTTGTCTGGATAGCGGGTCAGAAGGGCGCTTAGTGTGAAGTCCTGCAAGCCCAAGGAAAAGCGATCGCCGGGGCGCAGGCCAAGGCGATCGGCAAGGGCGGGCTCCATGACGGCACCGGGGACGTCGCCCAAGCCTGCCAGAGCCTGTCCCAGAGACATTTCCGGTTCGAGTGTCACGGTGCCGATCAGGGGATAGGCATCGTCGACCGCCCGGACCTGGGTCAGTGCCCGGTCCGTGTTTCCATCGGCAAGTGCGACGCCCGCCAGTGATCGGAAATCGACCGTTTCGGAGACCCGATCCGAGATGCTCTCAAGAAAAGTCAGCTCATCGGGCTCGGCAAAGCGATAGGTGAGGCCGACCTCGGCATCGCCACCAAGCATCGCCGCGCCCTCGGCGGCAAGGCCGGCTCCGATAGACGACCGGACCGTTCCAACCGCAGCGATGGCTGCGACCCCAAGAGCAAGGCAGGCGAGGAATACACGAAAGCCGTTGAGCCCCGCGCGCAGCTCGCGACGCGCAATTCTGAGTGCGATAGGAAAACTCACGCCAAAGCCTCTTCCTGCTCGAGGCGCCCATCGCGAAGGCGAATGACCCTGTCACAACGACGCGCAAGCTCGGGTGCGTGGGTGACCATCACCAGTGTCGCGCCGTGCTTATCGCGCAGGTCGAACAGGAGGTCGATGATGGCCCCGCCATTGGCCTCGTCTAGGTTACCCGTTGGTTCATCGGCCAATAGGATGCGTGGCCGTGGAGCCGCGGCTCGTGCCAGCGCCACGCGCTGTTGCTCGCCGCCTGACATCTGGCTCGGGAAATGGCCTGCACGGCCAGCGAGCCCGACAGCCGCCAATTCCTCGGCCGCACGGTCAAAGGCATCGGGTACGCCGGCAAGCTCGAGCGGGGTTGCCACGTTTTCAAGGGCCGTCATGGTTGGAATAAGGTGGAAGGATTGAAAGACGATCCCCATATTGACCCTGCGGAAGCGGGCAAGCTGATCCTCGTTCATGGTGGTGAGGTTCTGACCAAGCGCGGCCACACGTCCGCCAGTGGCCCTTTCGAGGCCGCCCATGAGCATGAGGAGCGAGGACTTGCCAGACCCACTGGGGCCCACGAGGCCCAATGTTTCCCCCTTCTTCACCTCGAGCGATATTCCCTTGAGAATATCGACCATCCCTGCGTTGCCCTTCAGCGAAAGCGATGCATCGGAAAGGGAAAAGACGGGTTCTGCCATTGTGTCTGCCTCTGGTTTCTTGTCGTCACTTGGATATGGGGTCATACGGCGCCTGCGCAACCTTGCTCTCGTGTTCTTGACCACAGGAGCGGCGGCGGAACCGGCAACCCTCGTCGCCCTTGGCGACAGTCTTACGCAAGGCTACGGCCTTTCCGTTGACGAAGGGTTTGTACCGCAGCTTCAGGCATGGCTGGACGGTCAGGGGATAGATGTCACGGTGATCAATGCCGGGGTCTCGGGCGACACGACGGCGGGCGGTCTTGCCCGCGTCGGCTGGACGCTCGGGGCCGGGGATGTGGATGCGATGATTGTCGCTCTTGGCGGTAACGATTTCCTGAGGGGCCTTGATCCCGCCGCCAGCCGCGAGAACCTTTCTGGAATTCTTGCCGCGGCTGCGGAAGCAAAAGCCAAGGTCTTGCTGGTCGGGATAACGGTAGCCAACAATTATGGGCCGGACTATCGCACCGCCTTCGAGGCCATGTATGCCGAGTTAGCTGCCGAATATGGCGTTGCGCTGTTTCCCGAATTCTTCGAGGGGCTTACCGCGAATTCGGGGATGAGCGAGGCCCGTGCCGCCTATATGCAGCCGGATGGGCTTCACCCCAATGGCGAGGGTGTAAAACTCATCGTCGGGGCGATTGGCCCCGCCGTACTCGAGCTATTGCGCGAGGAATAGGCGAAGGCTCGACGCCTTCGCCAAAAGGAGATCAGAGGAGTTTGAGCTCGATCGCCGACTCGCGGCCATCACGGCCGGCCGACAGCTCGTAGCTGACTTTCTGATTGTCCTTGAGGCCCGTCA
Source organism: Marivivens sp. (assembly GCA_023254495.1). Taxonomy (GTDB): domain Bacteria; phylum Pseudomonadota; class Alphaproteobacteria; order Rhodobacterales; family Rhodobacteraceae; genus RFZI01. The sequence continues at coordinate 19,940 of JALRLK010000119.1, read as the reverse complement.
GACCCGAGCGCTCGACCGCCGAGATGTGCACGAACACATCCTTGCCGCCGCCGTCGGGTGCAATGAACCCATAGCCTTTGGTGGTGTTGAACCATTTTACGGTGCCAGTGGCCATCCGTCGTCTCCATAGTTGCCCGCTCGCGGAATGCAGCGGATCGGCTCGTCAGTGCTGGATCGATGACTGGGCCGGTATCGGAGACAGTGTAGATCTGAGGTAACTCGCGCCGCGAATATTAAAAAGTCGGCTTTTCAAATCAAGAAGAATTGCTGGGCCTTGACTTTGTGCGAAAGCGGGAGGAAAGGGCGCGAAAATCCCTGTGTCACAGCCCTCTTCCATGCGTCAGCCCCTCTCCTAGTCAACCTTTCTTCCACGAGTTGTTCTGACGTCACGAGAGGTGAATTTTGCGCAAAATCGAAATGTCTTCCGGCGATATTCGCGCCGACCGTCGGCTTTCCTTTGCCGAAGGTCTGCTGGCTGCGGGCGAGGCTGCGGCCGCAGCCGATCTCATGGCCGAGACCTTGCCACTGGTGCCCGGTTGGGCGGCTGGGTGGCTCCGGCTGGGCGAGATGGCCGAAAGGGCCGGGCGAAAGGATGTGGCCATAGATGCCTATCAGCGCGCAAGCGAGCTTGATCCCGATGGGGCGCTGGGCGCTGCGCTGCGCCGCGATCTTCTGCGGAAGGTGCCGGTCTTGGAACGGATGCCTTCGGCCTATGTCGAAGGCCTGTTCGACGATTATGCCCACCGCTTCGAGGCCTCGCTCGTCGGCAAGCTCTGCTATCGCGGCCCCGAACTTCTAGCGCAGGTTTTGCCCGCGCAGCTCGGGCGAGTGCTTGATCTTGGCTGCGGCACCGGCCTCATGGGCGCGGCGATCCGCGGGCGGGCCACGCATCTGGACGGCTGGGATATCTCTGACGCGATGCTGCGGCAGGCTCGGGCGAAAAAGGTCTACGACAGCCTCGACAAGCGCGACATCAACAGTTTGGCAATCACCGACCAGCGCTGGGATACGATCCTTGCGGCCGATGTCTTGATCTATATCGGCGCTCTGGAGCGGCTCGTGGGCTGGATTGCCGGGTCGCTTGCGCCGGGTGGGATCTTTGCTTTCACGGTCGAGGCCCGTGCCGGGGATAGTTTCGCGCTGGGCGATGCGCATCGTTATGCCCATTCGGAAAGCTATGTGCGCAATCTGCTTGCACAAGCTGGTTTCACAGGCATCACCATCACCCAAGGCACACTCCGTACCGACAGGGGCCAGCCGGTCGTGGCACTTGTGGTTTCGGCAGGCGGGCTTGCCTTGAGGCTTGGTCGCGCGGGCGAAGAGGCAGAACTCGCCTGACCCTTGTTTTTCTGGACCTCGAGACATATGTTGTTTTCAACATATGTTTCAGGAGTGGATCATGTCTGGACTGAAAGTCACCTGCTTCGATTGCGGTCAGGTCAACCGCGTGCCCGCAGACAAGCTCGACGCCGCGCCGAAATGCGCCTCGTGCGGCGCGCATCTGGTCACGGAAAAGGCCGTCGAGATTGATGTGCGCACGCTCGAGAAAGCCGCGCGTAACGATGATCTGCCGCTCGTCGTCGATTTCTGGGCGCCGTGGTGCGGCCCCTGCCGGATGATGGCGCCCGAGTTTTCCAAGGCCGCTGGCGCCATGAAGGGCAAGGCGCGGTTGGTGAAGCTCAACACCGAGGCCGAGCCTGCGGCGGGCCAGCGCTATGGCATCCGCGGCATCCCGACGATGGTCAAATTCGCGGGGGGCCGCGAGGCCAAGCGCCAGTCGGGCGCCGTTCCGGCCCCCGCGATCATCCAGTGGGCCAGCTAGCCTCTTGAAACGCAAAACGCCCGAGCGGCGAGGCCCGGGCGTTTCGTGTGACTGACAAAGATCAGATCAGAGGGTCTTGATGTTGATCGCCGACTCGCGGCCATCACGGCCGGCTTCGATGTCGAACTCGACCTTCTGGTCGTCTTTGAGGCCGGTCAAACCCGAACGCTCGACGGCAGAGATGTGCACGAACACGTCTTTCTTGCCGCCTTCCGGAGCGATGAAGCCGTAGCCTTTGGTGGTGTTAAACCATTTCACGGTGCCAGTGGCCATGTGAAGTTTCCTTTGTTTTCAATGCTGTCCACGGGATGCGACAGCTCGGCGAAGTCACGTCTGGATCGAGGACTGCGTGCCGGTGACGGAAAACAGAAGGGTCGAATAGAAGATCGTTAGCACCGCGCATATGGGGGCGGGCGGGGAAAAAAGCAAGAGAATTCGGAGTCTTGTCCGGCTACAGCCTTTTGCCGTAGCCGGGACTTTCCCCCAAACTAGCGGGCGAACTTCTTATACTTCAGCCGCTTCGGCTCGAGGGCATCCGGCCCCAGTCGGCGCTTCTTGTCTTCCTCGTAGGCGGTAAAGTCGCCCTGGAACCACTCCACATGGGCGTCGCCTTCGAACGACAGGATGTGGGTACAGATCCGGTCGAGGAAGAAGCGGTCGTGCGAGATGACGACGGCGCAGCCGGCGAAATCCATCAGCGCGTCTTCGAGGGCGCGGAGGGTTTCGACGTCGAGGTCGTTGGTCGGTTCGTCGAGGAGCAAAACGTTGCCGCCCGATTTCAGGAGCTTCGCCATATGGACGCGGTTGCGTTCGCCGCCTGACAGCTGGCCCACCTTCTTCTGCTGGTCGCCGCCCTTGAAGTTGAACGACGAGCAATAGGCGCGGCTGTTGACCTCGGCATCGCCGAGGTTGATGAGCTCGGCCCCGCCGGAAATCTCTTCCCAGACGGTCTTGTTGGGATCGAGGGCATCGCGGCTCTGATCGACGTAGCTGAGCTTGACCGTATCACCATATTCGATGGTGCCGGCATCGGGCTTTTCCTGACCGGTGAGCATCCGGAAGAGGGTCGATTTACCGGCGCCGTTCGGGCCGATCACGCCGACGATGCCGCCGGGGGGCAGATCGAAGGTCAGGTCTTCAATGAGCTGCTTGTCGCCCATGTGCTTGGCGAGGTCCTTCACCTCGATGACCTTGCCGCCAAGGCGCGGGCCGTTGGGGATGACGATCTGGGCGCGGGTGATTTTTTCGCGCTCGGACTGGTCGGCCAGTTCGTTATAACGGTCGATACGGGCCTTTTGCTTGGCCTGACGGGCCTTGGCGCCCTGCCGCATCCATTCCAATTCGCGCTCGAGGGTCTTTTGCTTGGACTTGTCCTCGCGCGCCTCTTGCTCGAGCCGCTTGGCCTTCTGTTCGAGCCACGAGGAATAGTTGCCCTCGTAGGGAATGCCGCGGCCACGGTCGAGCTCGAGGATCCAGCCGGTGATATCGTCAAGGAAATAACGGTCGTGGGTGACGATCAGGATCGTGCCCTTGTAGTCGATCAGGTGCTGCTGCAGCCAGGCGATCGTCTCGGCGTCGAGGTGGTTGGTCGGTTCGTCAAGGAGGAGCATATCGGGCGCTTCGAGAAGCAGCTTGCAGAGCGCGACGCGGCGGCGCTCACCGCCCGAGAGGTTGGCGGGCATGGCATCGTCGGGCGGGCAGCGGAGCGCCTCCATCGAGACGTCGATCTGGGCGTCGAGATCCCAGAGGTTCTGGCTGTCGATCTCGTCCTGAAGCTGCGCCATCTCGTCGGCGGTCTCGTCGGAATAGTTCATGGCCAGTTCGTTATAGCGATCGAGGATCGCCTTCTTGGCAGCCACGCCTTCCATGACGTTCTCGCGCACGGTTTTCGACTCGTCGAGATGCGGCTCCTGCGGCAGATAGCCGACCTTGGCGCCCTCGGCCGCCCAGGCCTCGCCGGTGAAATCCTTGTCCATCCCGGCCATGATCTTCAAAAGCGAGGATTTACCCGCGCCGTTGACGCCGACGACGCCGATCTTGACGCCCGGAAGGAAGTTGAGGCGGATATTCTCAAAAACCTTCTTGCCGCCGGGATAGGTCTTGGACACGCCGTCCATGAAGTAAACGTACTGGTAAGAGGCCATGAGAGTCGTCCCTGTCAAAAGATCGGCTCTATCTAGCGATCTGGCCGCCCAAGGGCAATGCAGGCTTCGGGGTGTTTTGCGGTCTGTTCGGCAAGGGCGGACCAGCGGGCCAAGATCGGGCATAGGGCAGGCGGTATCGTCAGGGATATGTTTGCTCTGTCAATTGGCGGCAGCGCCCTGCACAATTCGGCTGAATCGCTAGATTGTCGGAGCACTTATGAGCTACACCCCCGCGCCAGACCGCTATTCCCGGATGATCTACCGCCGTTGTGGGGCGTCCGGGCTCAAACTACCGGCGATCAGCCTCGGCCTTTGGCACAACTTCGGCAACGACTTTGACGAGCGCAATAAACGCGCGATCTGTCAGACGGCTTTTGACAACGGGATCACCCATTTCGATCTGGCCAACAACTATGGCCCGCCGCCCGGTTCGGCGGAAGAAGCCTTTGGCGAGATTCTGGCGAACGACTTCAAGGGCTATCGAGACGAGCTGATCATTTCCTCCAAAGCGGGCTATCTGATGTGGGACGGCCCCTACGGAGAATGGGGCAGCCGCAAATACCTGATCGCGTCATGCGACCAGTCGCTCAAGCGGCTGGGGGTCGATTACGTCGATATCTTCTATTCGCATCGGTTCGATCCCGAGACGCCGCTCGAAGAAACCATGGGTGCTTTGGATCACATCGTCAGGTCAGGGCGCGCGCTCTACGCGGGGATTTCGTCCTACAACAGCGAACACACCCGCCGCGCGGCGGCGATCCTGCGCGATCTGGGAACGCCCTGCGTGATCCATCAGCCGTCCTACAATATGATCGACCGCTGGGTCGAACACGACGGGCTAAAAGAAACACTGCACGAGCTGGGGATCGGGTCCATCGCTTTTCTGCCTTTGGCGCAAGGGATGCTGACCGGCAAATATCTGGCGGGCATCCCCGAGGGCAGCCGCGCCACCCAGGGCAAGAGCCTTGATCCCAAGATGATCTCGGCCAAAGCCATCACCGCGTTGAACGGGCTGAATGAGATTGCCGCCGCGCGTGGACAAACGCTGGCGCAGATGGCGATTGCCTGGGTATTGCGCGATGGCGGTATCACCAGCGCCCTGATCGGCGCCTCTCGGCCGGAACAGGTGGTCGATTGTGCCGGGGCGGTGCGGACTCTGGATTTTGAGAAAGAGGAGTTGGAAGCAATCGACAGGCTTGCCGACGAAGACGCCTTCCGTCGCTGGGCCCAAGAGGGTTGAGCGACATTCCCAAGAGCGCGGATTTGCGCCAGAAAGGAAACAGGCGGAGGCGATAGTGCAGGGGTTTCCATACGCAGCGCGGGATCAGGCCGTTGGCCTTCTCGGCGGATCCTTCGATCCGGCGCACGAGGGCCATGTCCGCATCACGCGCGAGGCGCTCAAGCGGTTCGGGCTCGATCAGGTCTGGTGGCTGGTGTCGCCCGGCAATCCGCTCAAGAAGCGGCAGCCGGCAAGCCTCGGGGAACGACTGGCAATGGCCCGCAATGTGATGCGCCATCCGCGCGTGAAGGTAACGGCGCTCGAGGCCCAGCTTGGCACCCGGCGGACAGCGGACACGATCGCTGTGCTTCGCTCTATCTATCCCGGCGTCCGCTTCGTGTGGCTCATGGGTGCCGATAATCTTGCGCAGCTGCATGAATGGGGCAACTGGCGGGCCATCATGGAGTCGGTGCCGGTTGGGGTCTTTGCCCGCCCGGGTGACAGGATATCGGCGCGAACCTCGGTTGCCGCGCAAACCTATCGCGATCATCGCCTGAGCGGCAGCGATGCCCAGCTTCTGGGGCAGTCGGACGCGCCCGCTTGGGCCTATGTCAACATCCCCATGAGCGATCATTCCTCCACCGAGATCCGCGCCTCGGGCCGCTGGATCGGCGGAAAGGCAATCGCTTGAACGAGGATCGCCGCATGAACATGGTGCGCCGCCGGGTTCTGGCTGGTCTCGTCGCCACAGCTGCCTCTCCGGTTTTCGCAGGGGCACCGGCACGCTCTCTGCGCCCGATTGCCCGTCCCGGCTCGGCGGTTCGTGCGCCTGGGCTGCCCGACATCGCCGCACTCGCGGAGCAGGCGGGCATCTCTGGCAAGGTGGGAGTTGTGCTAGCCGAGGCTCGTTCGGGTCGGGTCATTCAGTCTCATGCAGCCGCCATGCGAATGCCGCCTGCCAGCGTGGCAAAGGTGATGACGACCTGCTACGCGCTCGAGGTTCTGGGGGCCACATTTGAATATGAAACGCGATTATTTGCCGAAGGGGATATTTCAAACGGTATTTTAGATGGTAATTTGATATTGGCGGGTTCGGGTGATCCGATGCTCACCACCGACGATCTCGGCCCTCTCGCCAAGGCGCTGGCTGCGGCAGGGATCCGTGAAATCAAGGGCGAGTTTCAGCTCTGGCAAAATGCCTTGCCCTACCAGCACGACATCGACCCCGACCAGCTGCCGCACTTTGGCTATAACCCCGCGCTATCAGGGCTGAATCTGAACTCGAATGTTGTCCATTTCGAATGGGCCAAGGCGGGAAGCGATTATACGCTGACCATGGATGCCCGCAGCAGCCGCTACCGCCCTGATGTGAGCGTGGCACGGATGACCGCCGAGGATCGTGATCTGCCGGTCTATACCTATGAGGACGGTGGCGATTACGACCAATGGACGGTTGCCCGCTCGGCGCTTGGAAATGGCGGCGCACGCGGTCTTCCTGTCCGCTATCCGGCCCTTTTCGCGGGCGATGTCTTTCGCACTCTGGCTGCCGGTGAGGGGGTCAATCTCCCTACAGGCCGGATCCGGGCCGCCGCCCCACGTGGCGCGGTGATCGCGAGCCACAAGAGCCGACCAATGTCGGAAATTCTGCGACTGATGTTGAAATATTCAACCAACCTGACCGCCGAGGCCGTTGGCCTCAAGGCCAGTCTTGCGCGGGGCAAGAGGGTCGCAAATCTCGCGGCCTCGGCGCAAGAAATGGCGCGCTGGGCGCTCGAGACCAAGGGGATCGCCTGTCAGCCGGTCGATCATTCGGGCCTCGGCGATCAGACGCGGATTTCGGCCGCGGCGCTGGCCCGTTTCCTCGGCCATTCGGAGGTCGTGGGGCATCTGCCGCCTTTCCTGAAAGAGGTTGGCGTGTTCGATAGCGACGGCCGTCCGCTGACAGGCAAGGAGACCAAGGTTTTCGCCAAGACGGGCACGCTGAATTTTGTCTCCTCTCTGGCCGGATATATTCAGCGAGAAGGGCAGGCCGATCTTGTCTTCGCGATCCTATCCGCCGACCAAGACCGCCGCGCCCTGAGCCGCGACTCGCAAGGCGAGGTGCCGCCCGGCGCACGGCGCTGGAGCGATAATGCCCGCTGGCTACAGCAGCGGCTCTTGCGGGAATGGATCGACGGCTAGATCAGAGCGTCATGTGGCGGGCGCGAGTGCCCCGTTCAATCGCTGCAGCATGAAGCCGGTCGATATTCAGCTCGTCCCGCACCTCTTCAAGGATGCGCGATTCCGGCCCGTCGATGATCCCGTCAGCTGCCGCCACCTCGCAAGAAAGCGCATAGGCCGTTTCAAAGAGCTTTTCCGGCAAAGCATCGCGGATCAGGCCGAAGAGGGCATCCAGCCCGTCTTCCTGCTCGAAGAGGTCAAAGACCACTTCGGACATCCGCGGCAGACGGGCCACGTCGTAATCGGCAAAAAGCGGCAGGTGATTGATCAGGTTGTTGATCTTCACCAGCTCTGCGGTGCGGATATCCTCGTCCGACGCGGAAACGGTGATCATCAGAGCAACAAGCGCGTCCTGCGGGGTCATCGGGGCGTCGGGGGTCATGTGTGGTTCCTCATGCTTTTCTCACCATTTATTGACGCCAGCCCCACCCCGCAATAGGGAGAGCGCCGTAACCCTGCCACTGGGGCAGGGCCAAAACCCGTGAGATATGAGATGTCCGATCTGCGTAGCGTTGCGATGACGAGCAAAGCCTGGCCCTTTGAAGAGGCCCGCGCGCTCCTCAAACGCTATGAAAAGGCGCCGCCGGAGAAGGGCTATGTACTCTTCGAGACGGGCTATGGCCCATCGGGCCTGCCGCATATCGGCACCTTTGGCGAGGTTCTGCGCACCACGATGATCCGCCGTGCGTTTGAGGTGATCTCGGATATCCCGACGCGGCTCATCTGTTTCTCAGACGACCTTGATGGAATGCGCAAGGTTCCCGACAACGTGCCGAACCGCGAGATGCTTCTCGCCAATGTGCAGAAGCCGCTGACCTCGGTTCCCGATCCCTTCGGCGAATTCGAGAGCTTTGGTCACCACAACAACGCCATGCTGCGCCGGTTCCTCGATACTTTCGGGTTCGAGTATGAATTCTATTCGGCGACCGAATTTTACGGCTCGGGCAAGTTTGACGCCACGCTGCGCCTTGCCGCCGAGCGCTATGACGCGATCATGAAGATCATGCTCGCCTCTCTGCGCGAAGAGCGTCAGCAGACCTATTCCTGCTTTCTGCCAATCCACCCCGAGACAGGCCGTGTTCTCTATGTTCCTATGAAAGAGGTGAATGCCAAGGACGGCACGATCACCTTTGACGACGATGACGGCAAGGAATGGACGCTGCCTGTCACCGGCGGCAACGTGAAGCTGCAGTGGAAGCCCGATTTCGGCGCGCGCTGGGCGGCGCTGGGCGTCGATTTCGAGATGTATGGCAAGGACCACTCGACCAACACGCCGATCTATGACGGCATCTGCGAGGTCTTGGGCGGCAAGAAGCCCAACCACTTTACCTATGAACTCTTCCTCGACGACATGGGCCAGAAGATCTCCAAGTCCAAGGGCAACGGCCTGACCATCGACGAGTGGCTCACCTATGCCGCGACCGAGAGCCTTTCCTATTTCATGTATCAGAAGCCCAAGACGGCCAAGCGCCTGCATTGGGATGTGATCCCCAAGATGGTGGACGAGTATCACCAGCAGCTGCGCGCCTATCCCACCCAGGATGTGGCGGGTCAGCTGAACAACCCCGTCTATCACATCCACCGCGGGCAGGTTCCGGCCTCGACCCTCACTGTCCCGTTCCAGATGCTCCTTAACCTCGCCAGCGTCTCGGGTGCCGAGGACAAGGCGGCCATGTGGGGCTTTATCCGCCGCTATGCGCCCGGTGCGACCCCCGAGGGCAATCCCGATCTCGACGCCGCCGCCGGTTTCGCCGTCCGCTACTATCAGGATCATGTGAAACCCACCCGCAGCTTCCGCCTGCCCTCCGAGCAGGAGCGCGCCGCGCTCGAAGACCTCTTGGCCGCGCTCAAGGACAAGGACGCAGCACTGGGTCAGATCGCCAAAAAGAACGCTGCGATGGGCAATGCCGATCCCCTGCCGGAGGCCGATTTCGGCAGCGAGGATTTCCTCCAGTCGGTGGTTTTCGCCATTGGCAAGAACCACGGGTTCGAGCCACTGCGCGATTGGTTCAAAGCGCTCTACGAGGTGCTGCTCGGCGCCTCCGAAGGTCCGCGCTTTGGCGGCTTCATCGCGCTCTACGGTGTCGAGGACAGCATCGCGTTGATTGAAGCGGGCCTCGCAGGCAAACTCGCCAGCTAGCCCGCGGGCCCGCCGTTGCGCGGCCCGTGACCCCACCGTTCCGGTCGTCCAAGGCGGCCTTTACCCCCTCGCGCTAGGCCTTTGCCCTGAAACTCTCAGGGCAGGGGCCGCGATCCCTTTTCGCCCGTCAGAAAAGGGGAAATCCTATGAACAAGGCGATTACCGACGGTGTGGTGCTGATGCCGCCGCCCTTTGCCGATGGGCTTGCGGTCTGGTCGGCCGGCGATGGCACGCCGGGCTCGGAAACCTACGCGACAACCGGAAATGGCGTCTTTGTGCCGGCCGATCAGGAATTCGCTGGCTGCCTTGAGCTTCTCAAGACCCAGACCGTCACTAAGCTGCGCTATATGGGCGAGACCACCCTTCTGCCCGGCTGTTATCTGCGCATCTCGACTCGGGTAAAGGCTGTGTCGGGTGATCTGCCGGGCGTTCGTATCGCCGGTTGGGCTGGCGGTGCGGGCGGTGTCCATGTGGGCGGGCTGACCGAATATGGCCCGACGGTGCAGCTGACATCCTATGGTGAGGTGGTCGAGATTTCGGCCATCGTCGGTTCCGGCCAGCGGATCGGGGTCGATATGGTTTGGCCCAACGTTATCTATGGTCATTTCGGCCTTGATCTGACCGGCGGCAATGGCAGCGTCGTCCGCATCGACGACTTTGTGATCGAGGATGTGACCAACGTCTTCATCCGCGACATGATGGGCGTGGTCGATGTGCACGATTATGGCGCAAAGGGTGACGGCATCACCGACGACAGCGCCGCTTTCGAGGCCGCCGATGCCAATGCGAACGGGCGCGAGGTTCTTGTTTCGGCCGGTGTCTATTACCTTGGCAATCACGTCACCATTGAGAACCAGATCCGGTTCGAGGGCACGGTGACCATGCCCGCCGACAAGCGGTTCGTGTTTCAGAAAAACTTTGACTATCCGACCTATGTCGATGCCTTCGGCGACGAAGAGCTTGCCTTCAAGAAAGCGTTTCAGGCCCTTCTGAATTTCTCGGATCACGAGTCGCTCGATCTTTGTGGACGCCGGATCGCCGTTAGCGCGCCGATTGATATGCAGGCCGCCGAAGGGAGCAAGACTGTCTTCGCGATACGGCGGGTGATCCGTAATGGGCAGTTTCAACCTGTGGATGGGCCCGCGTGGGATCCGACGGTCGTGACCACAACCGAAAGCTATTCGGCAGCCGATCCGCTGCATCTCACCAATGTCGCCAATATCGGGCAGATCGCGGTTGGTTCGCTTGTCACCGGCGCAGGGGTCGGTCGCGAGATCTATGTTCGTGCTGTCGATACGGCCTCAAATTCCGTGACCTTGAGCCAGGAGCTCTACGGCGCCGCGGCGAGCCAGACCTACACCTTTACCCGCTTCAAATACCTTCTGGATTTCTCCGGTTTCGATGATCTGGCCCAATTCATCATAGATGATGTTGAGTTCCTCTGTGACGGCACTGCGAGCGGCATCATGTTGGCCAAGGAGGGGCTGACCTTCCAACTTTGGGAAGATTTGGTGGAGCCGAGGGGGATCGAACCCCTGACCTCGTCATTGCGAACGACGCGCTCTCCCATCTGAGCTACGGCCCCGTTCAGTGCGAGTGCGCGGAAAATGTCTTCGCCGCGCGCGAGGCGCTCCATTAGCGAAAGCGAATGCCGCTTGAAAGGGCTATTTTTATCGCGGCGTGGTGACGGTTGCAGGCTCTGGTGAGGTAACCGGCGCAGGCGCAGCAGCAGCAGCGTCAGGCAAAATAACCGGTGCAGTCACTGCCTTTGGCGCATATTTCTGGTCCCACGCAGCCGCATCCGCAAGATACTGTTCGTAGGTCAGAAAGAACTGATTGAACACGCCGTCCAGGAACGCCAGGTTCCGCTCTGCAAAGCTCTGCAGCTCTGTTGGCTTTACCAGCATGGATTCCCGCGCCATGATCAGCGCAGCGTCGCAGAACTTGGCTACTGTCGCCGGATAGGCGAAGTAGTTGTAGACCTGCGTCATGTACGCTTCGCGCGGACGGATCCACTCGTTGCCAAAACGCTTGCGATACTCGCCATCGACCGCCTTATTGGCCGCCGCGAGCGCTTTCTTGTTACCGGTCAGGAACTTCTTGTAGCCGACCAGAATATCGGCATGCTCCGGGTTGAGGCAGTTGAGCGCCGCGACATTGTAAGCCGATCGCAGGTTCCACAGCGTTTGCGCCGGAGTGATTCCAGTATTCACCGTCATGCGCACGCCATTCACGCCAAGCGGCGGCACCGTCAGACCTGCCGCCGCACCGAGCGGAGGCAAAGGGCGAGGCGGAATATAGACAACCGGAGCGGGTGGCGGAGGGGGCGGCGGAGGCGGGGGTTTGGGAGCACAGGCCGCGACTGCGCCGATTGCCACAGCCACTACACCAGCAAGAACTAGCTTCCTCACGAACGATCCCATCCTCAGGTCCAATTATCGGCAAGTACCGCTGCGACCCGGACTTCTCAGTTACCTAACCGCTTCGCTGCGGAAAGGAAATTCCCGGGACGCCCAATTGGCATCCCGGGCATGACAATATGGTGCTGGCGTGCGCTTAGTCGCGGTTGCCGAGGAAGCTCAGCAGAAACTGGAACATGTTGATGAAGTCGAGATAGAGCGACAGCGCACCCATGATCACGACCTTGCCCATCATGTCCGTACCAGCGACGTAGTAGTAGGTATCGCGCAGGCGCTGCGTATCCCAGGCGGTCAGACCGGCAAAGATCAGCACGCCCAAAGCCGAAATGGCCAGCGCCAGCGGACCGGACTGCAGCCACAGGTTCAGCAGCATGGCGATGATCAGGCCAATCACGCCCATGGTAAGGAAGCTGCCCATACCGGACAGGTTGCGCTTCGTTGTATAGCCGTACAGGCTTAAACCCGCGAAAGCACCTGCAGTGGCAAAGAAGGTCGTGGCAATCGACGGTCCGGTGTAGACCAGGAAAATCGCCGAGAGCGACAGACCCATCGACACGCTGAACAGCCAGAAAAGCAGCTTGAGCGTGCTTTCCTGCATGCGCTGAAGACCAAAGCTCATCGCGAAGACGAAGGCCAGCGGGGTCAGGGCAATCACCCAGCGCAGCGGAGTGGCCATGACCTGCGCGGCCATGCCCGAAGTGGCAAACAACAGGGCGACGATGCCAGACAGCAGCACGCCCGAAGCCATGTAGTTGTAAATCGACAGCATGTACCGCCGCAGACCCTGGTCCATGACGACATTGCCTGCCGCCTGGCCATTGAGCACAGGCCCTGCCCCGAAAGGCGAGCGGGTAGTCCGCGGGTCGTTCCAATTAGACATGACATACTCCTTTTTCGCCCCGACATGGAGGCGATAACTGGAATATCGTTCCACTTGATCCAGGTTTCAAGCAAAACCAGACTGGTTTCATCGCATTTCGACGAACGACGTTAAGCTCTTGCGGCTGCGGCCAGTTCAACACCGCGATCGCGAGCAGCACGCAGGACTTCGCCGACGATCCGGGTAAATTCGTCACCGGCGTCCATGACTGCCAGCCCCGCAGCAGTCGTCCCGCCCGGACTGGTGACGCGGCGCGCCAGTTCCGCGGGACTTTCGGGCGAAGCGGCCGCCAGCATCGCTGCGCCCTCGACCATCGCCCGGGCCAGCCGGTCTGCCTGCGCTGGGTCAAGACCAAGCGCTTCGCCCCCTGAGGCCAAGGCGGAAATGAAACGATAGACGAAGGCCGGGCCAGACCCCGCCAGGGCAGTGACAGCGTCGAGTTCGGCCTCGTTATCCAGCCATTCAGCCGCACCCAACGGTGCAAGCAGCGCCTCCACCTTCTTGCGCCCATCCTCATCCAGGCCGTGGCCAACCAATCCCAGCGGAGACTTTCCGATCGCTGCGGCAAGATTGGGCATGACCCGCACCAGTGCCGCAGCAGTCGGGAAACGGATTTCCAGAGTCGCCAGTTCCGCGCCAGCAAGAATCGACAGCAGGACCGCGCCCTGTACTGCCCGGGACAGACCGGGAGCGACATCCGCAAGCGACTGCGGTTTGACGCCCAGCAGGACGAAGTCGAACTGCTCGTCCGGTACCTCGCGCAGCAGCTGTACGCCATCGGGCGTCGCGGCGAGCAGGGGATCGACCACCGTAAAGCTGTTCGGATCGATTCCACCGGCGAGCCACCCAGTCAGCATCGCGCCGCCCATGTTACCGCAACCGCAGATCAGAATTTTCACGCGCCTTCTCTCCATCCCGGCCCCTTCCGCCAGAAAAGAGCGGAATTCAGGCTTCGCCCGCCGCGTCGACCATCGAACTGGTAAGCGCCTCGGCGGGGCTCTTGTCGCCCCATAGCACGAACTGGAAAGCAGGATAGAAGCGGTCACACTCCTCGACCGCCGCTTCGACAGCCGCCTGGGCCTGGACCAAGCTCAACAGGCCCTCATCGCCCAGCAGCATGGCATGGCGGTACAGCAAAACCGAGCCGTTCGACCACAGGTCAAAGTGCCCAACCCAGAGCTGCTCGTTAACCAGCGCCAGCAATTCATAGACCGCCGCACGTTTGTCATCGGGGACGCGGATATCCGGCAAGCACAGCAATTGCAGGACATGATCTTCGCGCCGCCAAACCCCGCGCAGGGTATAGGTAGCCCAGGACCCCTTGATTTCGCCAGAGATCTCATCGTCGGAAACAAATTCGCAGGGCCACCCGCGTGCATCGAACAGCGAAGCGAGCATGTCTACGGGAGCTGCATCCTCGTCGCGCTCATATGGGCGGTCGCCTGTTATCATGCGAGGGTGGATGCAGCGGCAAGGGGGCAATGGACAATCCATCGCGCGCGCTGCCCTGCGCAAAACTCCATAAGACTGTTTACAAGGTGTGGAAAAGGAGTGGACGGTTTTACTTGTCGACCGGCAGCGCGTCGACAACCTGACCCGCCGGACTGGTCCAGACAAACGCCCCTGCACGTCCGGCCTTCTTGACCTTGGCCAGAAAGGCTTCCGCTTCCTTGGCAGAAGCAAACGGGCCAGTCAGCAGGCGGTTGGTCTGGCCCCATTCCGTTATAGATGGCTTCTGGCCCCTGAACACTGTGGGATCTTCCTTGACGAACTTGCGCCAATCGAACGCCAGGGCTGGTTTGTTGCGCCCCGCTGCAATCTGCACCCAGATACGGCTTGGATGACTGGGCTTGCCCTTGGCGTCCTTGCCCTTGGCGTCCTTGCCCTTGGCATCCTTGCCCTTGGCATCCTTGGACCTGGGATCAGCCTTGGCCTTTGGATCGGTTTTTGCCTTGGGATCAACCTTGTCTTTCGCGGCTGGATCTTTTGCCGCCAGCGGCTTGGCGGGCTGCCCTTTTGCAACAGCCTGCTTGGCTGCTGTGGTTTCTTTCACCGCCGGCTCTTTCTTCACGGCTGGCAGCGCGCGGACCGTGCGGACATCGACTGCACCCGCTTTGGGTTCGGCGGCATCGCTGGGCGGGCCGAGGTCGGCAAAAGCTTCGTCAAGCGAAGCCGGCTTGCGCACGGCTGTTGGCTGCGATGCCGCCACCGGCTCCACCTTGGCGGGGAGCGGCTGCTCGGTGGCCGCTAAGAGAACCGGTTGGGCGACAGATCGCGGCGCGGAAACCGCTTGAGCCGTGGCGGCGCCCGGCGCATCAGCTGCCTGCGGCACAACGATGGCGGGGCGGGATGCGGTCGGGGTTTCGCGGCTCACCTGTGGTTCCGGCGGCGGAATCACGGCTGCGGCTGTCCGCTTGGTCACTGCATTAACCGGCTTCGCGTCACGCTTTTGTAGCGATTGGTCTTCCGCCGCACCGGCCTTGGCAACCTGGATCCGCGAGCGCGTATAAGCAGCCACCCGTGGATCATCCAAGCCAATCTCCGCAGCACGCGGGAAACGGCCCAGATTGCCTGCGGCCGCCTGTTGGGCTGCCGTCAGGCGGGGCATGTAGCGCAAATAGGCAGTGATGGCTGCGGCCATGTCAGCGGGCATGGTCTGGTGTGCGATGGCTTCGGCTTCATCGGCCTGCCCCATGATCGCAAGCCCGATCGATCGCGTGCGCCACGCCGCCTTGTCCTGCTGCTGCAAGAGTGGCGCCAACGTCTGCTCCATGCCCTTGCGGTCACGGCTGATGGCCTGGCTTAGCGCCAGGCGCCGGAGCGTCTCCTCGCTTGGTGCGCCAGCAAGGGACTGGCGGTAATAGGTCTGAGCAGTCTGACTGTCGCCAATCAGGTCAAAAGCAAGCCCCCTGTCGGCCAGACGGGCCGGATCGATCTGGCCGCTGCGCTCGGCCTCATCGAACAGATCAATCGCGGTAAAGGGATCTTCGCTGAGCACATAGGCACCGGCCAAACCCGATTTCAGCGCCACATCGGTCGGCTGAATGGTCAGCGCCCGCTGATAAAAGCCAATCGCTGCGGCAGCGTCGCCCAGTTCAAGCGATGCCTGACCCGCTTCTTTCAGCGCAGTGGCATCCTGCGGATTGCGCGCCAGGCGGGTCAAGGCACTATTGAGCCGGGCACCCGCCGATTTTTGCGGCACTGCCTGCACCACGGGCACAGCGATCTGAGGCGCACTCACCTGTTGTGCCCCAGCCGCTCCAGCCGCGACCAGCGCCAGAGCAGAAACCGTTTGCGTACATAGTCTTATTGGCCAGGCAACGTGGTGCGACATCACGAACGCGTTAACCTTATACCGCCCGAAGGCAAGTGGGGATTGCAGCGCCATGCCCTGCAATCCCCAAACTTAACGATGGCCGAACAAGCTGTCGATCATTGATTGTTCTGGCGTCCCAGGAAGCGCGGGATTGAGATCGACGGACCATCGTCATCCTCATCCTCTTCGTCGGTGGAGCGGCCGCCGCCACGCGACAGGTTTGCCATCCGCTCGAACAGAGTGGCGCCGCCGCCAACCCGGGGTGGCCGGGGCGCTGCTGGAGCAGGAGCAGCGGCAGCTTCCGATGCGGGAGCCGCTTCTGCCCCGCCAAAGTCGAAGTCATCGCCGGAGACCGGACCGCGGCTTACCGGAGCGGGAGCTTGCTCTTCATGCAGACGCGAAGCATCGAGCACGAATTCATCGTTTTGCTCTGCTGGAGCAGGCTCGACTTCGAGTTCCAGTTCCAGGGGCTGCGCCGCGCTTTCAGGCGGGGTCAGGACCGGTGCCTGCCAGTCATCGCCGGCAGCCGCGGCGGCCGGCTCCGCTGCAGTCTCTGCCGCAGGAGCCGGTTCAGGAGCCGGCGCTGCAGGAGTCATTTCCGGCAGTGGCTGCGCAGCAGGTGTTGTGGGAATGGCAACGGCAGGACGGGTGGAGCGCGTTGCACCAAGGCTGAACGAGCGCGAGGCCTCTTCGGCCTGGGCGGCACTCTGCTCGATCCCGGTAGCAACCACCGAAACGCGGATCTTGCCATTCAGGTCGGGATTGAACGCCGAACCCCAGATGATGTTGGCATTCGGATCGACCAGTTCGCGGATATGGTTTGCCGCCTCGTCGACTTCGAGCAGCTTCATGTCGTCGCCGCCGATGATCGAAATGATCACGCCCTTGGCGCCCTGCATCGAAACACCATCGAGCAGCGGGTTGGCAATTGCCTTTTCAGCCGCTTCAAGCGCGCGGTTTTCGCCGCTTCCTTCACCCGTGCCCATCATCGCCTTGCCCATTTCGGCCATGACCGAACGGACGTCGGCGAAGTCAAGGTTGATCAGACCCGGCATGACCATCAGGTCGGTGATCGAGCGCACCCCTTGCTGGAGCACTTCGTCCGCCATCTGGAAGGCTTCCTTGAAGGTGGTTTCAGCCTTGGCAACCAGGAACAGGTTCTGGTTCGGAATGACGATCAGGGTATCGACATGCTTTTGCAGCTCTTCGATGCCCGCTTCGGCCGAACGCATCCGGCGCGTGCCTTCGAACAGGAAGGGCTTGGTCACGACACCAACCGTCAGCACGCCCTTGTCGCGCGCAGCCTTGGCGACGACTGGAGCAGCCCCCGTTCCCGTGCCACCGCCCATGCCCGCCGCGATGAAACACATGTGCACGCCGTCCAGCGCCCGTTCGATCAGGTCGATGCTCTCTTCGGCAGCAGCACGGCCCACTTCCGGACGGGCCCCGGCACCCAGACCCTGGGTGATTTCATTGCCCAGCTGGATGCGGTGTTCGGCAACCGCGTTGTTAAGCGCTTGGGCATCGGTGTTGGCTACGACAAAGTCGACGCCCTCGATTCCCGCCGAAATCATGTTGGCAATGGCGTTACCCCCGGCCCCGCCAACCCCAATCACCGTGATCCGGGGACGGAGTTCTTCGACTGACGGCGGTCCGATATTGATGCTCATGTAGCTCTCCTATCCGCAAAGCGGATGCAAATTCTGCGATCATGCGGGTTCTTGCACCCTTCGAATCCGTGAATCAAAGTCGCACTAACCATTTTCCACAGTCGCTAGACAACGGAAAAGGGGGCCGGCAGCTTTTAAAAATATTCTCGCATCGCCTGATAGAGACGGTTGACGATTCCGAAGCCCTTATAGCCGATAATCGTCTGCTCCGGGCGCCCAATTGCACGAATGTCGATCGGATCGGCAGCGGCATAGAGCACCAGCCCGGCAAGCGTCGAAAAACCCGGTGTCGCATGCGCTTCTGGCAGGCCTTTGAGGTACTGGGGGCGGCCCAGCCTGACCGGTTTGCCAAGGGCGCTTTGCGCAAAATCAGGCAGGCCAGCCAATTCGGCACCGCCACCCGTCAGCACCACCAGCTGCCCGCGCTGGCCGGTGAATCCCAGCCCCCTCAAAGCCTTGTTCACTTCTTCAACCCAAGCCGCCAGTTGGGTCGAGATCACCGAGACCAGCTCTGCGCGGGGGATCCTGTTTTTATCGTCAGCATGACGCGCAGTCGGGCCGCTCGCTTCCTCACCCGGCGCGTTAACCGGAATCATCTCGCGGTGATCAGCCGGGCTGGCAATAGCCGAACCGTGCACGCATTTAAGCCGCTCCGCCTGAAAGCGGCGAATACCAAAGGCACTGGCGATGGCATCGGTAATGTCGCCCGAACCCAACGGGATGGTAACCAAGCCCAACAGCATTCCTGCCGCATAGACCGAGACATTGGTCACTTCGCCGCCGAATTCGACCAGCGCCACGCCCAGTTCGCGTTCTTCGGAAGTCAGGCACGCATAGCCCGCGGCAATCGGCGAACCGACAACGGTCTCGACCTGCAGATGCGCATTCTGAACCGCTTCGGTGATATTCCGGATGGGCGCTCCGTCAGCCAGCATCACGTGGATATCCACTCCAAGCCGTTCGGCATGCAGACCCTTGGGATCGGCAACCCCGTCGGCACCGTCCAACGTGTAGTGCGCAGGTTGGGCATGTAGCACCATGCGTCCGTCAGGTTGGATCACGTCCCGGGCCGAAACCAGCAGATGTTCAACGTCTTCGGTTTCGATGCGGCGTCCGCCAATATCGACTTCAACCTGCGCCACCTGACTGGCGAGTCCGGCACCGGAACAACCGATCCACACGCTTTGCACCGACGTGTTTGCCATTTTTTCAGCGCGTTCCACCGCATCACGGATCGCGTAGGTGGCCGCGGTCATGTCGGTCACATAGCCGCGCTTGATCCCCTGCGCGGCGCGGTGACCGGAACCAAGCACAACCATCTCGCCGGTCTCTGACAAACCAGCAATCATCGCCGATATGCGGAACGAACCAACATTCACGGCGCCATAGACCCGGGTGATGCGCGGGGCGACCATCAGTTCTTGGCTCCGGTCTTGGCCGCTGGCTTGGTCGGCTTGGCGGCAGTCTTAGGCGCCGCCTTCGAAGCGGCAGGTTGCGCAGGGCCAGGCTTGGCTGCGGTGGGTTTTGCGGCGGCGGGCTTGGTGGTGGGAGACTTTGCTGCCGGAGTCTTCGCCGCAGGTTTGCTTGCAGTCTTCGGCGCAGTCTGTGCGGAAGGCTTTGCCACATCCTTTTCGGGAGCCTTGGCAGGCTTTGGCGAGGGGGATGGTTCGGGTTGTTGGACAGTTTCCGCGACCTGCGCAGCGGCCGCGGCGAGAGCGGGAGCAGCAACCGCACCGGCATCGGCTGTGGCGACCACGCCGCCTTGTTCGATCGCATCGGTCCGGCCCGGAACGCGCAGATAAATCCGGTCTGGCGCGCGCATATCGAAGGCAGTCGCCTTGCCGCCCAGCAGGCGATTGCGCCCGTCGAGCTGAGCAAAGGTCATCAGCGCCTTGGCCGCTTGATCCTTGCCTTCGGGGAGGGCCAGCACCTGGTCCGTCTTGAACCCCAGGTTCCACCGCCGATTGCCGACCCATTCCGCGCGATTGACCGCTTCGATCAGGGCGGTGTGATCTTTGCCGATGGCAGCCGCGAGGACCTCGACGCAATTGTCTGGGCGACCGGATATAAGGTGAGCTTCCCCTTCTTTGACGATCCGGAGCTGACGCC
>JALRLK010000097.1 GCA_023254495.1 Marivivens sp. | reverse complement strand
TGCAGAGCCGTGCGCATGACTCGACCGGCTATGTTCAGCCGACCAAGAACCAGCTGCGCGAGATCCGTGGCGAGAACTCCATCTACCACAACAACGCCATCCACACCTGGTATGTTAACGAACAAGGGATCGCCGAAAATGTTGAAATTTCTTAAGATTTTCGTGCCCGCAGGCACCGGCGTCGCCTCTGTCCTCGCGCTCGCCTATGTCGCTGCCGACCAGTTCGTGATCGACGTCCCCGCGCCGGTCCGCGAGATGGTCGCGGTCCAGCCGGCCATGGCGCAAGAAGCCGCGCCCGCCGCCGAAGCCGCGACACCCATAACGACCCTGACCGCCGAACTCTCCCCCGCGCCCTCGATGGCGGGTGGTTACGGCCTCGGTCGCGAGGCGCTGGCCGAAGAGGTTGCCGCATGGGATACCGATATCCGCCCCGATGGCCTTGGCCTTCCGGTCGGTACGGGTGATGTGCTGACCGGTGAAGAGCTCTTCGTCGAGAAATGCTCCATGTGCCACGGCGAATTTGGCGAGGCCGTCGGCCGCTGGCCGGTTCTTGCCGGCGGCTTTGGGACGTTGGACCGTAAGGATCCGGTCAAGACGATTGGCTCCTATTGGCCCTATCTCTCGACCGTCTACGACTATGTCCAGCGCGCCATGCCCTTCGGCGAGGCCGCCTCGCTTAGCAATGACGAGACCTACGCCCTCGTCGCATACCTCATGTATGTGAACGATCTTGTGGACGACGAGTTTGTTCTGTCGAACGAGAACTTCACCGAAGTTCGGCTTCGCAACGAAGACAACTTCTTCATGGACGATCGTCTGGAGACCGAATTCCCGCTCTTCACGCAGGAAGCCTGCATGACCGACTGCAAGGAAACGGTCGAGATCACCATGTACGCCTCGATGCTCGATGTGACCCCGGACAGCGGCGTTGTCCGCGCGGCGCCGGCAGCTGGAGGCGCGGTCGAGGCTGCTCCGGTTGCCGAAGAGCCTGCCGCTGTCGAGGAAGCCGCAGCTGCCGAAGAGACCGGCGGCGTCGACATGGCGCTGATCGAAGACGGTGAAGGCGTGTTCAAGAAGTGCCGCGCCTGCCACCAGGTCGGTGAGGGTGCGGTCAACCGTTCGGGCCCGCAGCTGAACGGTCTGATCGGCCGCACCATCGGCTCGGTCGAAGGCTTCGGCTATTCCAACGTCTTTAACGACGCCAACGCAGCCGGCCAAGTCTGGACAGAGGAAATCCTCTCGGCCTTCCTCGAGAACCCCAAGGGCGTGATGTCCGGCACCAAGATGTCCTTTGCGGGGCTTCGCTCGGCGGATGACAGGGCTGCGCTTCTGGCCTACCTGCAGCACGCCAGCAACTAAGACTTGACGGCACCCGGCCCTGAAAAGGGCCGGGTGTCTCGCTTTTTGGCCTGATCCAGATCAAGGTGTGGGGGCCGCGAACCGCAGATAAGCGGGATAGATCAAGGGAGGATACATCATGACGAAAGCCTTTCTGACAGCCCTTATGATTGGAACCGCGCTGCCGGCCGCCGCCGACATCGCCACCACCTATGACTTCGACGGCAGTTTCGATGATGCCACCTTCAGCCTCGAGAGCGCGATCGTCGGTCGTGGCCTCGTGATCGACTGGGTGAGCCACTCGGGCGAGATGCTTAACCGCACCGCCGCCGATGTCGGCAGCGACGTGGTGATCTTTGATGTCGCCGATATCTTCATGTTTTGCTCGGCCTCGCTCTCGCGCGAGGTGATGGAAGCCGACTACATGAACATCGCCTTCTGCCCCTATTCGATCTTTGTCTACGAGCGCGAGGGCGAGGTGGTTATCGGCTACCGGAATATGCCCGAAGGCGAGATGCAGAAGGTGCAAAGCCTTCTCGACGACATCGCCCGCGAAGCCGCCGACCAATAGAAGGCCCTGAATGGATTACCAGACGTTCTTCCGCACCGAGCTCGAACGGCTGAAAGCCGGAGGCAAATACCGCGTCTTTGCCGATCTTGAACGGCACAGAGGGGCCTTCCCCAGCGCCGACAACCATGTGGGCGACGCGGTGCGGAAAGTGACGATCTGGTGCTCGAACGATTACCTCGGGATGGGCCAACACCCCGATGTGATCGCCGCCATGCACGCCGCCATCGACCAGTCGGGCGCCGGGGCAGGGGGCACCCGCAATATCAGCGGCACCAACCACCACCATGTTCTGCTCGAGCGCGAGCTGGCCGATCTGCACGGCAAGGAAGCGGCGCTTCTCTTCACCTCGGGCTATGTCTCCAACTGGGCCGCTCTCGGCACCCTCGGCGCCAAGATCCCCGGCCTCGTGATCCTCTCGGACGCGCTCAACCACGCCTCGATGATCGAAGGCATCCGCCATTCCAAGGCCGAGCGGATCATTTGGAAGCACAACGACCTTGAAGAGCTCGAGCGCCATCTCGCCGCGCTGCCCGCGGACAAGCCCAAGCTCATCGCCTTTGAAAGCGTTTACTCGATGGACGGCGATATCGCCCCGATCGGCGAGATCTGCGATCTGGCCGACCGCTATGGCGCGATGACCTATCTCGACGAGGTTCATGCCGTGGGCATGTATGGCCCGCGCGGCGGCGGCATTGCCGAGAGTGAAGGGTTGATGGACCGGATCACCGTGATCGAGGGCACCCTCGGCAAAGCCTTCGGCGTGGTTGGCGGCTATATCGCCGCGAGCGCCGATCTGGTGGATTTCGTCCGCTCCTTCGCAAGCGGGTTCATCTTCACCACCGCGCTGCCGCCCGCCGTGGCCGCAGGCGCCTGCGCCTCGATCCGGCACCTCAAGGCCTCAAGCGCCGAGCGCACCGCCCAGAAAGAGCGCGTGGCCGAAGTCCGCGCCCGCCTCGATGCCGCGGGCATCCCGCATATCCCCAACCCGAGCCACATCATTCCCGTGATGGTGGGCGATGCGGCCAAGTGCAAATACCTCTCGGATATCCTGATGGAACGGCACGGCATCTATATCCAGCCGATCAACTATCCCACCGTGCCCGCAGGCACCGAGCGCCTGCGCATCACCCCCGGCCCCCTGCACAGCGCCGAGGACGGGGATCGCCTCGTTACCGCGCTTGAAGAGCTCTGGGCGCATTGCAAGCTCTCCAGAATGCCAATGGCCGCGCAATAGCGCGGCCATCGTCTTTTTCAGCCTGTCTTGAAACCTCAGAACGCCGCGAAGCGATAGCCGGTCTCGGTCCGCTCGGCCTTGCCGATGCCGGGGTAAGGCAGGTGATAGCCGATCAGCGCCTTGCCGCTGTCGGCGAGGTGGCTCAGAAGGGCGGCCCGCGTGGTGGCGCCGGTCGATTGGTCCTGATCCGAGCCCGACGGCCAGAGCGGCTGTTCAAAAGCGATGTGATGGTTGCCGATGGTGTCGCCAAGGATCATCAGCTGCTGATCGCCCTGCGCGATGTCGAACACCATATGGCCCGGCGTGTGGCCTGGCTGCAAAAGCCCGACGACGCCCGGCAGAATCTCGTCGCCGCTGTCGAAGACTTCAAGCTGCCCCTCAATCGCCGTGAGATAGCGAAGCGCGCCCGCGGCAAAGGCCTGACGGTCGGGGCGAATGGTGTTGACCGTATCTGGGTGGAGCCAATAGTCGCGCTCGGTCAGTCCGATCATGTGACGAGCGTTATAGAAGATCGGCTCATCGAAATCGTCGAGCACGCCCCAGAGGTGATCGGGGTGGGCGTGGGTAAAGACCACATGGGTCACGTCATCCGCAGCCACGCCAAGGGCATCGAGCGCCTCGCCCAAGCGACCAGCGCTCGACTGGAAGTTCGCGCCCGCGCCTACATCGAAGAGGACCGTGTTTTCGCCATCGCGCAGAAGGGTCACGTTGCAATCGGGGGTGAATTGCTCGGTCCCGAGGTTATAGCGGGCAAGGATCGCCGCCGCTTCCTCGGCCGGCAGATCGCCCACCACCATGCTGCCCGGCAACACGAGGTTGCCATCGCTCAGCGTGTCGATCTTATAGCCGCCCACGGTCACG
>JALRLK010000079.1 GCA_023254495.1 Marivivens sp. | reverse complement strand
AGCCAATCCGCTCCGCCTTCATGCCTCTTCCCTCATAGGCCCTGCCCTTGCGAACCAATTAGGCTCGGGAGGCTATTCTGTGCCCGTTTTAGAAACAGTTACCCAGTTTCGGCTGTCGCAACAACACTATTGGCTTGGATCATGGCATCGATCGCCGTCCGCAACAGGGCTTGTCCCTGCTCATAACTCAGCGGTGCGCGATCATAGCCGCGAAGCCGGATCGTCACGAGGCGATCCTTGAGATCGAAAAAGGCGCGCCACTCGACCGGTTGAAACCCGTCAAATCCACCTCGTGGTGCCGAATTCAGATAGACCTCGACGACATGGCCCCAAACACCGGTCTTGCCAACGGAGATGCCCCGCGGCGGCCCGTCACCCGCCAAAAGCTGCTTGCCCTGATCACTTTTCAAGAAAGCTCGGAGCTCGCGCTCTTCACCCGTCACGATTGCGCTTGCGGGATCTCCGATTT
Source organism: Marivivens sp. (assembly GCA_023254495.1). Taxonomy (GTDB): domain Bacteria; phylum Pseudomonadota; class Alphaproteobacteria; order Rhodobacterales; family Rhodobacteraceae; genus RFZI01. The sequence goes on along the minus strand of JALRLK010000079.1, from coordinate 19,567 downwards.
GGACGGTGATCAATCCATCGTAACGCGGCGCTGTCCCGCCTCGCGCGACAAGCGCACAGCTGGCCTCGACCGCAAAGCCGGCCTCGGCCCGCGTCGCATTCCGGTCGATGCAATAGCCCGCGGGCGTGGCAACGACGACGGCCCCATCGAGCATGTCGATCTGAGTGGTCATTGTCCCAGAAGGACCGGACAAAAAGGAAAACCCGCCGCCGCTCGGTTCACACCCGGCGAGCGCCAGAACGGCGCAGGCCAGAGCCAATCGGCTGCGGGTGATCACTTTAGAGATCCATATAGATATGGGTCTCTTCCTTGGCGCCGGGATGGGTCACGGCGCCGCCGACGGTCGAGCCGACGAGCTGGGCGTATTTCCACAGCGCGCCACTGGCATAGTTGGTCGGGCGCGGACCTTTCCAATCGGCCTTGCGGGCGGCCAGCTCGTCTTCCGACAGATCAACGCTGATCTCGCCAGTGATGGCGTTGATGGTGATCTTGTCGCCATCCTTCAGAAGCGCGATCGGGCCGCATTTGGCAGCCTCGGGGCCGACGTGGCCCACGCAGAAGCCACGGGTCGCGCCGGAGAAGCGGCCATCGGTGATAAGGGCGACCTTCTTGCCCATGCCTTGGCCGGAAATCGCGGCGGTGGTGGCGAGCATCTCGCGCATACCGGGACCGCCCGAGGGGCCTTCGTTGCGGATGACGAGAACCTCGCCTTCCTTGTAGATGCGGGCCTTCACGGCCTCGAAGGCATCCTCTTCGCATTCGAACACGCGGGCGGAGCCGGTGAAGACCTGCTCGGCCTCGGACATACCGGCGACCTTCACGATCGCGCCTTCGGGAGCGAGGTTGCCCTTCAGGCCGACAACGCCGCCGGTCTTGGTGATCGGAGTGGCGACGGGATGGATCACGCGGCCATCGGCTTCGGCGGCGATGAGGTCGAGCTCTTCGCCCATGGTGCGGCCCGAGGCGGTCATGCAGTCTTCGTGCAGAAGGCCCGCCTTGCGGAGCTCTTTCATAACAACCGGAACGCCACCTGCTTCGTAGAGGTCTTTGGCGACAAACTGGCCGCCCGGCTTGAGATCGACGAAATAGGGCGTGTCGCGGAAGATGTCGCAGACGTCGAAGAGGTTGAAATCAATCCCCGCCTCATGGGCGATGGCCGGCAGGTGCAGGCCGGCGTTGGTCGAACCGCCGGTGCAAGCCACAACGCGCGCGGCGTTCTCAAGGCTCTTGCGGGTCACGACATCGCGGGCGCGGATGTTCTTCTCGAGAAGGTTCATCACCGCCTCGCCCGAGGCGATGGCGTATTGGTCGCGGCTTTCGTAGGGGGCCGGAGCGCCCGAGGAGTTAAGAAGCGCAAGGCCGATGGCCTCGGACACGCAGGCCATTGTGTTGGCGGTGAACTGGCCGCCGCAGGCGCCCGCCGAGGGGCAGGCCACGCGCTCGAGAACGGCCAACTCGGCATCCGAGAAGTTGCCCGCCTGATGCTTGCCCACGGCCTCGAACACGTCCTGAACGGTCACGTCCTTGCCATCCAAACGGCCCGGCAGGATCGACCCGCCATAGATAAAGACCGACGGCACGTTGAGGCGAACCATCGCCATCATCATCCCCGGCAGGGATTTATCACAGCCGGCAAGGCCCACGAGCGCGTCGTAGCAGTGGCCCCGCATCGTCAGCTCGACCGAGTCGGCGATCGCTTCGCGGCTGGCGAGCGAGGAGCGCATCCCTTCGTGGCCCATGGCGATGCCGTCGGTCACGGTGATGGTTGTGAACTCGCGCGGGGTGCCGGAGGCGGCCTTGACGCCGAGCTTGACGGCCTGCGCCTGACGGTTGAGCGCGATGTTGCAGGGCGCCGCTTCGTTCCAACAGGTGCCGACACCGATGAGCGGCTGGTGGATATCGTCCTCGTCCAGACCCATCGCATAGTAATAGGACCGGTGCGGTGCGCGGGCGGGGCCTTCGGTCACATGGCGGCTGGGGAGCTTGGATTTGTCGAAACGGCGGTTCATTTGTGTGGTCCTTGTCGGAAAACTATCGGCAAAGGTCTAAAAGACCGGATGCGCGCAGACAAGGCAGATTAGCCTCGATTGCCTCTGGCAAGGCTGCGGCCTAGGGTCCGGTCATGCGATTTCTCTACTCCCCCGGCGATTATGACGCCCAGCCCTCCTTCACCGCGCTTGCCGGAGCCGAAACCGGCCTTGGCAAAACCATGCTGGGAATCATCGCCGTCATCTTCGGCTTTGCCCTGACGCCGCTCGTCCTGTCGGCCTTCGTTCCGCCCTCGTGGTCGCCGGCGACAGGGACCACAGCTGCGGGGCTGACCGTCCAACTGGCCGGTTTCGCCCTTCCGCTCGCGCTTCTCGGCGTTGTGGTCTGGAGCCTGCACGGGCGCAGCTTTGAAAGCCTTTTCGGGCCGCGCGATCTGGCGTTTGGCGGCTTTCGCAGCGTCTTTGTGAAGGTCTTGATCGTCATAGCCATCATGCAGGCCGCGCCGCCTTGGCCCGGCGAAGAGGATATCGCCCTGATCCGGCCGATTGCCACATGGCTCCTCTATCTACCGCTGGCTGTTCCGGCGGTCGTCATTCAGGTTACCGCAGAAGAAGCCTTCTTCCGCGGCTATATCCAGCAGCAGCTTGCCGCGCGATGGGCCTCTCCTGTGGTTTGGATGATTGCCCCCGCCGTGGTCTTCGGCTCGATCCACTTCCTCAACGCCGAAACGCTGATCGAGGGTATCATCTGGTCGCTCTGGGCCACCCTCTTTGCCCTCAGCGCCGCCGACCTGACCGCGCGGCATGGATCGCTCGGACCTGCAATCGGGCTCCACCTTGCGAACAACCTCTTTGCCATTCTGTTCTTCGGCATCGACGGTCGCGCCTCAAACGGCCTTGCCCTGATCCTTGTGGCTCCGCCAGAGATAGACCTCTCGACCCTCGGACCCGAGGCACTTCTAACCCCGTGGGGCCTTGGCCAGATCTCCCTGACCATCCTCGGCGCTGGCATTCCCTGGCTTGCGGCGCGGCTGACGCTCAGACGTTGATTGCAATTCCCGAACGCTCGGCTTATCTCGGGTCAATAGAATTCCTAGGCTGGTGCTATGAACTGGATCACCAACTACGTTCGCCCAAAGGTCAACTCGCTCTTCTCGCGCCGTGAGGTTCCCGAGAACCTCTGGACCAAATGCGATGAATGCGGAACCATGCTGTTCCACCGCGAATTGGCGGACAATCAGAATGTCTGCACCTCTTGCGGCCATCACATGGCGATCACGCCGCGCAACCGCTTCAAGGCGCTGTTCGATGGCGGCGAGTTCAAGGAAGTCGCCGTGCCGGAACCGCTGGCCGATCCGCTGCACTTCCGCGACCAGAAGAAATACACCGACCGCATGAAAACCGCCCAGAAGACGACGGGCGAGAAAGAGGCGATGCTGGTGGCGGAAGGCGATATCGGCGGGACGCCGGTTGTCGCCGCCGCGCAGGATTTCTCGTTCATGGGCGGCTCGATGGGGATGTATGTCGGCAACGCCATCATCACCGGAGTCGAAAAGGCGGTCGAGCTTCGCCGCCCGTTCATCCTTTTCTCCGCCGCCGGTGGTGCGCGGATGCAGGAAGGCATCCTGTCGCTGATGCAGATGCCGCGCACCACGGTGGCGGTCGAGATGCTGAAAGAGGCGGGCCTACCTTATATCGTGGTGCTGACGCACCCGACGACCGGCGGCGTAACCGCCTCCTACGCGATGCTGGGCGACGTGCAGATCGCCGAGCCCAATGCGCTCATCTGTTTCGCAGGCCCCCGCGTGATCGAACAGACGATCCGCGAGAAGCTCCCCGAAGGGTTCCAGCGGGCGGAGTATCTGCTCGACCACGGGATGCTTGATCGCGTGACCCCGCGCACCAAGCTCAGGGAAGAGTTGACCACGATCCTGCGGATGCTTCTGGCCTTGCCCGCGGCCGAAATCACGCCGCCTGCGAAGAGCGAGGCCACCCCGACGCCAGAGGAAAAGGCGGCGAAGAAGTGACAACCGGTTCCGATGTCATCCTGCAAAGGATGATGGCGCTCCACCCCAAGATCATCGACCTGACCCTCGATCGCGTCTGGCGCCTTCTCGAAAAGGTCGGCAACCCGCAAGACCGCCTACCGCCGGTGATCCATGTGGCCGGAACCAACGGCAAGGGCTCGACGCAAGCGATGATCCGCGCCGGACTTGAGGCCGAGGGCAAAAAGGTCCACGCCTATACCTCGCCGCACCTTGCACGGTTTCACGAGCGTATCCGCGTGGCGGGCGAGCTGATCTCCGAGGCGGCGCTGACCGAGGTTCTCGACCGCGCCTACATGGCCAACGGCTCGGATCCGATCACCTATTTCGAGATCACGACCGTCGCCGCGCTTATGGCCTTTGCCGAGACATCGGCGGATTACACCCTGCTCGAGGTTGGCCTCGGCGGGCGGCTCGATGCGACCAATGTGATCGCCAAGCCTGCGCTGACGATCATCACGCCCGTGGACCTCGACCATCAGCAATACCTTGGCGACACGCTGGCCGAGATCTCGGGCGAAAAGGCAGGGATCATCAAGCGAGGAGTTCCTTGCGTGGTTGGGCCGCAGCTCGACGAGGGGCTTGAGGTCATCGAACGGGTCGCCGCGAGGAATAGCGCGCCGTTCTATGCCTACGGCCAGCAGTATCACGTTGGCACCGAGCGGGGCCGACTGATCTATCAGGACGAGCGCGGCCTCCTTGATCTGCCCCTGCCCAACCTACCCGGCCCCCACCAGATCCAGAACGCGGGTGGCTCGATAGCCGCGCTGCGCGTCTTGGGCTTTGGCGAAGAGGCCTGCGAGGCGGCGGTGTCCCGCGCCTTCTGGCCTGCACGAATGCAGCACATGAAATCGGGCCGCCTTGTCGATTTGGCAAAGCCTGCCGAGCTTTGGCTCGACGGTGGGCACAATCCCCATGCGGGGCGGGCGCTGGCGGAAACTCTGAGCGCGCTGCCGGATCGGCCGATCCACCTCATCTGCGGGATGCTCAACACCAAGGATATCGGCGGCTACCTGCGGCCTCTGGCCAAGATCGCCAAGAGCCTCACCGCCCTGTCGATCCCCGGCGAGATGAACACCCTGCCCGCTGAAGTCACCGCCGAAGAGGCCCGCAAGGCGGGCTTTGAGGCGACGACCGCTGCATCCGTTGACGACGCGATCACCGCGATCACCGCCAAAGACCCGAACGCCCGCATCCTCATCTGCGGCTCGCTCTATCTCGCCGGTCACGTCCTGCGCGAGAACGGCGACTAAAACGACAACGGGCGCCCGAGGGCGCCCGCGTTCTTTGCCATTTCAACCCGATCAGGCGGCCTTCGCGGCCTCGACCGAAGCCTCGAGGATATCGAGCGCCTCGTTGAAATGCGCGTCGGGAATGGTGATCGGCGCGAGGAAGCGCACGACGTTGCCATAGACGCCGCAGGTCAGAAGGATCAGGCCACGCTTGAGCGCCTCGTCCTTGACGCGGTTGGTAAAGCCCGCGTCCGGCGCCTTGCCGTCGGCGGTGTTGAACTCAACCGCGACCATGAAGCCGGGCCCGCGCACATCGGCGATCTGCGGGGTGGTGGCGCGCAGGGCTTCGAGCCGCTGGCGCAGCTTGGAGCCAAGAACGTTGGCGCGGTTGCATAGGTCTTCGTCCTCGATCACGTCGAGCACGGCATGGGCCGCAGCGATGCCGATCGGGTTGCCGCCATAGGTGCCGCCAAGGCCGCCGGGGTTGGCCGCGTCCATGATCGAGGCGCGCCCGGTCACGGCCGCGATCGGGAAACCGCCGCCAAGGCCCTTGGCCATGGTGGTCAGGTCGGCCGCCACGTCATGGTGGTTCATCGCAAACATCCGGCCAGTGCGGGCAAAGCCGGTTTGGACCTCGTCGGCGATCATCACGATGCCATGCTCGTCACAAAGCTTGCGAACGGCGCGCATCAGCTCGGTCGGGGCCGGATAGAAGCCGCCCTCGCCCTGCACCGGCTCGACGATGATCGCGGCCACGCGCGAAGGATCGAGATCGGCTTTGAAGAGCTGGGTGATCGCGCCCATCGACGCCTCGACCGACCCGCCATGCAGCTCGACCGGGAAGGGGACGTGATAGACATCGGGCATCATCGTGCCGAAGCCGGCCTTGTAGGGCTGAACCTTGCCGGTGAGCGCCATGCCCATGAACGTCCGGCCATGGAAGCCGCCGCCGAAGGCGATGACGGCGTTGCGGCCAGTCGCGGCGCGGGCGATCTTGATCGAGTTCTCGACGGCCTCGGCGCCAGTGGTGACAAAGATCGTCCGCTTCTCGAAATCGCCCGGCACCGAAGCATTCAGGCGCTCGGCAAGCTGGATGTAGTTTTCATAGGGCAGAACCTGATGGCAGGTGTGGGTGAAGCTGTCGAGCTGCTTTTTCACCGCGTCGATCACCCGAGGGTGTCGGTGGCCGGTGTTGACGACGGCGATACCGGCGGCGAAATCGATGTAGCGGTTGCCTTCGACATCCCAGACCTCGGCGTTCTCGGCACGCTCCACGTAGATCTGAGTCATCATGCCAACGCCGCGGGCGATGGCGGTATTGCGGCGCTTGGCGATATCGGCGTTCTTCATCTCTTCTGTCCTTGACTGACTGGGCGCCTCGCGCCCGAAAAACTCTCCGGCAAGGGCACGTCTGAAAGCAGCGGCAGCCGGAACGCAACAACCATATCTGAACGGCCGCAGCACAGCCATAAAAAAATGATCAAATTTTTCCTGAGGTGGCGAATGAAAGAAAATTCGCCGCCTGCGAATCATGCCAGTTGACCGCGAATCAGTGATCCGCTTAGATTCGGGCAAGTGATTTGCGTCAGCGTGGCCCCAGATCGCGCGACTGAGCAGTTTGGCAGGGCGGAGAGGCGAGCAAGAGGCTCGTCTTTCTGTTTTTCAGGGGTGGGTCAGGTGCTTTTGCTCGACGCCCCAGTCAACAGCCTGCATCTCGCGCAAACGGCTGGCCGTGCGTTCGAATTCAAAGGTGCCTTCTCCCTCAACGTAGAGCATCTCTGGCTCGGCCGCGGCGGAACAGATCAGGCGAACCCGCGCCTCATAGAGGGCGTCGATCAGGGTCACGAAGCGACGGGCTTCGTTGAAATTCTGGCGTGAGAGGCGGGGGATATCCTCAAGGATCAAAACCCGCGCGGCCTCGGCCAGTGCCAGATAATCCGCCGCGCCGAGCGGTTTGCCACAAAGATCAAAGAAGCTCGCCCGCGCCACGCCATTGCGAAAACCCGGAATTTCGACATCACGGCCATTGACGCGCAGCAAAAGCGGCCGTGATGCATCGCCGGCAAAGTCTTTCCAGAGCGTTTCAATGGCAGCGCGGGCAGCGGCGTTGTTCGGCGTAAAATAGGTCTTTTCGCCCTCAAGCCGCCCCTGCCGATAGTCGGTCTTGCTGGCGAGTTCGTGGATGACCAGCCGCTCTTTCAGCATTGATATGAATGGCAGAAATAGCTGGCGGTTGAGGCCGTTTTTGTAGAGGTCATCGGGGTGCCGGTTCGATGTCGTCACCACCGTCACGCCTGCGGCAAAGAGCTTTTCAAAGAGCCGCCCGACGATCATCGCGTCGGCGATATCGCTGATCTGCATTTCGTCGAAGGCGAGAAGCCTGACTTCCTTGGCGAGTATCTCGGCCACCGGAGTGATGGCGTCGTCCACACCCCGCGCCCGCGCCTTACCCATCTCGGCATGGACCCATTGCATGAAGGCGTGAAAATGCTCGCGCTTCTTGGGCGCCTCAACCTCGGCATAGAGCAGGTCCATCAGCATCGACTTGCCACGCCCGACCCCACCCCAGAGGTAGAGCCCCATCACCGGCTCGGGCGCCTTGGCGAACCAGCCCCGTTTGACGGGGCGGGACAGACCTTCGCGCACCCGCTCAAGCTCGGGCAAGGCGGCAAGCTGCGCGGGATCGGAGGTAATCCGCGCCGCGTCGATGCCTGCCTGATACGCCTCTTGAATGGTCATGCCCCGACATAGCCAGAGGCCGTCCGCTTGGGAATACCTCGCACGTCCTGAAATTTGTTTGACGTCGCTCGAGAAAGGAGGATGGTGAGGCCATGCAGAAATCAGCGCCGCTTTTCACTCCGGTTCTCATCGTCGGTTCGATCATCGTGATGACCGGCTTTGCGATCCGCGCGTCGTTTGGGGTCTTCCAGATCCCGATCGCCGAGGAATTCGGCTGGCTCCGCGCCGATTTCTCGCTCGCCATTGCGATCCAGAATCTCTTTTGGGGCATCGGCCAGCCGATCTTCGGCGCGATTGCCGAGAAGATCGGGGATCGTAAGGCGATCATCCTCGGGGCGCTGTTCTATGCGGCGGGCCTGTTGCTGTCCGCGGGTGCTACGACCCCTCTGGCCCATCAGTTCTACGAAACCCTCGTCGGCTTTGGCGTGGCTGGCACCGGCTTTGGCGTTGTTCTCGCGGTCGTTGGCCGCGCCAGCTCGGCCGAGAACCGGTCGATGAGCCTCGCCATTGCGACAGCCGCCGGCTCGGCTGGCCAAATGATTGGCGCGCCGCTGGCCGAGGTTCTTCTGGGTTATATGACATGGCAGATGGTCTTTGTGACCTTTGCCGCAGCGATCCTTGCCGTGCTTCTCCTCCTGCCCCTCATGCGCGCGCCGCAAATGGCGTCGAAGGCCGAGCTTGAGGAAACGATGGGCCAGATCCTTGTGCGGGCGTTCAAGGATCCCTCCTATTCGATGATCTTCCTCGGCTTCTTTTCCTGCGGCTATCAGCTCGCCTTCGTGACCGCCCATTTCCCCGCCTTCGTCACCGAGATGTGCAGCCCGATCGGGCAAACGGGCATCCTTGCGGGCCTTGGCATCACCACAACCTCGGCCCTCGGCGCAGTATCCATATCGCTCATCGGCTTTGCCAACATCGCCGGGACCATCGCCGCCGGTTGGGCGGGCAAGCGGTTTACCAAGAAATACCTCCTCGCGGGCATCTATCTTGGCCGCACGCTCGTCGCCGCATGGTTCATCCTGACGCCGATGACGCCCACGACCGTGATCCTCTTCTCGCTTCTGATGGGATCGCTCTGGCTTGCCACCGTGCCGCTCACCAGCGGCCTTGTCGCCCATATCTATGGCCTGCGCTACATGGGGACGCTCTACGGCATCGTCTTCTTCAGCCACCAGCTTGGTAGCTTCCTTGGCGTCTGGCTGGGCGGCAAGCTCTACGACATCTACGGCACCTACACCTATGTCTGGTGGGTCGGTGTCGGTGTCGGCCTCTTCTCGGCGATCATCCACCTGCCGATCCGCGAGAAGAGGGCGGAGCTGGCAGCGGCCTGATCTCAGGTAGCTTTCGTTTCCTTCACGAAAGCATCGAATGCCGCGACGACCTCATCCGAGTGGGTATAGGGAAGGCCGTGGCCCGCGTCCTCGATGAGGACGTTTCGGGCGCGGGAATTCCACGCCGAAAGCACCTCGGCGCGTTCGGGCGGGATCACATCATCGACGCCACCCCAGATGCCCAGAACCGGAATGCCGGCCTTTTCGACCGCCTTGTGAACGGCCTGATTGTCGCCAAAGAAGGTATCGCGGGTCAGCGCCGACGAAACGGCATAGCGAAACCCGCGCCGGTTCAGCTGATCAAGCTGGATCTGGTGGATGCCCGGCACGTCGATCTTCTCGCCCATGCTCGATTCAATGCCCATGCGCAGGACTTGTGAACCTCTGACGGCGTAGGCCCAGTCGGCAATCAAAGGGTGAGAGGCGACGATCTTGGTCATGCGGGAAAACTTGTTGGCCCACCAGAAGCCACCGGGCACAAGCAGGGTCACGCTGCTGACGCGATCCGGGTGGCGCTTGGCATAGATCGGCGCGATGATGCCGCCCATCGAATAGCCCATGATCGCAAACTTGCCAGTGACACCCTGATCCTCAAGCAAATCCTCAAGCTGTCGCACAAGGAAATCGCGCGTTTGCGGCCCCTTGCCGTTGCTCGAATAGCCGCGGCCATAGATATCGTAGATCAGCACGCGATAGCCCTTGGCCGCGAGCTTCTTCGCCACGGCAAGGTAGGCGTCCGAGGGCGTCGTCTGCCCGTGCACGCAGACCACCGTCGGCCCACCCTTCGGCCCGAACCAGCGATAGTGAGTGACGCCTTGTGAAAGTTTGGCAAGGCTTCCGGGGGCTTTGGAGTGATTGACCGGCTTGCGGAGACGTTCGCGGATAAAGGGGGCGGCGATGATCGCGGCAGCGATCAGGACGGCGATATAGAGGTATTCCATAGGTCAGGCGGTCTTTTTCTTCCAGACGTCCATGATATAGCGGCAGGTCATCAGATCAAGGTGCGCACCGCCGCCGTTCTTGAAGAGCGTGATTTCGTCGGCCGAGCGGCGGGCGAATTTCTCGAGGCTGTAGAAATCCGCAAGCACATGATCCTCGCCGAAAACGCCGTTGGCGATGGGCGTCTTTAGCTCGCCGATATGGGCGATGGTCGTGTGACGGTTATCAACGAAAACGCGCGACCGCAGAAGGGCCGCATCATCCGCCTCGCGCATATCGGGGCGGTAAGCGCCGATCAGGTCGATGTGCTGGCCGGGGCGGAGCCAGTGGCCGCGGATCAGCGGCTCGGAACTCATCGTGGCCGAAGTCACGATATCCGCCACGTGCACGGCAGCTTCGAGGTCGGTCGCGACGCGGACACCGGGGCAATCCTTGGCGAACTCTTCCGCCCCTTCGGGGCTGCGGTTCCAGACGGTGAACTCGGCGCCCGGGAAGGCCGCGCCATAGGCCTCGACAAGGCTGCGCCCCACGGTGCCCGCGCCCACGATCAGGATCTTACGGCTATCGGGCCGCGCAAGGCGGCGGGCAGCGAGAAGGCTGTCGCCGGCGGTTTTCCATTTGGTGACAAGGTGGAAATCAATCACCGCCTCAAGCGCCCCATCCTCGTCGGAGAAAAGGCTTACCGCGCCCCCGACCATCGGCTTGCCCTTGGCGCGGTTGCCGGGGAATACGGTCGCCGCCTTCACGGCAAGGCCCATGCCGTCGATCCATGCCGAACGGTTCAGAAGCGTATCCTTGCCGCGATAGAGGAATACGTCCTCGACCTTGGCGGGCGGGCGTTTGTGGCCCGCAGCCAGCGCATCGGTCAGGGCAAGCCAGTCGAGGCCCTTCTCGCCTTCTGCAAAGGGGATCACATCAAAACTCATAGCGTCTCGCTTTCTCTCAACAGGCCCTCGCGGACAAGCCGCGCGGCCCAGCCCGAAGGGCCATCGAAAAGGTGTGTCTGCCAGCCACGACGGGCGGCGGCTTCAATATTCTCGGCCCGATCATCGGCAAAGAGAAGCCCCGCCGGATCAAGCCCACAATCCGCCTCGAGCATCGCATAGATTTCGGGGCTTGGCTTGGTCACGCCCATCTCGCCCGACAGATAAAGCCGGTCGAACTCACCAAGGAAAGGATAGGCGCTGAGGCCCGTGTCATAGGCCTCGCGGCTGATGTTGCTGAGCGCAAAGACCGGAACACAATTCCGCCTCAGCGCCCCGAGAAGCCGCGCGGAATGGTCAATCGCGGGGCTCGCCATATCGAGCCAGTTGTCGTGCCACATCCGGATCTCGGGGGCGAACTCCGGCAGCGCCTCGGCCGCAGCATAGATCGTTTCGCGGAAGGGGCTGCCACTGTCGATCTTTTCGTTCACGCCATGCAGATCGACCGCCGCGAACATCGCCTCGCGCCGCGCCCGCCCGATTGCGCGATCGTAAAATCGTTCCGGCTGCCACTCGATGAGGACGTTTCCGATGTCGAAAATGACGGCTTCGATGGGCATTCTCTGTCTCGTCTCAGCGGCGACCGCGCGGCCCCAAGCGGATACCGCCCCGGCGCGCCACGGCTTCCCGAAGGATCAAATAGAGTCCGGAAGCGAGGATCAAGGCGATACCTGTGAGACCCACGGCATCGGGCCATTCGCCGAAGACGACGATCCCCCAGACCATCGCAAGCGGAAGCGCAAGGTATTCAAACGGCGCCACCAAAGCCGCCTCGGCCACGCGGTAGGCATGGCTGATGAAATAGCCCCCGAGCGAGATAACCGCGCCAGTCACGATCAGAAGCGCCCAGTCGCCTGCATCGGGCATGACCCAGGCGCGCAGGAGGAAATTGAGGATCGCGCTATCGTCGGCGGCATAGCGCCCGTCGCCCAGCACAAGGCCCGCGGCGGAGGCGACGATGATGAAGGCAACCTGAATGTAGAAGCTCATGGTCGCGGCACTTTCGGTGCGGCCGATATAGCGGGTCATCATATGCATCGCGGCATAGCCCACGGCCGAGGCGATGGGGAAAAGCGCGGCCAGCCGGAAGGTCTCGGTGCCGGGGCGCAGCATGATCGTCACGCCGACAAGGCCTATCACCACCGCCAACCAGCGGTGCGGGCCGACGTGTTCGCGCAGGAAGATCACCGAAAAGACGGTGATGACGATGGGCGCGACGAAGAAAAGCGCCACGCCCTCGGCGAGCGGCAGGACCGAGAGGCCGAGAAAGAAGGTGATGTTGGAGAAGACGACGAAACTCGCCCGCAGCATATGCAGCCAGAAGCGGTTGGTCCGCGCTGCCGCGAGGCCGCCGCTAAAGGGGAAGATCACAATGAACAGCACAGCCATAGCCACGACCGAGCGGATCAGGATCACCTCGTGCAGCGGATAGCCGCCGCTGAGGAACTTGATCGCCATGTCGTTGACCGAAAAGAACAAGACCGCGAGAAGCGCGCTTGCTGCCCCGATGATGGAGGGATGGTCTTTGAACTGGGCCAACATGGCGCCAGCCTAGGGGCGGTGCAAATCGGCAATCTGTCCTGTCCGCGACAGGCCTTGGCCCTAGCCGCCGCGTTTGACCCTCTGTACCTCGCGCTCGAGCGCGTCGAGAAACCGGCTCCGGTCGGTCTTGCTGAAGGCTTTGCCGCCGCCCTGCCGGAATGGATCAGCCGCACGTAGGTCGGCCATAAGATCGCGCATCCCGAGAACCTGCCCGATATTCGCCTCGGTCAGCGCCTCGCCGTTGTGCTTAAGCACCCGCGCGCCAGCGGCCACGCATTTGGCGGCGAGCGGAATATCCCCCGTCACCACGATATCGCCTTTGCCCGCCCGCTCGGCGATCCACATATCGGCAATATCAGGTCCATCGGGGACGATCACCGTCTCCACCAGCGGATTGGCGGAGGGCCGGATGCCGCCGTTTGAGACGATGAACATATTGATGCCGTGGCGGGTGGCGACCCGCTCGGCCTCGGCCTTCACCGGACAAGCATCGGCATCGACATAGATCACGCGAACAAAGCCTCGGCATGAAAGGCCATGTGATCCTCGGCGAAGGTCGAGACGAAGAAATAGCTGTGGTCATAGCCCTTTTGCAGGCGAATGGTCGCCTGTTGGCGGCGGCGGGCGATGGCTTCGGCAAGCGCCTCGGTGCGCAGGTGATCTGCAAAGGGATCGTCGGTGCCGGTGTCGATCAGGATCGGTCCGTCGAAGCCAGCCGCCTCCATCAACGCGGTCGCGTCGTGCCGCGCCCATCGGCTTTCGTCCGGCCCGAGATAGGCGGTCAGCTGTTTGCGGCCCCAGTCAGTTTTTACCGGATTGCAGATCGGCGAGAAGGCCGAGACCGAGGCAAAGCGCCCCGGCAGGTTCATCGCCAAGATCAGCGCCCCGTGCCCGCCCATCGAATGACCCATGATCGACTGGCGCCCCTCGTCGATCGCGAAGGAAGCGGTGACGATCCGCGGCAACTCGTCGGCCACATAATCCCACATCTGATAATGCGCGGCCCAAGGCGCTTCAGTGGCATTCACATAAAAGCCCGCGCCCTGCCCCAGATCATAGGCGGGATCGTCGGCTACCCCCTCGCCACGCGGCGAGGTGTCGGGGAAAATCACGGCAATACCCTCGGCGGCGGCCCACTGTTGAAGCCCCGCCTTGGTCATGGCGTTTTCGTGGGTGCAAGTGAGGCCGGAGAGATACCAGATCAGCGGGACCGGGCCTTGCTCGGCCTCCTCAGGCAGGAAGAGCCCGAAGGTCATGTCGCAATCGCAAGCCGCCGAACGGTGCCGATAGACCCCTTGCACGCCCCCAAAGCAGTGGTTTTCCGATACGGTTTCCATATTACCCTCCAAGTCCCATTGATGGCGCGACCCAGGCGATGATCGCCGAAACGGTTAGGATGCTCGCGGCGGTCGAGATCAGGATCGACGCCGAGACGCGCTGGGGCGCCACGCCATAGTGCTGCGCCAGAATATAGACATTGCCCGCCACCGGAAGCGCCGCGGCGGCGACCATGACGCCGGCCGCGAAAGGCTCGACGTCGAAAATGACAAAGGCGGCAACGGCCACGAGGCCGGGGTGGAGGACCAACTTGGCGAAAGAGAGCCAGCCCGCCACCGCCACCCGCTCGGCCGATTTCGTCGCCAACGAGGCGCCGATGGCGAACAAGGCGCCGGGCGTTGCCGCTGCGCCAAGGATCGAAACGAATTCATTGACCGGCTGCGGCAGGCCGTAGCCGGTGCTCGAAACTGCAAGGCCCAGAACGATCGAAACGATCATCGGGTTCTTGAGAAGCCCGAGGCCGACCGTTCGCAGGATGCCGACCGACATCCGCCCATCGCGGCTGCCAGTGATGAGGATAACGATGAGCGAGCCGAAAACGATCAGGTCGACCGCCAGCACCAGCATATTCGGACCGATCGCCTCTTCCCCGAAGAGAAGCGTCAGCATCGGGATGCCGAGAAAGCCCACGTTGCCGATCGCGCCGCACTGCGCCTCAACGGCTGCTTCCTCAACGCTCCGCCTGCGGGCCAAAGCCACGGCGGTGACGATGAGATAGACCGCCATCGTCCCCGCGAGATAGGCCCAGACGAAGTGCCAATCGAGGATTTCGGCCAACGACAGGTTGGCGGAAAAGCGGAAGAGCATGGCCGAGAGGGCGAAGTAGAATACGAACTTGGTCAGATAGGCGGTCGCTTCGGGCGTGAAGAACCGTGTCCGCCCCGCACCATAGCCCACGCCGATCAGCGCGAAGAACGGCAATGTCTTCAGAAAGATCTCCCACATGGGGCCGACCTAGCATGGCGCGGCGGCGGTGGGAAAGCGGGGATTGGCCTTGCGGCGAATTGGCGGATCAGACGCGGTGGTAGGGCGCGCCCGCGAGGATCGAGGCCGCGCGATAGAGCTGCTCCGACAGCATCACCCGCACCAGCATATGCGGCCAGACCATCTTGCCGAAGGACAGAAGCGCATCGGCCCGCTCGCGCACTGCGGGATCAATGCCATCCGCGCCGCCGATCACGAAAGCCACATCCTGCCGGCCATTGTCGCGCCATTGGCCAAGCTGATCGGCGAAATCGGGCGAGGACATCACCTTGCCGCGCTCGTCGAGGCAGCAGACCAGCGCACCTGATGGGATCGCCTTTTCCAAAAGGGCGGCCTCGGCCGCCATGCCGCCGCCCTTCTTGTCCTCGACCTCGATTACCTGGGCGGGCCCAAGGCCCAGCGCGCGGCCGCTGCGGTCGAAACGGGTGAGGTAATCCTTGATGAGGTCAAGCTCCGGCCCGGCCCTCAGACGGCCGACAACGACCAGATGCACGCGCATCTCAGTTGGCTTTCGCCGTCGCCCCCGAGGGCTGCCACATCTTCTCGAGCTGATAGAACTCGCGGACCTCGGGGCGGAAGACATGGACGATCACATCGCCCGCGTCGATCAGCACCCAATCGCCGACCTCGGCCCCCTCGACCTTGCAGAAAACGCCAAGATCCTGCTTGAGCCGCTCGGTGAGCTTCTCCGAAATCGCGGCGACCTGACGGGTAGACCGGCCAGAGGCGATGACCATGAAATCGGCCATTTCCGTTTTGCCGCGCAGGGAAATCTGCACGATGTCTTCAGCTTTGTCGTCTTCGAGAGAGGCGAGAACAGCCGCAAGGATCTGTTCGCTGGTGGCTTCTACGGGCGCCGTCATCTGGATGGCATCCCGCTGTGCGGCATTGGCCGCGGATAGTTCGAGAGACAGGTCATTGTCCTCCGGTGTGACACGCCCGCTTTCCACGGGCGCTTCTCATAAGCAAAACGTAGCAAGGGCAAAGTATCATTTCAATGAATCCGGCCCTTGCCCGCGATCAGCGCACCCTTTCCCTCATAAATCGGGCGGGTTCAACGGCAAAAGCAGGGTTTTTCGGCAACAGTCAGTCGGCCTTTGCAGGCTCCGCATCACCAAGGATCCGCACCTCGCGCTGCGGGAAGGGGATCGAAATGCCGTTTTCGTGGAAGGCATCCCAGAGCGCGAGATACACATTTCCACGGATATTGGTCAGGCCCTGCGTGGGGTCGCGGATCCAGAAGCGCAGCACATAGTCGATGCTGGAATCGCCAAAACCCGTGATGTGGCAGACGGTCTGCTTGTCGGTCAGAACCCGGTCGACCGTCTTGGCCGCGGCAATCGCGATGCGCCGCACATCGTGGGGGTTGTCGTGGTAGGAGGTGCCGAAATGGATATCGAGCCGCACGAAATCGTCGGAATGCGACCAGTTCACCACTTGGCCGGTAATCAGGTCTTCGTTCGGGATCAGGTATTCCCGCCCGTCTCGCGTGGTGATCGAGACATAGCGCGCGCCAAGACTGTTGATCCAGCCGAAGGTATCGCCAAGGCTGATGACGTCGCCGGGTTTGATCGACTTGTCGAGAAGGATGATGACGCCCGAGACAAGGTTGGACACGACCTTTTGCAAACCGAAGCCAAGGCCGACACCGATCGCGCCGGAAAGTACGGCAAGGCCTGTGAGGTCAACGCCGACCGCCTTGAGGCCGACGAAAAGGGCCACGCCATATAGGATCAGCTGGATGAACTTGATCGTCAGAACCCGCATCGAGGGGCTGAGGTCTGTGTTGTCCTGTATACGCTGCGATGTCGTGCGCGACAGGAACCGAGCGGCATAGAACAGAACGCCGATCACCAGCACGGCTTGCAGCACAAGCCAGACCGAGATCCTGAGATCCCCGAAATGGATCGCCATGCTGTCGAGGATCGCCTGAACCTCGTTGGTGATATTGAGAACGCTGAGCGTGACCCAGATCCACGCGCCATAACGGACCACGGTTCTGAGCGGTCCATAGCTGATCAATCGCGCCGCGACGGCAACGATCAGCCAGGCGAAGGTCAGATTGCCGACGATGGCCAGCAGGTAGGAGCGCGACGGCCACGTCACCTCGCGCATGATCAGGACAGTGATCCAGATCAGCACCACGAAGATGATAAGCGTCATGCGCTTATGCACGACAAGCGACCAGCGCATCCGCGACATGGGCCAGCCCTCGCGGGTGCGCAGCCAGTCGTGATATTTTGGAGCGATCCAGCGGGTCAGCAGATAGGCGACCGCAAAGACGGCCAGAAGGATTGCAACCTGATAGGCGTTCCAAGGGCGGAACAAGGTGCCAAGGAATTCCCAGAGCTGTTCAATCAGTCCGCGACTGATCTCAACGGCATCGGTCGTTGTCTGTTCCACCCGCTGATCGCCCTCCGTTGGGAAGCTAGCTTCCCCCAATGATGCGGCGCACGGGCCGCGGGTGCAAGCGCTGCGGCGCTTCAGCCTTCGGTTTCTGCGTCGTCAATCGTTTCCGCCTCGGGGCGCCGGAGCCGCCCCGCCCGCCAGAGCGCATCGCGCAGGATGTATTCGATCTGGCCATTGACGCTCCGCAGATCGTCGTCCGCCCATTTGGCCACGGCTTCGAGAATGTCTTCCCGAAGCCGCAGCGGATATGCCTTCTTAGCTGCCATGATCAGTAGAGGCTGCCTGCGTTGATGACAGGCGTCGGCTCGGCGCCGCTCGAGAGGACGACCATTAGGTTAGCCACCATCGCCGCCTTGCGTTCGGGATCGAGGGCGAGGCCTTCGCTCTTCTCGATTTCCTTCACCGCCGCATCGACGATGGCAACCGTCCCTTTCACGATGGTTTCGCGGGCGTCGAGTAGGGCGCTCGCCTGCTGCCGCTTGAGCATCGCGGCGGCGATCTCTGTGGCATAGGCGAGGTGATTGATCCGCGCCTCGACAATCTCGATCCCCGCCTCGGCCACGCGATCCTGAATGGCCTTCATCATCTTTTCGGCCACCTCGGCAGTATCGCCGCGCAGCGATAGGCCATCGTGGCTATCATTCAGGCCGAAATCATAGGGGTAGGAGCTCGCAAGCGAGCGCACAGCACTTTCGGTCTGGGTCTCGACATAGGTCGCATAGTCTTCAACCTCGAACACTGCGCGGTAGGGATCGACCACGCGCCAGACGACGATGGCGCTGATCTCGATCGGGTTGCCAACCGCATCGTTGACCTTGCTGCGGCTCGATTCAAAGTTCCGCAGGCGGGTCGGGTCCTTCATGCGCGGATAGTAGAACGGCAGCGTCCAGCGCAGGCCGGCGGTCGCATCCGTGCCGCGATAGGCGCCGAACAGGGTCAGAACCGGCGCCTGCTTGGGCTGGTTGAGAAAGAAGCCGGGCACAAGGAACACCGTGATGGCGGCCGAGGCCATCATGATCAGAACAGCGCGGACCTCGGCCCCTGCACCGATATTGCGGATGAGCCCGAGGACAGCGAGCGCCTCTCCCGCGATCAGGAGAAGAAGAACCGCGACTCCGGAGACGACGAAAGCGCGGCGGGATGTGCCGGAAACAGAATTGGTGGACATGGCAAAGCGCCAATATGATATCACTTTGATATATACTTAGGCTCGCCCAGACAAGTTTCAAGACCAAGCACGCCCTTGCGAGACTCTTCGGGGCCGTGTATCTGCCCATTCCATGACGATGGTTTTCGATATGGCTGATCGCTCGCGCCTGCCCTGGCGGTTTTATGGCGCGACCCACACCATTCTAGCGCGACTTTGACCGCGCCGCGCATCCGTGCGCCTTATTCCGACGCCTTTACACCAGCACATCAAGGGAGAGGACCTATGTCCCCCAAAACGCTCTACGACAAGATCTGGGATGCCCACGTCGCCCACGAATCCGAGGATGGCACCTGCCTTCTCTACATCGACCGTCACCTCGTCCACGAAGTGACCTCGCCGCAGGCCTTCGAGGGCCTCCGCATGGCGGGCCGCAAGGTGCGGGCGCCGGAAAAGACGATTGCAGTGCCCGACCACAACGTGCCCACCACGCTTGATCGCGCCAATGCCTCGACCATGACCGAGGAGAGCCGCATTCAGGTCGAGGCGCTCGACAAGAACGCCAAGGATTTCGGCATCCACTACTATCCCGTCTCTGACGTGCGCCAAGGCATCGTCCACATCGTCGGCCCCGAGCAGGGCTGGACCCTTCCGGGCATGACCGTTGTCTGCGGCGACAGCCACACCGCAACCCACGGCGCCTTTGGCTCGCTCGCGCATGGCATCGGCACCTCCGAGGTCGAGCACGTTCTGGCGACCCGGCCAAAAGCTGCCACTGTTGGTGTTGGTCGACAAGTTATTCTGCGCCCAGGTGTACAGAAACGCTATGTCGAGTTAACTGAGCCATCACTACATGATCAAAGAACTGATATTGATCGGTTGCGCGATGC
>JALRLK010000029.1 GCA_023254495.1 Marivivens sp. | reverse complement strand
AAAAGCCCCACGCTGCAAAAGCAGACGCAGGGCTAAAGTAAAAGGGACAAGTATGTGGGATGAGGCTGGCAAACCATCTTCTACCGCTGCAAGGGCGCTCTGGTTGTATGGGTTGATCCGAAGCGAGTGTGAGATTGGTGGGACGGTCATAAAGACCCACGCACAGTGGGCTGAACTGACGCCTTACACGAAGAACAACATTGGTGCGGCTATGGGCTTGCTCGCAGAGCTTGGCGCCATCGAGCTTCTTCAGCCGGGTGTGGGAAGGATACCGAAGGGCAGCCGCAAGCAGCGTCAGGCAGCGCAATGGAAGCGGTTGAGGTGAGCTAGAATGTCTCTAACTCTAATATCGCATTGCAGTATTGGCCATCATAGGTCCCGACCCAAATGTCCAAATAGCCATCTGGTACATTGGTTAGGCTGAGCTTTGGATCAAGGTCACCGTAAGAATCGTCATCGTAAAACCAAATCTCATCTGGTGTGTTAACTAACAACGCACTATCGCATTCGCTTTTTACGCTGATTGCAAGTTTATAATCCCCTACTTCCGATAGTTGAATCGTAAAATCGGGTGGAGTAGTAAAGAAGCCCTTCTCACCTATGATCTTTAGTCTTTTCCCACAAGTTTGTATTGAGTTCTCTCCGCCTGCCATAACCGAGATTTCTGCAGGACTGAAAAGTTCACCACCGGTGAAAGTATACGTTTCTCCATACTTAGAAGGATCAGGACAGGACCAAGCACTGGACCCTAATAAACTGAAAAACAATGCCAAAGAAATCATAGAAGTCTGTCTGGTCAACATGGCTCGTCTCCATCAAAGTTTACGGAGATGATCCTTATTCTTGATCCATGGGTCAACCGCTCCCATTTTTATCAGATTGCAAAGTCGTATCAGTAGGCGGATTGGAAGCGGTTGAGGTGAACCATGAAGACGTGGCTATTATGCTGTCTTGCAACGATAACCCCCCTTCCCAATCAACTTCTTGCCCATGAACCCAGCTTCAACGGCGTAGTAAAAAGCGTAACCGATGGCGACACCTTCAGAATGGAACACCTAAGTCCAGCGATTAGAGTATGGGGACTAGATGCCCCTGAGAGGGATGAATTGGGCGGAGACCAAGCAAGTCAGGCTTTGTCGGAGTTAATCTCAGATCAACTACTTCGTTGTCACATCAAGGATGTCGATCGTTACGGTAGGATCGTTGGCCAATGCTTCTTACTGGATGGCAGAGATATCGCTGCCGTTTTGATCCAGTTGAACGTTGCACAAGAGTACTGTCGGTACTCAGGCGGATTTTACGAAACTTGCTGAACCCGCATAACTGAACGCTGCACTCAGTGCGCTAGTGAAGGGCTTACTATCGGTTTGCAACTTGGTTTGGGATGTAGCTGCGACAGTATAGGCCACTAAGACTATAGCGCTTCCTCAGCGAGCAACTTATTTAGGTCAGAGTTGCCACCAATCAGGACACCATCCACAAAGATCATTGGGAAGGTCGGCCAACCGGTCCACATTTTAAGTGCTAGACGACGACGCCATCCCTTCGTGTAGCTACCATACTCAAGATAGATGAAGTCCAAGCCAGCTCTCGTCAGGCTCTTACGGGCTCTTGCTACAGAGTCGTTGTATCGCATCCCCACAACAACAATCCTATTCAGCTGGATGATCATTTCCGAAGCCTCGGCGCCAAGGTCCGCATCGTGCCCGCCACCAACAATGCCGTTTGCCTGCAGATGACGCTCGACGGCCTCGGCATAGCCTGCCTGCCCCGACCGATGATCGAGGAGCATCTCGGCGCGGGTCGGCTCCGCGAGGTCGCCTATGGCTGGCGGCCGGATGCCCTCTTCTTCGAGGCACGGTGCGACCTTGATCCATTGCCGCCCTATATAGCCGAGGCCGCGAAAATCGCGCAGCGGCTGTCGCCGCCGCAAGATCGCAATCTCTGATCCTATAGATACAGGAAACCGATTTTTCCTTATTCAATCGTCCCGCTATAGTCGCCCCGAATTCAGGGAGAGGCCCATGGCATCCAAGACAATCCGCGCCGGCGCCGACATCGGCGGCACCTTCACCGATGTTGTCCTCGAGGTGGGCGGGGCGACCTATTCCACCAAGGTTCTGACCACCTATTCCGCCCCCGAGGACGCGATTATCGACGGGCTCCAGCAGGTTTGCGCCAAGGCCGGAATCGCCATGTCCGAGATCGGCCAGCTGATCCACGGCACGACGCTTGCCACCAACGCTCTGATCGAGCGGCGCGGGGCCAAGACGGCCTTCATCACCACCGAAGGCTTTCGCGACGTGATCGAGATGCGGACCGAGAGCCGGTTCGAGCAATACGACTTGAACCTCGTCCTGCCCCTGCCCCTCATCCCGCGCGACCGGCGGTTTACATTGAAAGAGCGCGTCGATGCGGGCGGCAATATCCTGATCGCGCTGAACGAGGCCGAGATTGAGGCGCTAGTCGAGAAGCTGCGCGAGTTCGACTCGATCGCTGTTGGCTTCCTTCACAGCTATCTCAACCCTGCCCACGAGCGGCTGGTGCGCGAGAGGCTTGAAGCCGCGCTGCCCGGCGTTTCGATCTCGCTCTCGGCTGATGTCTCGCCGCAGATGCGGGAATATGAGCGGTTCAACACCACCTGCGCCAATGCCTATGTCAAACCGATGATGGAGGCCTATCTGGGCCGCCTGCGCGACAGGCTGGCCGCCGCGGGTGCGCCCTGCCCGATCTTCCTCATGCATTCGGGCGGCGGGATCATGAGTCTTGAGAATGCTGCGCAGTTCCCCGTGCGCCTTGTCGAAAGCGGCCCCGCAGGCGGGGCAATCTATGCCGCCGATGTGGCGCGGCGGCATGGGCTTTCGCGGGTTCTCAGCTTCGACATGGGCGGCACCACCGCCAAGATCTGCCTCATCCGTGATGGCGCGCCCAAGACGGCGCGGGTTTTCGAGGTCGCTCGCTCCTACCGGTTCAAGAAGGGCTCGGGGATGCCCATCTCGATCCCTGTGATCGACATGGTCGAGATCGGCGCGGGCGGAGGATCGCTCGCGCATATCGACAGCCTCGGCCAGATCCGCGTCGGCCCCGAAAGCGCGGGCTCCGAGCCCGGCCCCGCCTGCTATATGCGCGGCGGCGAAAAGCCAGCGGTCACGGATGCCGACCTCATCCTCGGCCGCCTGGATCCCACGAATTTCGCCGGTGGCTCGATTGCCCTTGATCCCGCGCTTTCAGCCGGGGCGCTCGAGACCCTCGTGGCCGAGCGCGACGATTTCGACGTGACCACCGCCGCCTTTGGCGTCAGCGAAGTGGTCGATGAAAACATGGCCAACGCCGCCCGTGTTCATGCGGTGGAAAACGGCGAAGACCTTGCCGATTACACGATGATCGCCTTTGGCGGCGCCGCACCCCTGCACGCCGGGCGGCTCTGTGAAAAGCTCGGGATCAACCGACTGATCGTCCCGCCCGGAGCGGGCGTCGGCAGCGCCATCGGCTTTCTGCGCGCGCCCTATTCCTTCGAGGCGACCCGCTCGGTCTATATGCGGCTGGATCGCTATGACGAGGCGGCGGCGCGGGAAATCTTCGCGGCCCTGCGCGACGAGGCACGTGGGTTTGTTTTGAATTGCGATGCGGGCGCGACCGTGCTTGCCGATCACAAGCTCTATATGCGCTATGTCGGGCAGGGCTGGGAAATCCCCGTGGCCCTGACCGCCGACGAGGCCGCGCACCCCACCGCCGAGACCCTCAAGGCGCTTTTCGAGGCGGAATACGCGAGCCTCTTTGGCCGCACCGTCGCGGGCCTCACAATCGAGATCACCGTCTGGGCCGTCAACGCCACCACACCACAGGCCGAGGTGACCCCGACCGCCGCCGCCGCCCGCCACGCGCCCGCCCAAGAAGATGGCCGCCGCCGCCTCTTCAGCCCCTCGCAGAACGCCGAGGTCGAGGCACCGGTCGTCGCCCGCGCGGCGCTCTCGGACGGCCTGCGTGTCACCGGCCCCGCCATCGTCACCGAGGCGGAGACCACCATCATCGTTCCGGCGGGCTATGCCGCCACCGGCCGCGCAGACGGCTGCATCGACGTGGAGAAGCTGTCATGAGCGTTGCCAAGCAGATTATGTGGAACCGCCTGATTTCCATCGTCGAGGAACAGGCGCAGGCGCTTGTCCGCACCGCCTTTTCCACCTCGGTGCGCGAGGCGGGCGACCTTTCGGCAGGCGTCTATGACGCCGAGGGCAAGATGCTTGCCCAAGCCGTGACCGGCACGCCCGGCCACGTCAACGCCATGGCCGATGCCGTGCCGCATTTCATGCGCGAGATCGGCGTCGAGACGATGCGCGAGGGCGATGTCTATATCACCAACGATCCGTGGATGGGCACCGGCCACCTGCACGACATCACCGTGGTGACCCCCGCCTTCCATAAGGGCCAACGCGTGGGCTTTTTTGCCTGCACCGCCCATGTCGTCGATATCGGCGGGCGGGGCTTTGGCGCCGATGGCAATTCGCTTTATGAAGAGGGTTTCCAAATCCCGATCATGCGCTTTGCCGACCGTGGCGAGGTGGATATGACGCTGGTGCGGCTTCTGCGCACCAACACCCGCGAGCCCGACCAGCTGATCGGCGATATCTATGCGCTGGCTGCCTGCAACGAGATCGGCCAGCGGCGGCTTTCGGAAATGCTCTCGGAATACGAGACCCCCGATCTTGCAGAGATCAGCGATTTCATCCTCACCGCCTCGCGCCGCGCGACGCTCGAGCGCATCGCCGCCCTGCCCCGCGCCACCGCCAAGGCCTCAATGCAGATCGACGGCTACGCCAAGCCCATCGACCTTGCTTGCGAGGTGACGGTCGAAGCAGGCCGCATTACCTGCGACTGGACCGGCACCAGCGGCATGGACCCAAAAGGCATCAACGTGCCAATTGTCTATACCAAGGCCTATGCCTGTTATGCCCTCAAATGCGCCATTGCGCCGGATATCCCGAACAACTCGGCCAGCCTCGAACCCTTCGAGATCACCGCCCCCGGAGGCACCATCGTCAACGCCACCCGCCCCGCGCCCGTGGCCCTGCGCCACGTGATCGGCCACCTGATCCCCGATACGGTCTTTGGCGCGCTCGACCAAATCCTGCCCGCGACCGTCCCCGCCGAAGGCGCGGGCGCCTTGTGCAACTTTCAGGTCTCGCTGCGGCCAACCCGCCCCGGCGGGCGGCGCTCCGAGGTGCTGACTTTCAACTCCGGCGGCGCAGGCGCACGGCCCGGCCTTGATGGCCTCAATGCCACGGCCTTCCCCTCGGGCGTCATGACCATGCCGGTCGAGGCCACCGAACACGCTGGCCCCGTGATCATCTGGCGCAAAGAACTGCGGCCCGACTCCGGCGGCGCGGGGCAGCATCGCGGCGGCCTTGGGCAATTCATGGAAGTGGGCGCCCGCGAGGGGCACGAGTTCGATTTCTCCGCCATGTTCGACCGCGTCGATCACCCCGCCCGTGGCCGCCACGGCGCGGCAGACGGTGCGCCCACCGAGGTGCGCCTTTCAACCGGTGAAAAGATGCGCGGCAAAGGCAAGTTCAAGGTCGAAGAAGGCACCCGCGTCCTCCTCGCCTTCCCCGGCGGCGGCGGCTACGGAAATCCGCAAAGGCGCGATCGAAAAGCCGTGCTGAGCGACCTGCGCCTCGGCTATATCTCGCCCCAAAGGGCCGAGGCAGACTACGGCCTGACACCATCTGAAATCGCGGAGGCGCTGCGGTGAACCCAACCCCTGCCCACAAGAGCTATGACGTCGTCATCATCGGCGGCGCGATGATCGGCTCTTCCGCCGCCTTCTGGCTGACCCGCAACCCCGCCTTTCAGGGTCGCGTTCTCGTGGTCGAACGCGATCCCAAATATGAATTCGCCTCGACCTCGCACACCAATTCCTGCATCCGCCAACAGTTCGGCTCGGAAGTAAACGTCCTCATCAGCCGCTTCGGCGCCGAGTTCGTCCACAACTTCAAAGCCTATATGGAGGACGAGGCCGCGCCCGATATCCTCCTCCATTCCTTCGGCTACCTCTACCTCGCCGACACCCCTGCCTTTGCCGAAGTCCTGCGCGACAACGCCGCCATGCAAAACCGCCTCGGCGCCGCGACCCGCATCCTGACGCCTGACGAAATCGCCGCCGATTGGCCCTTCTACGATCTCGACGGCATCCTCTGCGGCAGCCACAATCCCGTGGACGAGGGCTATTTCGACGGCGGCACGATCTTCGACTGGTTCCGCCGCAAGGCCAGAGCGCGGGGCGCGGAATACATCCACAACACCGTCACCGGCATCACCCGCGAAGACGGCCGCGTCACCGCCATAACGCTGGCCTCGGGCGAGACCATCGGCGCAGGCACGATCGTCAACGCCTCCGGCCCCCGCGCCAATCTCACCGCGCAAATGGCGGGCCTTGCCATTCCGGTCGAACCGCGCCGCCGCTTCACTTGGATCTTCCAAGCGGCCGACCCATTGCCCAAAGACCTGCCGCTGACCATCGACCCCTCGGGCGTGCATATGCGCACGGATGGCAAATACTATATGTGCGGCTGCCCGCCCGACGAGGATCCCGCCGTCGCCTTCGATGATTTCTCGATGGATCACCACATCTGGGAAACCAAGGTCTGGCCCGCCATCGCCACCCGCGTTCCCGCCTTCGAGAAGGTGAAGGTCCTCAACCACTGGGTCGGCCATTACGCCTATAACACGCTCGACCAGAACGCCGTGATCGGCGCCCACCCCGAGGTGCCGAACTTCCTCTTTTGCAATGGATTCTCGGGCCACGGCCTGCAACAGTCGCCCGCGATGGGCCGCGGCATCAGCGAGCTGATCCTGCACGGCGCCTACCAGACACTCGACCTAAATGATCTCGGCTACGACCGGATCCTCGC
Source organism: Marivivens sp. (assembly GCA_023254495.1). Taxonomy (GTDB): domain Bacteria; phylum Pseudomonadota; class Alphaproteobacteria; order Rhodobacterales; family Rhodobacteraceae; genus RFZI01. The sequence goes on along the minus strand of JALRLK010000029.1, from coordinate 1,464 downwards.
CAATCGCCCGCTTCTCGAGCGGGCCGTGATCTGAAGGAGAACAGGGATGTTCAACAAACTCGTCCTCACCGGCGCGCGCGGCAACCTCGGCAACGAGCTGCGCCCGGCGCTTGCCAAGATGACCCGCGAGCTTATCAGCACCGATATCCGCGAGGCCCCCGAAAGCCTCGCCCCGAACGAGACCTATGTTCAGGCCGATATCGCCGATTTCGCCGCTGTCGAGCCGCTCCTCAAAGGCGCCGACATGGTGATCCACTTCGGCGCCATCGTCGATGAAAAGCCCTTCGAGGAACTTCTCGGCCCCAACTACATCGGCGCCTATAACGTCTGGGAAGCGGCCCACTGCCACGGCCTCCGCCGCGTGGTCTATGCCTCCTCGATCCACGCCGTGGGCCTGTGCGAAACCAACCGCGGCATCGACACCGACGAGCCCCACCGCCCCGATACTTTCTACGGCCTCGCCAAATGCTTCGCCGAAGACTTGGGCAAAATGTATTGGGAAAAGCGCGGCATCGAAGCCGTCTGCCTGCGCATCCTCTCCTGCACGCCCGAGCCGCAAAACGTCCGCGCGCTCGGCACATGGCTCAGCTACCGCGACATGGTCCAGCTCGTGGTGCGCTCGATCGAGACCCCCGTCACCGGCTTCACCGTGGCCTATGGCGTCTCCGCCAATACCCGCGCGCCGGTTTCCAACCATAAGGTGGGCTTCCTCGGCTACAAACCGCAGGACAACGCCGAAGATTGGGCCGAAGCCCTCTTCGCCAAAGCCATTGAGCCAAACCCGCAGGATCTCGCCCAATCCCGCCTCGGCGGCCCCTTCGCCTCCGTCAAACTCGGCGAAAGCGGCATCGCCGGCATTCAGGCGATGACCGCAGGCAAGAAAGCCTAACTTCGCTTCTTTTGGCCTCAAATACTCCGCGAGAGCCCCGAAGGGGCTGGGGCAGAGCCCCCTACCGCGCCGCTTCCGCGGCGGCGCGGATGGCGCGGATGTTCTCGCCATAGACAGACGGGTTCGACACCGATCCGCCCTTGAACACCGCCGAACCGGCGACAAAACAATCCGCGCCCGCCGCAACGAGCGGCCCAACGGTTACAGGATCCACCCCGCCATCGACCTGAATCATGATCTCGCGATCGCCGATCATCTCGCGGACCTTGCGCACCTTGCCCACCGCCGAGGGGATAAACTTCTGCCCGCCGAAGCCCGGGTTCACGCTCATCACCAGAACCATGTCCACAAGGTCGAGCAGATGCTCGATGCTCTCCGCAGGCGTGCCGGGATTAAGCGACACCCCGGCCATCTTGCCGGTGGCCTTGATCGCCTGAATGGTCCGGTGTATGTGCGGCCCCGCCTCGATATGGGCGGTGATCATATCGGCCCCCGCCTCGGCATAGGCCTCGATATAGGGATCGACGGGCGCGATCATCAGGTGCACGTCCATGAAGGTCGAAACATGCGGGCGA
>JALRLK010000143.1 GCA_023254495.1 Marivivens sp. | reverse complement strand
ACCAGAAAAGCTCCATTATTGTCGATCTGCGGGTGCGATTTTACCTCTGTGATGTATGCATCACACGTTGACGAGACTATTACTCATCGGTCTTTACAACCCACCGGCTTTCAAAGTTATTGAGCACGTTCCAGTCCCGATCATCAGATGCGCAGTTGATTAGTTCTACATTGCGCCACATATCAAAATCATCATCTTGAATAGCTCGAATTTTTTTGCAATAAGTTTTGAAATCTCCGATAACCCTATTTTTAAGTGAAATTCGTATTTCGGCGGTTACTCCCTCCAGCACTCTGCCTTTGTAGTTGACTGACCCATAGTCAATCTTTTCTAATATTACTCCAGTTTTCTCCCACTTTTCCAATGCAAGGTTTTGCATATCCTCAATTAAAGGGTCAAAGCTACTTGAATTCTCTGTAATGGGATCAATAATGCTGAGTTCAAGGTATTTATTAATGTAGTTTGAATCCAATGGAGAGTGTTGGAACCCAAAATTAATCGCTACATTGCTCAACGTCAAAAACTGATCCAGGATCGCTGAATATCGAACTTCATATTTCTCACGCAGCACAGCCTGCTTAGCCAAAGCCTTTTTCATTGCCTCTTCACGTGCTTGTTCAGTCAATTGTTCACGTTGCTTTCGGGCTTCCTGCTCTGATAAGCGCTGTTTTGCGGTTGCGGTGCGGTTCTCAGCTATCTTAGTTAAAGTCTCCTCGGTCACCCAAACAGGTAATAAGCTGTAATCAATTTTATTATTTTTAGCGGCATCTATTAATTTTGCGAGATCCTCAGACTTTGCGTAAACGAACCCACATTTACCTCTTTGGACCTTTCTGAATGCATCAAGGACATTTTCACTAAATTCTACATTTTCAAGAATGCCATCAAATAAAGTTATCAAATCAAAATTACCTTGCAGAGCATCCATGTGGTCAGTGCTTTGTTCGGGTACAGACAAACATATAGATTTTGTGTTTATATCAAAAGACAACACGCCATAACCCGCCTTGACGCCATTTAGAACATCGTCTTCATAAATCTCAGACATTAAAGAGAATTTACGCTTGATAGCAACAGAATCTGATCTGGTAATTGTCGTTAGATCTTCATAACCAGTTTCAAAGGATATCGGCAATTTGCCTTCGATTAAATCTTTTCCAGTAATTGCTAATAGATCTTCGTTTCCCGAGCAGACTTGTTCTGAGATGGTATAAAGATCCGGATTCAATTTATCGGAAACGTAGTCAAGCAGCGTGTAGCGTTGCCATTTGTCCCATTCTCCAACCATGCAAATATCAACTTGTCCATCTGTGACTTCTGGTTGGCCAGTCATTCCTTTGAAGATGTGGGTCGCCTTGCCTGTAAAGTTGCCAAATACATACAACGAATCTGGCGTGAACCGAGAGTCACGATTGGCATCGGTTGATGCAGGCTTAGAAACCCCAAGATTCGCATTCATTTTGGTGACTGTTTGAAGTGTCTCTTCAACTATAGACAGATTGCTGTTTTGGATCGCCTCTTCGGCGGCGATGACTAACCTAATTACTTCTGCTGTCCGTTCGTCGAGAAGATTAGACTTAGCCCACGTTCTAGTAAGAGAAACCTGCTCAAACAAACTCTCTCTGGTATTTGCTAATTTAACCTCGTATTCTTTTTGTCGTTCTGCCGATTTTATCTTGTGAAAGTTTACAAATCCCTGCTCGTTCGATACATAAAGCTTAAATTGATTCAATGATTCCTCAAGTGCTGCGCTCCATTCTCCCTTTTTAATGCCGCTGATCTTAGTAAATTCAAGCGCAAAATTGAGGTCGAATTTGCTCTGCCCTGCAGATATATATTCTTCCAAGTCAGAGATGAAATTTTGAGCATCAAGTTGCTTAGCAGTATCTTCTTCTTCTCCTTTTTTAGAGATAAATTTTTCAACTTCCTCTTTGAAAACAACTAATTTACTGAGGGCGGCTGACACTTGGTTTCTGGATGAGTGGTTGACGCCACTGTTGGTTAAATATGATTTTATGGAGTTTTTTGTTCCAGGGCCGTATTGTCCGTCAATTGAGGATTTATAAAATCCTTTATCAGCAAGCGTTTTCTGTATTTGCATTCTTCCTTCGGAGTTGAACTTATTGAATTCCTCTCCAATTACATCGGGAGTCTTAGCAACTGTATTTTTTGAAGGCTTGGAGGATTGGCAAAGAGATGGGTTTTGAAAGCACTGAGCGGGCGTTTGGGCGCCTGGTTGGGTGGTGTAAAGGGCGGTTGATAATAAGAGTGCTCCAACTTTTAGTGATGTTGGAAGTGCGTATTTTATCATGTGTTCACGCTCTTTTCGCTCTGTGAAGTCTGGGGCAGCCCATTTGACTTCAGTTTCCCGGCTTGGGTGACACTTTCAAGGCATTTTTGCCGTTTACGTGGTTAAAAGTTTGATCTTGATCCGGTGTGACGGCTTCACAAAGCCTAATCCCGCTTACTTTCAAAGAGTTATTTGAAAGGTTTATAACTGTTTATAACTTTTCGTGATACAAAAACCAAAGGGCGCCTATGGTCTAAGCCATTGACGCCCTTGTATTTATTGGCTCCGGCGGTAGGGATCGAACCTACGACCAATTGATTAACAGTCAACTGCTCTACCGCTGAGCTACGCCGGAACACGGGGGGTCGTATAGCAATGGGTCGGTGCGGCGTCCAGAGGGTTATGGGGAAAAATGTGCGGCGCGGTGCGTTTTTCTTCAAGTCCTTGAAAACGTAGCATTAACAGAGATCTCCGGGGCTGCGGTGACGGCCCCGCGACCCACCAGATCGACGAGATGGGCAAAGACGTTGCGTGCTGCGGCGGGCAGAAGCGCGGGGGCGACATCGGTATAGATCGCGGCAGTGAGGGCTTCGCAGGTGGCGGGCCCCGAGGCGAGGGCTGCAAGGATCTGTGCCTCGCGGCCGAGGCGGTGGTCGATTAGCCAGCGCAGGCGGGCGTCGAGGGCCTCAACCGGATCGCCGTGGCCGGGCAGGGCGCGGGCGGCGCCGATTTCGGTCAGGCGGCGGGTCGAGGCCATGAAATCGGTCAGATCGCCATCAGGCGGCGAGACGAGCGAGCTGGCCCAGCCCATCACGTGATCGCCGGAAAACAGGTCGTCGCCGTGGCGCAGGCAGAGGTGATTGCCGAAATGGCCGGGGGTATGGAAGGCCTCGAGCCGCCATTCGTCGCCCTCGAGCGTCGCGCCATCGGCCAGAAGGATATCCGGCGCGAAATCGGGATCGACCCCCTCGCCGCCGCCTGTGAGCCCCTGCGCGGTCAGCCGGTCCATCGCCGCGGTGCGACCCGCGCGGCTATCGCCAAAGGCGAGGACAGGTGCGCCGGTTGCCTCGGCCAAGGGGCGGGCGAGGGGGGAGTGATCGACATGGCTGTGGGTGACGAGGATATGGGTGACGGTCCGGCCGCCAATGGCCGCCAGAAGCGCCTGAAGATGCGCGGGGCTTGCAGGGCCGGGGTCGATCACCGCAACACTTCGGTCGCCCAAAAAATAGCTGTTGGTGCCCCAGAAGGTCATGGGCGAGGGGTTCGGGGCCAGAACCCGGGCGATGCCGTTGCCAAGGTCTTGCAGAATTCCTGCTTCTGGGCGTTTGCCGTCAGTCATGGCGCTTTCTTCCGATCCGTTCCGCGGCTAGCTTTAGGTATGTTTTTCGCCTGGCTCAAACAATTCATGCCGCGCAGCCTTTACGGGCGGGCGACGCTTATCCTTTTGATGCCGGTGGTGGCGGTGCAGCTCATTGTCTCGGTGGTCTTTATCCAGCGGCACTATGACTGGGTCACGCGGCAGATGACCGAGACGGTGGCCGAGGAACTCGCCTATATGGCGGAGGGGATCGCCGGGGCCGCTGATGACAGTGAGGCGAGGGCTTTTGCGTTGGCCTTTGCCAAAGCGATGAATATGAGGGTCGTTTTCGATCTTGATCCAGACACGGTCCAGCCGGTGGTGCGTTGGTACGACCTGTCGGGCCTTGCGATGAAAAGGATCTTCGAGACGGTTCCAGAGGTTGCGGTTGTAGATCTAGAGGATCGGGGAGGCATTAGGATCCTGCTCCAAACCGAGCGCGGCCCTGTCGGCGTCGACTTTGCCCGAACCCGGGTGGCGGCCAGCAATCCCCATCAGCTGATCGTCATCATGCTGGTGATGGGCGCGTTCCTGACCTTGGTTTCCTTCTTCTTCCTGCGCAACCAGCTGCGCCCGATCAAGCGCATGGCCGAGGCTGCGGCGGAGTTCGGCAAGGGGCGTGTGGTGCCTTTCACACCTTCGGGGGCGACCGAGGTGCGGGCCGCGGGAACGGCCTTCCTTGAGATGCGCTCTCGGATCGAGCGGCAGGCGCAGACACGGAGCCTGATGCTTTCGGGTGTCGGGCATGATCTCAGAACACCGCTGACCCGGCTGCGGCTTGCGCTGTCGATGATGGATGAGAAGGAGGCGAGGCCGCTCGTTTCGGATGTCGAGGATATGCAGCATCTGGTCGATGCCTTTCTCGAGTTTGGTCGGCAGGACGCGGCCGACAAGCCGGAAGAGGCCGATCCCGCAGCGCTCTTGGCGCAGGTCATCGCGGATGCCGAACGGGCGGGACAGGCAGTACGCCTTTCGGAAGGCGGGCTGTTGGAGGTCACCGTGTCTTTGCCGCTCAGGCCAATGGCGATGCGCCGGGCGCTCGACAACCTGATCGGCAACGGGCTGCGCTATGGCAGCGAGGTGCGGGTGGGTGTGCGGGCGACCGAGCGGACAGTGATTTTTGGTGTCGAGGACAACGGCCCCGGCATCCCCGAGGCGCAGCGGGAGGAAGCGATGCGGCCGTTCACGCGGCTTGATCCGGCGCGCAATCAGAACCGCGGCTCGGGCGTGGGTCTTGGGCTGGCCATCGTGGCCGATGTGGCGCGGCTGCATGGGGGCAGTTTGCGTCTGGGGGAGAGCGAGGCTTTAGGAGGGCTTTTGGCCGAGATTGTCATCCCGCGCTGAGGGGGCTCTGCCCCCGCCGCCCGTTCCGGGCGACTCCCCCGGAGTATTTATCGCCAAAAGAAGGCGTGGTAGGCCCGGAGGGACTTGAACCCCCAACCAAAGCGTTATGAGCGCTCTGCTCTAACCATTGAGCTACAGGCCCGCCTACGGATTGCCTATCTGGGCGGCGGGGGAGGGTCAAGTTGTCACTGGTCAGCGGGGGCGGCTTGGGGTATCGGGGCGGCAACAGCTGGAGGGGAATTTTATGAGCGCCAAGACCGGGATGACCTATGCGGATGCGGGTGTCGATATCGACGCGGGCAACGCGCTTGTGGAGCGGATCAAGCCTGCCGCCAAGCGGACGGCGCGGCCGGGGGTCATGTCGGGCTTGGGTGGTTTTGGCGCGCTCTTTGATCTGAAGGGCGCGGGATATGTCGATCCGGTTCTGGTGGCGGCGACGGATGGGGTTGGCACCAAACTCAGGATCGCGATTGATACCGGGAACGTCGATACGATCGGCATCGACCTTGTGGCGATGTGTGTGAACGATCTGGTGTGTCAGGGTGCGGAGCCTCTGTTTTTCCTCGATTATTTCGCCACCGGCAAGCTGGATGTCGATGCGGCTGCGCGGATCATCGAGGGCATTGCCGAGGGCTGCGCCCAGTCGGGTTGTGCGCTGATCGGCGGCGAGACGGCCGAGATGCCGAGCATGTATCACGCGGGCGATTTCGATCTGGCTGGCTTTGCCGTGGGCGCGATGGAGCGCGGGGCGGATCTGCCGGTGGGGGTTGAAGAGGGCGATGTGCTTTTGGGCCTGTCCTCGTCGGGGGTGCATTCCAACGGTTATTCTTTTGTCCGTAAGGTGGTCGAGCTCTCGGGCCTTGGCTGGGACGCCGCATCGCCCTTTGGCGAAGGGAGCCTTGGCACGGCGCTTCTGACGCCGACGCGGCTTTATGTGAAGCAGGCTTTGGCGGCGGTGCGCGCAGGCGGCGTACATGCGCTTGCGCATATCACCGGCGGCGGCCTCACCGAGAACCTGCCGCGGGTTTTGCCCGAGGGGCTGGGGGCCGAGATCGACCTTGGGTCATGGGAGCTGCCGGGCGTGTTCCGCTGGCTCGCCGAGACGGCCAACATGGAAGAGGCCGAGCTGCTCAAGACTTTCAACTCGGGCATTGGCATGATCGCCGTCGTGGCCGCAGATCGGGCCGAGGCTTTGGCCGAGGTGCTGAAGGCCGAGGGCGAGGATGTGCGCCCGATCGGTCGGGTGGTGAAGGGGCAGGGGGTCGCCTATACGGGGCGGCTTTTGTGAGCCGCCGCGTCGGCATTCTGATTTCCGGGGGCGGCTCCAACATGGTTGCCCTTGTGAAGTCGATGACCGGCGATCATCCGGCACGGCCTGTGCTGGTTCTGTCGAACGACCCTGAGGTGGGCGGGCTGGCCAAGGCCGAGGCGCTTGGCGTGCCGACCGCTGTGGTGGATCATCGCCCCTTCGGCAAGGACCGGGCCGCGTTTGAGGCCGAGCTTGATCGCGTGTTACGGGCGGCGGGGGTCGAGATCGTCTGCCTTGCCGGCTTCATGCGCATCCTGACGCCCGGGTTCACCGGCAAATGGGCGGGGCGGATGCTTAATATCCATCCCTCGCTTCTGCCGCTTTACAAGGGCTTGCATACCCATGCCCGTGCGCTCGAAGCGGGCGACGCGGAGCATGGCTGCACGGTGCATGAGGTCACGGCCGAGCTCGATGGCGGGCCGATCCTTGGGCAGGCGCGGATTGCGATCGAGCCGGGCGACACGCCTGAACGCCTTGCCGCGCGGCTCCTGCCGATGGAGCATGCGCTTTATCCTGCGGTCTTGCGGCGCTATGCGGCCGACGACCGGAGGCCGGTCTTTCTCTCTCCGGGAACAAGCGCGGTCTCGTAGGCACGCAAGCAAGGGCGGGCCGTTTCTTTGTCGCGATAGGCGGCTTCGGGAAACAGTGCGAGAATTTCTGAACGGGTCTTGGTATCAAGCCGTCCCAATGCCTCGGCGCCGAGATGAAGGCTTTCGGTGCGGATGCCTTCTGCAAAGATAATCTCGTGCTGGTCAAAGACCATGTGGAAATAGGTGATCTTCGGTTGGGGCTGTTGGCGGATCGTCGTTCCGTTGACGAGATGCACCGCAGCCACAAGCACCTCGGGCGAGCCGAAATACATCTCGGCGCGCCAGTCGGTCATCAGCATCCGGTGCTGTGGCGAGACCAAAAGGCGCCGGTAGTTGCCGAGGGCGCCGGCCTCGAAAACGATGGGGGCGTCACCGCCTAATCCGCAGACCTCGCGTTTGCCGATCCATCGGATGCGTTGAAGCCCATTGTCAAAGGTTGCGACCTTGTCTCCGGCGCGAAGCGTTTCGATGGGCAGGGGGCCGATATCGGTCTCGATCAGGGTGCCTTTGACGAGACAGGGGAAGGTTGGCGGGGTCGGTGGCAGGCTGGTAAACGGTAGCTCGACCCCCAAGGGAACCTTTGCCCCCGGGCCGAGCTGCATCGAGCCGTCGGTGACGCCGTTAAGATTGATGACGACGCCTCTGCCATCTCCGTTATCAAGCATCAAGTGCGTGTCGGACGAGGCGCGGCCGTTGTAAAGCGAGGTGTCCGGGTAAAGCCCGGTATAGATCAGTTCGCCGGTCTGATAGTCGTAGATGGATACGGTTTGGCCAGTGCTCAGGCCGGTATCGCCGGGGTCCACGCCGTCAACGACAATTCTGTAGACATCGGTCGAGGAGCCGAAAGCTGTCACGCCATCGAGCGTCACCTTAGTGCCGTTGCTTTTCCCTGTAACGCCTAAAGAAGAATAAAACCCAAGCTGATCGCCGGTGATATAGAATTCGAGTGTCGCCATCGGGCGGATACTCTCTGCAACAGGGCCCCCCAGGCGCGTGCGCAGCATTGGTTTGATTCTAGTGTGTTTTCCGGCTTGAGGCAAGCCTCTCAGGCCCAAGCACACAGTGTTAGCGGCTGTCAGGAGCGGGTCTTTCCAATTTTGGCGTCTTGGCCTAAGAACGCTCAACCCTTGAGGCGCGAGCAAAGACCGATCCGATGAAGATGCTAACCACCACCGAGGCGCTTGCTGCGTTCTGCGCCGAAGCTGCCAAGCACCCCTATGTGACCGTGGACACCGAATTCCTGCGCGAACGCACCTATTGGTCCAAGCTCTGCCTTTTGCAGATGGCCTATTCCGATCCCGATGGTGGCGATGCGGTTCTGGTCGATCCGCTGGCTGAGGGGCTTTCACTCGAGCCGGTCTATGATCTTTTCCGCAATAAGGCGGTGGTGAAGGTCTTTCACGCCGCGCGGCAGGATCTCGAGATTTTCTTCGTCGATGCGGGCGTCATTCCCGATCCGATGTTCGACACGCAGGTGGCGGCGATGGTTTGCGGCTATGGCGAGCAGGTCGGCTATGAGACCCTCGTGCGCAAGATTGCCAATGCCGAGCTTGATAAATCGCACCGCTTCACCGACTGGTCGCGCCGCCCGCTGACCGAGGCGCAGGCGACCTATGCCTTGGCGGACGTGACGCATCTGCGGCAGATCTACGAGGTGCTTGAGGCGCGTCTTGCAAAGACCGGCCGCGAGCGCTGGGTTGCCGAGGAAATCGCCGTTCTGACCGATCCTTCGACCTATGAATCCCATCCCGAAGAGGCATGGCAGCGGGTCAAAACGCGCAATCATTCGGGACGTTTTATGGCGCTCGTGAAAGAGCTGGCCGCGTTCCGCGAGAGCTATGCCCAGTCGAAGAACATTCCCCGTTCGCGGGTCTATAAGGACGATGCGCTGATCGAGCTGGCCTCCACCAAGCCGCAGAACGAGGCCGAGCTTGGCCGCTCGCGCCTTCTCCTGCGCGAGGCCCGCAAGGGGGATATCGCCGAGGGCATCCTGAAAGCGGTGAAGGCCGGGATCGAGACGCCGAACGACAAGCTGCCCAAGGTCGACAAGAATCACGAGAAACTGCAGGTCAATCCGGCGCTTGCCGATCTTCTGCGTGTGCTTCTCAAGGCCAAGTCCGACAACGAAGGCGTGGCCGCCAAGCTGATCGCAACCTCGGCCGAGCTGGACGCCATTGCGGCCGGTGAACGCGACCTTCCCGCGCTGCACGGCTGGCGCGCCGAGGTTTTCGGCAATGACGCGCTCATGCTTTGCGATGGCAAGGTGGGCCTTGCAACCAAGGGCCAGAAGGTTGTGACCGTCCGGCTCTAACCCCTAGCGCGACAGGCGTTTCGAGCCGTCTGCGCCGCGAACAACGACCCCGCGAACCCTGCGCAGGGAAGCGGCGTCGATCACCGTCGCCACGGTGATCTGTCGCGATGCGGCACTGCCGATGGCTTCATAGCCGGTGGGGCGCTCGACTCGGAAATCATAGGTCAGAACACCGCTTGTGATATCCACAAGCACGAGTTCAGCGTTGAAATAGCCTTGGCTCGCCGCAACGCCAATCGCCCTTAGGATCGCACCATCGCTTGAAGGCTCGAGATAGGCGGAAGTCAGGGTTTCGATCAGCACCCGCGCGTCGATGATCGTGACCTCTGCCTGCGCTGGCACAAGGGGCTTTCGCTGAACGGTCTCGCCCGCGGTCGCTTCGGGGGCTCTGTCGAACCATTTGAGCGGATTGAGTTTCGATTCCGAAACGCGCTCACAGCCGGTCAGCGCCACCGAAATCACGACCAAGACACCGAGTTTTCTCAGCATGACTTTCCCCCACTTCCCCTAGGGCTAGCCGAAAGCTGCGACCTTGGGAAGCGGGCACTGGACCTTTGGGGCCATCAACTTTAAGTCGGAAGGGCAACGACGAGGACGCATCATGGCCACCGAAGCCTTTGAAGAGATTGCCGAGACCTTCGAATTTCTCGACGACTGGGAGGACCGGTATCGCCATGTGATCGACCTCGGCAAAGCGATGGAGCCCCTCGACGATGGCCTCAAGACGCCGACCTTCAAGGTCGAGGGCTGCGCCAGTCAGGTCTGGCTGTTGCCGCAGATCGAGGGCGGGGTGTTCGACTTCAAGGGCGAGAGCGACGCGATGATCGTGCGCGGCCTGATTGCCGTGTTGCACGCGCTCTATTCGGGCGTGCCGGTGCGGGATGTGGCCGCGATCGACGCCAAGGCCGAGTTGGGCCGCCTTGGCCTCAACGATCACCTCTCGGCGCAGCGCTCGAACGGCCTGCGGGCGATGGTCGAGCGCATTCGCGCCATCGCCGCCGCGGCTGCCTAGCCGAGCTTTCCAAGCGCCGTCGCCAGATCGCCGTAGCCGGTGAACCGTCGCTCGAAATCGAGGCCCAGCCGCTCGGCGTGGGACCGCGCCTTCTCTGTCAGCGCCGGATCGTCGATCTGGGCCTGATAAACGAGCTTGGTGTAATTGCCGAAATAGGCGCTGCGAAGCTCGGGGTGCCGGTCGAGCCCCAAGGGCTTCCAGACGAAGGCATCGAACTGCCGCACGAGGAAATCGGTCAGGTAGAAGGCGGTGATCTCGTCCCGCGCGGCAAAGGCGGTGTTGCCTTCGTAGAAACTATAGCAATGCGGCCCTTCAAGCATCTCGACACCCAGACGCTTGCAGGCCGCTTCCAATAGGCCGCCGGTGCCGCAATCGGCATAGATGACGAAGATCTCGTCATAGCCCTTGCGGTGCTCGGCCACCGCCGCCTCGATGCCGGGGGTGATCTTTTCGGGGCTGTTGTGGAAGATTGCCGGCAGGCACTGAAGATCGAGATGATCCCAGCCGTTCGCCGCCTTCAGCGCGATGATCTCATGCGCCAGCGCACCACAGGCCAGAAGCAGGATCCGCCCCTTGCCGCGGGGGCCGAGCCCCTCTTTCGTCAACGCTGAATCGTCGAGTTTCATGTTCTGCACCTTTGCCGGACTATGCGAACCGGCGCTTCAAATGAAAAGCCCCGCGCACCTTTCGGCCGCGGGGCTTTGTCTCAAAGCTCTGGCCTGTCTCAGGCGCGGGCGCCCTGATTGTGCTTGCGCGCAACGAGGGTCTTGGCGGTCTCGACCGCCACAGCCGCATCGCGGCAGTAGGCATCTGCGCCAATCGCACGGCCAAACTCTTCGTTGAGGGGGGCACCGCCCACCAGAACGATGTAATCCTCGCGCATACCCTTTTCGACGAGCGTGTCGATCACGACCTTCATATAGGGCATGGTGGTGGTCAGAAGCGCCGACATACCGAGGATATCGGGCTGCTCGGCCTCGAGCGCGTCCATGTATTTCTCGACAGCGTTGTTGATGCCAAGATCGACAACCTCGAAACCTGCGCCTTCCATCATCATGCCGACAAGGTTCTTGCCGATGTCGTGGATGTCGCCCTTGACCGTGCCGATCACCATCTTGCCGACGCGCGGAGCACCGGTTTCCGCCAGAAGCGGCTTGAGGATCGCCATGCCGCCCTTCATCGCGTTGGCGGCGAGAAGAACTTCGGGCACGAAGAGGATGCCGTCGCGGAAGTCGGCGCCGACAATGGTCATGCCGCCGACGAGCGCTTCGGTCAGAACGCGATAGGGCGCCCAGCCGCGCTCGATGAGGATGTTCACGCCCTCTTCGATCTCTTCCTTGAGGCCGTCGTAGAGATCGTCGAACATCTGCGCGACAAGGTCTTCGTCGTTGAGTTCGGAGAGGATGATTTCGTCTTCGTCTGACATTGGGCAACTCACTTGAAAAGTGGCGGGATTTAAATCGGATGTGCTTGGATATCGCGCGTCGGTCTGAGCGGATTACGACACTGCCTGCCCCTGAACCGACGCAAGGTCAATGGAATAGTCATCTTGCGGTGCCTTGATCGATTTCAATGTCGTCTCGTGGGTCTAAAAGAGGTGGCTAACGTCATCATGTTCATGATATGTTCTAATTTATGGCGCCCCCGACGACACCCAACGATCATGCCAACGGCGTCCGAACCCCCGGGCGGGCGTCCGGAACGAACGCAACGAACCGGTTTGAACCCTACCAACTCGAAAGGGTGGATGACGGTTGGGGCAAGGACGACGACCTTCCCGTTCTGCGGACCGAGGTTCGGGATGACCGGCCGCGAAAGGTCATTACCCAAAACACCTCACCCGACATTTCCTTTGACCACTCCATCAATCCCTTTCGCGGCTGCGAGCATGGCTGCATCTATTGCTTTGCCCGCCCGAGCCACGCCTACCTCGGCCTTTCGCCGGGCCTCGATTTCGAGACGCGGCTGGTCGCCCGCCCAGATGCCGCCGAAGTCCTGCGGGCGGAGCTTTCGGCGAAAGGGTATGTTCCGAAGACCATTGCGATCGGCACCAATACCGATCCCTATCAGCCGATCGAGAAAGACCGGCGGATCATGAGGAGCATCCTTGCGGTTCTTGCCGAGTTCAATCATCCGGTGGCGATTGTCACAAAGGGCGCTTTGATCGAGCGCGACATTATCCATTGTCCTGCGGCTGCCGCGCGAGGTCGCACCCCTGTTCCGCGATTGGCTCGCGACACATATGCCAAACCGCGCCGAGCGGGTCATGGGTCGGGTGCGCGAATTGCACGGTGGACGGGACTATGATCCGGAATGGGGTCAAAGGATGAGCGGTCAGGGGCCTTGGGCGGAACTGACGCGAGCGCGGTTCGATCTAGCGCTCCGGCGCCACGGCCTCGACCGGAGGTTGCCATCTTTGAGGACAGATCTCTTTTGCCCGCCAACGCGGCTGGGAGATCAGTTGATCCTTTTCTGAATGGAAGGAGGGGGCGCTGCCCCCCGGCACTTCGTGCCGTTCCCCGAGATATTTATGGGCTTCGGAGAAACTGTCTGGCCTCTCAGAGGCCTATAAATATCCTCCGGGGGGAAGGCCGCGCAGCGGACTGGGGGGCGGAAAGCCCCCTCTAAACACGAAGCCGACGGCTGCTGCGCTCGCGGGTGGGGCCTGCATCATCGCCTGTGCCATCGCTGGCCGAGGAGAAAGGGCCGATCTTGTCGGCAATAATATCAAGAGAGGGACGCGGGCCGGGCGGTGTCGATTCCAGTGCCTCGCGCATATATTTGAGGTGTTCAGGGGTCGTGCCGCAGCAGCCGCCGATGATCTTCGCACCGGCATCGCGCGCCAGAATGGCATAGTCTGCCATGAGGTCGGGTGTGCCGTCATAGTGGATGTGACCGTCGTGATATTTGGGAATGCCGGCGTTGCCTTTGGCAATAAGCGGCAGTTCGGGAGCGGCGGCGGCAAATCCGAGAAGTGTACGCAGAAGATCCGAGGCTCCGACGCCGCAATTGGCGCCGAAGGCGAGGGGCTGATAGGGGAGTTTGGAGATCATCTTGGCCATGTTGGCCGAGGTCAGGCCCATCATGGTGCGGCCCGCGGTGTCAAAACTCATTGTTCCGCACCAAGGCATGTTGGCGCGGGAGAAGGCTTCGGCCGCCGCGCGAAATTCGTCGGCGGATGAAATTGTCTCGACCCAGAGGACGTCTGCGCCGCCCTCCTTCAGACCCTCGGCCTGTTCGTGAAAGATCTCGACCGCACTGTCATAGGTGAGGCTACCCATCGGCTCCATGATCTCGCCGGTCGGGCCGACGGAACCGGCAACGATCACAGGACGCCCTGCCGCGTCAGCCACCTCCCGGCCCAACTCTGCGGCAACGCGGTTGAGCTCGCGCACACGGCCATCGGCGCCGTGCAATTTCAACCGAGATGTGTTGGCGCCAAAGCTGTTGGTCAGGAACAGGTCGCTGCCGGCCTGAACGGCGCCTTCATAGAGCGCCCGGATCCGGTCGGGGTGGTCGATGTTCCACATTTCCGGCGCATCGCCCGAGCTCAGCCCCATATTGAAGAGGTTGGTCCCCGTTGCACCATCGGCCAAAAGCCAGTCGCGGGTGTCAAGAAGGCGGGAGAGGGCGTCGGTCATGAGCGGGGCCTGTGATCTGGGGCAGGGCGGACGCCTGCCCGGGCTGGGGGTTCCACTCCTGGGCATCGCATGATGTGACCGGCAATTCAAATCGAATTTCCGTTTCTGTGCCGTGAGGACGCAGACGCGATGTGTGCGGCCCCGGATAATGAATGGCGGCTGCAATTGCCACGGCTGCGCGCGCGAGGGGGATCGACCCTTTGACACAGAGGTATCGTGGCTCCCATCTCGGGGCAAAGCTCTGCTTGAACCGGCGTAGCCCTGGCAAGAGCGCTTTGTCGGGGACAAGCCGCGCAATATTGCCTCCCGCTGCCGGCACAGCGGCCAGGGACAGGCGATCAATGTCTTCGGCGCGGCAAGCCTCGATGGCCGAGGTCAGCAGAAGGTGCATGGTCACGTCGGGTATGCCGTCGATATGCCGGACCAGATCAAGAGACCAATCCTGCGCGCCGGTATGGAAGGTTGCAAAAGCTATGAGGCGATCACGCGAATAGGCCAGAAACACACGCTGCCGATAGAGCAGTTCGGGCGCAAAACGCCCCATGCTGAAGCCGCGCTCGCGGCGATTTTTCAACGTCCAGGCGGCGTTGACCTCGGCCATTTCGGCGAGCGGTAAGGCGCGCCTTGAAGTGACGATACGGATGCCGGCCTGCTCGGCGTGCCGCAAATGGCGCCGGAGTTGGCGTCGTGAGGGCCCGTCGATGGTCCAAACCCGGGGTTCGATGACCGCCTCTTCGGCAACCTTCAAAACCCGCCACCCAAGGGAACGGGCGGCCGATGCTTCGCTTTGTCCGGCCTTGTAGAGAACCGGGGTCAGGCCCGCCCGGCGCATCAGTTTTGAAAATGCCCTAAGGTCCACGAGCCCGAGCGCAGGTCCGATGGCTATGCCCAGGCCCAGCCGTTCACGGCACATCCACCTGGTGGATCCTGCACGCAGGATCGAGGCGCCTTGGGCGACGAGTCCCCATTCGGCGGGACCGAGGGGGGCGGGGCTCATGAACAAGAGGGACCGCAGAACGCATGAGACCCGCCAGACCGAGGAAGGCGGGACACAGATAATAGATGATCCGAAAAGCCAATATTGCGCCGATCAAAGCGGCTTGGTCGGGGGGTGGCAGAAGGGCGAGAAGGACGAGCTCAAACGCGCCGAGTCCGCCCGGTGCGCCGGTCGCGAGGGCTGCGCCGAGGGCGAGCAGATAGATCGGATAGATCGCCAGCCCGACGTCCGAAGCGCCGGGCAATAGGCAGGCGAGGGCGACCGCGGCAAAAACCGTGTCGACAAGCGCCGCGGTGAAGAGCGGCAGGAAAGCCCGTTTAGGGATCAGCTTAAAGACAAGCCCGCGAAGGGGCGGTGCGCCAGCGACGATCCCAAACACAATCAGCCCTCCAGCCGCGGCCCATACCGCCGTCTTTGGGGCCGCGGTCCAAAACGCGACCGCAAGTGCAGCCAACAAAGACCAAAGGAGAAGGAACGAGAAGCTGACCCGAAGAGAAAACCGCGCTGCTTCCCAAAGCGACCAATTGGGCAAAGAACGCCATCTGACCAAAGCAGAGACCAGCGTGCCGAAGCCCGCCGTTTGGGCAATCGAGATCGCGATGAGGCCGGTTCGTCGCGCAATCCTTGGCGAAATGCCGGTATTCAGGACACGGTGCAGGATGGCATCGTACTGGCCGACTGCGGCCAAGCTGAGCCATGTTGCCGCAATCGCGCCAACCCAACCAAGCGGCGAGACAGCGAGGACGGCATCAAGAACATGGGAGAGTTCGACACCCTCAAGCCGTTTTGCAAGAATCCAGACGCTGGCGCCCAAAGCGGCAACCGGCCAAAGGTGCCAAATGCGTGCGCCGAAGGCGCGTCGGTTCCCGATGTCCATGAAATGCTCCCGTCTCACCACCTGAGGTCAGGCTAGCCAGCTCCGGTGAAGGTCGGGTTAAGAGGCAAAACAATCGGCGCCCGGCTTGTGCCGAGCGCCGCATATTCCTCAGGACTGCAATCTATTGCGTCGCGATCAGCCAACTTCCTTCATGATCTGATCCTTGGCGACAAGGTGAAGCTCTTTCATCTTGTCGCGAATGGTCGCCTCATCTGCAAGGCTGCCAAGATCGGCGGCCAGCTTTTCGTATACGTCCTCGTCGCCCGCGTGCTTGAGATCCTCGCGCACGACATCGGCGGCATAGGCCTTGGCATCCTCTTCCGACTTGCCCATGAGACCTGCGGCCCAAAGACCCACGAGCTTGTCGCGGCGTGCGGCGGCTTTGAACTGCATCTCGGCGTCGAGAGCGTATTTGGCTTCGAAGGCGTGTTCGCGATCGTCGAAAGTGGACATGAGGCTTTGGTCCTTACTCTGAAATTGCTGTTAATCCTGATATGCCCGCGGATGCGCTTGCCCGTAAGGAGGGCTTGGACTATGAGGCCCACGTGACGCACGTCTGTGAGGCTCTATGGCGGAGTCGCGCGTGTGGGCAAGAGGTAGGCATGGCCCGTCGCAAGAAGATTTACGAAGGCAAGGCCAAGGTTCTCTATGAAGGCCCCGAGCCGGGAACGCTTGTCCAGTATTTCAAGGATGATGCCACCGCCGGCAACGGCGCCAAGAAGGCGACGATCGACGGCAAGGGCGTTTTGAACAACCGCCTGTCCGAGTTCTTTATGACCGGCTTGCAGGGAATCGGTGTGCCGACCCACTTCATCAAGCGGCTCAATATGCGCGAGCAGCTGATCCGTCAGGTCGAGATCATCCCGCTTGAAGTGATCGTGCGCAACTATGCCGCGGGCTCGATGGCCAAGCGCCTCGGCATGGAAGAGGGCACGCAGCTGCCGCGCCCGATCGTCGAGTTCAGCTACAAGAACGATGCGCTCGGCGACCCCTTGGTGCCCGAGGAATATATCGTGGCCTTCGGCTGGGCGAGCCAGCAGGACCTTGACGACATCGTGTCCATCGCCCTGCGGGTCAACGATTTTATGTCTGGCGTCATGCATGGCGTCGGCATCCGACTGATCGATTTCAAGATCGAGATCGGCCGGATCTGGGACAACGATTATCACCGCCTTGTCGTCGCCGACGAGATCAGCCCCGACAGCTGCCGCCTGTGGGATATCGAGACCGGCCAGAAGCTCGACAAAGACGTGTTCCGCCGCGACCTTGGCAGCCTGACCGACGCCTATACCGAAGTCGCGCGGCGCTTGGGTGTTCTGCCCTCGAACGTCACCCACCCGCGCAGCAAACCGACCCTGATCAATTAAGCCTTAAGGATTGCCCGATGAAAGCCCGCGTTCATGTAATGCTGAAGAACGGTGTTCTCGACCCGCAGGGAGAGGCCGTGCGCCACGCGTTGGGCGCTCTCGGTTTTGGCGGTGTTGAAGGCGTTCGGCAGGGAAAGGTGATCGAACTCGATCTCGCCGATACCGATGCGGCCGGCGCAAAGGCGCGTGTGACCGAGATGTGCGAGAAGCTTCTCGCGAACACGGTCATCGAAAGCTACACGATCGACATCGCTTGATTGCCCACTGGGCTCTTTGGAAACTTGGCTGTCTGATTTAACCTAACGCCGAAAATTAGCGGTGCGGGTGAGTGACGCCATGTCCTTGAAGGGTTCGTCTGCCCCTCGTGCTCGGCGGCTGGGATTAATCATTCTGATGCTTGGCGCCGTTTGCATCGGCATCATGCCCAATGCCGCGAAACACGTCTACGGTGAGGGTGTAGCCCGCTAGGCCTTTTGGTGCTTCGGTCGGCTATCGGAGCAGGCGGCCTTGCCATTTTCCTCTGGGCAAGGCGCGAGAAACTGCTGGTGCCGCGAAGCCACATTCCCAAGACCGCCGCGGCGGGGGTTGCGCTCTTGATGGCGGCCGGAGGCGGGATGGGCGCGGTGGCCTATATCGACGTGGCTGTCGCCAGTGTCATTTTCTTCACCTATCCCATCTTTGTCGCCATCGTGAATCACCTTCGGGGGACGACCCGGCTCAGCCTTGCCGAAATCATCCTGATCGCGATGGCATTCGTCGGAGTGGCTTTGGCGCTCAGGTTGCAGCGAAGGAGCCTAGATGGCCTGAATTATACGGGCCTTGGGCTCGCGTTCCTATCGTCTGTCGGGATCACCACCGTGATCTTGACGACAACAGCGACAACAGCCGCTTTAAGCGCGGTGAGGGCCAATTTGCACATGAATGTCTGGGGCCTCATTTATTTCGCCGCGCTGGCTTTGGTCTTGCCGGCGCTCGGGCTGGCGGGCGAGACGGTTTATCTCCAGACCGCGGCGGCGTGGCTCTACGTTCTTCTGGCGGCGCTTGGCTTCACGCTCGGGTATTTGCTTTTCTTTGTTGCGGCAAAGATCCTCGGGGCGACCGAGGCCTCGGTGCTGTCCATTCTCGAGTTGGTTTTCATGATCTTCTTTGCGGTGACACTCGTCGGGGAGCGGCTGACTGCGCTGCAAACAACGGGTTTCCTGATCGTCGTTGTCGCGCTTGTCGGTTTTGAGCTGGTTTCCGCCCGCAAGGGCTAGCGTTTCGTCACCCTGCGGCTAGGGTTGCGGCGATCTGCATAACCGGAAGTCTCTCATGCGCGCCGCCGTTCTGACCGAGTTTAATGCCTCTCTGGAAATTCAGGAGCTTCCCGATCCTGATTGCCCGCAGGACGGTGTTCTGTTGCGAGTCCTTGCCTGCGGCGTGTGCCGGTCGGATTGGCACGCGTGGAACGGTTCGGATCCTGTGCCTTTGCCGCACATTCCCGGCCATGAATATTGCGGCGAGGTGATCGCCGTGGGGTCGCAGGTGCGCCGCTGGAAGGTCGGAGACCGGGTCATCGCGCCCTTCATCCTTGCCTGTGGGCAATGCCCCGATTGTGCCGCCGGGCATCAGACGATTTGCGCCGATCAGGCGATACCGGGTTTCACCCAGGCGGGCAGCTTTGCCGAAAAGATCGCCGTGCCGCACGCCGATCACAACCTGACCGGCCTGCCCGAAGGGATGGACCCCGCCCATGCCGCCGCCCTTGGCTGCCGCGCCACAACGGCGTGGCACGCGCTGACGGGGCGGGCGGCCCTTGCCGCGGGTGAATGGCTGGCGGTGTTTGGTGGCGGCGGGGTCGGCACCTCGGCGTTGATCCTCGGGCGGGCGCTCGGGGCGCGGGTGATCGTGGTCGATGTGGTGCAGGAGAAACTCGATTTCGCGCGCGCGCTCGGCGCGGATGCGGTGATTGATGCCTCGCGGGAAGATCCGGTGGCTGCGGTTCGCAGGCTTACCGGAGGTGGCGCGGATGTTGCGCTGGAAGCGCTCGGCGTTCCGGCGACGACGGTTCCCGCTCTGAAATCGCTCCGCAAGCTCGGGCGGATGGTTCAGGTGGGGATGCCCGCGGGCGAACACGTGACCATGCCGATCCCGATGGACGCGGTCTATTCCGGCCAGCTGGCGCTTTTCGGGACACGGGGTATGCCCGCGTGGCGCTATCCAAGCCTTTTGGCGCTCATTTCGTCGGGGCGGGTCGTTCTGACACCGCTTGTCACCCGCCGCATCGCACTTTCCGAAGCCTCGCGCGAGTTGGCGGCGTTCAACGGGCCGACCCCGCCGGGCGTTGCGGTGATTACCGATTTTAGCCGCTAGGCTTTAGGCGGCGAGGTCTAGTATCTGCGGCGCTTCCGGGAACAGATAGGGCAGCAGAAGCTCGGTTTCATAGGATTTGAGGCTGAGCGCCACGGCTGTGGCGGCTTTTTCTAGAAGCGCAGGATCGAGCGCCTCGAGGTCTCAGCGTGCCGCATCGTCGAGCGCGCAAATGCCGACGGGACCGGGCTGAAAACTCTCGGCAGCAAGGCCGTTGGAAATCAGGAGGTCATGCTCGTCGAGAAGAATGTGGTAGTAGGTCACAGGCTTTGATGGGATGACCGAGCGGACGGCGCCTCGTTCGAGATGGCCCGCACGCGCCAGCACGCGATCCTCTCCGAAAAGCATCTCGACCGTCCATCCTTCAATGGCGACGCGGTGCTGGCGGGAGACGAATAGATCGCTATGGGGCAGGCCGGGCCCAAAGCTGTTGGCGGCAATGCAAACCGGGCGCAGTTCTTTCTTGAAGATCAGATCGGCTACCGAAATTTCCCGCTTGCCGATCCAGCGGATCGGTTTGATCGCGCCATCGGCGGTATGAACCAGATCGCCAACCTTGAGTTCTTCAACCAGACGCTCCCCAGATGGTGTGGCGATCATGGTGCCGTTTGCAAAGCATACCGTCACGGACTCTGTCGTAACATTCGTGATAGGAATTGAGCCCGTGGGAAGCGCATTCATAATCTCGTATGTTCCGCTACCGTCGGTAATAAAGTAGTAGCGTTGTCCACCAGCCGAAATGACGACGACCTCCTTGTCGGCCACTCCCAAGTCACTGAATTTCTGGTGATTGGCAATCGACCGGAAAACTCGACGGTAAAATCCATCTGGATACCGTTGATGATCACCTGCGTATCGGGATCGACACCGCCATTATTGGGATCGAGAATAATATCGCCATAGGGGTCGTCCGGTTCACTTGCGCCAGGAACCGCGACGAAGGTCAGCTCGGTCACACGAAATTGTGACGTGTTCAACGAGTTGATCGACGCGTTGTTGGCTGTCGAATTGTCGCCGCGTGCCCAGAAGCTGATTGAGATCATGGTCCCACCTTTGATCAAGTCCCGGCCACCTTCGGTGGGAAAGCCGGTTTTCCAAGGGCGCGGCTTGGGCCAGCGCAAGGAAACTTTGTGGTGAGAATCTGTTTTGCCGCGCGAAAGTCGGGCGTTTTGCCGCGTGGAAAAGGGGCTCGGAGGCGCTCAATCGGACTTTGCCTCCGCCCGATTTCAGTTTATGGGCAGGTCAACTCAGCTACCCGGAGCGCCCCATGAAAGCTGCCGTCATCGTCTTCCCCGGTTCCAACTGTGATCGCGACATGGCCGTGGCCCTGCGTCAGGCGGGCGCCGATGTGACCATGGTCTGGCACAAGGATGCCAAGCTGCCTTCCGGCGTCGATCTGGTGGCGGTTCCGGGCGGGTTCTCGTTTGGCGACTATCTGCGCTGTGGCGCCATCGCGGCCCAATCGCCTGTCTCGCAAGCGGTGATCGAACACGCGGGACGAGGCGGTTTCGTTTTTGGGGTCTGCAATGGCTTTCAGGTGTTGACCGAGACCGGCCTTTTGCCGGGCGCGTTGATGCGGAACGCAGGTCTCAAATTCGTCTGCAAGACGGTGAAGCTGAAGGTTGCAACCTCCGACAGCGCCTTCACCAGCGGCTATGCCAAGGGCGCCGAGATCGACGTGCCGATCGCGCACCATGACGGCAACTATTTCGTCGATCAGGACACGCTGGCCCGCCTGAAAGGTGAAGACCGCATCGCCTTTACCTATGCCGAAAATCCCAATGGCGCGGTTGCCGATATTGCAGGCGTCCTGTCCGACAATCGCCGTGTCCTTGGGATGATGCCGCACCCCGAACGCGCCGTTGATCCGGCGCACGGCAGCACCGACGGCAGGCCGCTTTTCGCAAGCCTCCTTGCGCAAATGACCGCCGCCTGAGATAGGCCGCCACTCCTCGCGCTTGTGGGTTCAGCGGGGCGGCCCTAGTCTGGCTTTATGAGCGATATTGACGCCACTTCGCCCCAACAGGGGAACTGGGGCCGCTGGTTTTGGCGGCTTCTTAACGGCTTTATCCTCGCAATGGCGATCGGGGTCATTGTTCTGACCAACCAGCTCCTGACCGAGCGCTACACCGAAGCCACCCGAAGCCGCGCCGAGGTCAGGATGACGCTCTATGTGGGCAACCTGATCAGCGAGTTGCAGCGCAACTCCATCGTTCCCCAGCTTCTGGCCCGGGATGCTGAACTGATCGGGGCTCTCAAAAACAACGAGTTTACCGCGTCTAGCCAGCGCCTGCTGAGCTATGTCGACGAGATCGGCGCCGCCTCTCTGATGCTGCTCGACAGTGGCGGACGCACCGTTGCCGCGACCGACCGGAGCCACATCGGCGAGTTACATCGTGGTGATCCGTATTTCATCAATGCGCTTCGCTCCAATGTGACGGTATTCACGCTGTTTCAGACCGAGACGGGCACCTATTCCTTTGTCTATTCCCGGCGGATCGACGAAGGCGGCATTCCGCTTGGCGTCCTCACTGTCGAGGTCGATTTGCAGCGGCTCGTTTCGGGCTGGGCGGGTGTTTCGGACGCTGTGTTTGTCACTGACAGCACCGGCGCGATCGTTCTGTCGACCGAGCCGCGTTGGAACGGGCTGGAAGAGGGGGCCGCTCTGGCGCGCCAGTCTGCTCCATCGGCCATCGAAAAGGCGATCCGCGCCACACAGGATTGGACCACGGTTTCCGCCGATGCCTATCTGCAGGGTGAAGCGGTCTTGCGGCAGGAAACGCGCGTACCGTTCCAAGGCTGGCGGATGGTGACTTTCACCACCTACACGTCGATCCGCGAGAAAGTGAACGGCGTTCTGGCGCTCGAGATCATGGGTTTTGCGCTCTTGCTGGCATTGGTCTTTTGGGTCTCATCACGCAAGGCAACGAGCCGCCTTCTTTTTTCACAGCAGGAATCGGCGCAGCTTCGCGCTCTAAACCTCAGGCTTCAAAGGGAAATAGCCGAGCGCGAGCGGGTGGAAAAAACGCTTCAGGTGGCCGAGCAGAGCCTTGCCCAATCCTCCAAACTTGCCGCACTTGGTGAAATGTCCGCGGCGGTCAGTCACGAGCTGAACCAGCCATTGGCGGCCATGAAGACCTATCTTGCCGGCGCGCGGCTCTTGGTGCAGCGGCGGCGGATGGATGAGGCTGTCTCGTCTTTCCAGCGGATTGACGACCTGATCGAGCGGATGAGCGCGATCACCCGCCAGCTCAAATCCTATGCCCGCAAAGGCGCCGATAGTTTTGCCCCGGTCGATACGCGCGAGGCCGTGACCTCCGCGCTGGCGATGATGGAGCCGCAACTCAGGACGCGGGATGTGGCCATCACCCGAACCCTGCCAACCGAACCGGCGATGATCCTCGGCGACCGGATGCGACTTGAACAGGTGATCATCAACCTCCTGAGAAATGCGCTTGATGCGACCAAAGGCGAGGATGACCCGAGTGTCGATGTGCTCCTGACCGTGGGCGATACCGTTCGGCTCAGTGTCCGAGACAACGGCCCCGGTATCGACAATCTCGATGCGCTGTTTGAGCCCTTCTACACAACCAAGCAGCCGGGCGATGGGGTCGGGCTTGGCCTCGCGATTTCGTCCGGCATCGTGAACGAGCTTGGTGGGCGGCTTACCGCCCATAACGCGCCGGAAGGGGGGGCTGTATTTGAAGTCCAGCTCCCTATTTATAAAGAAGACGTCGAGGCAGCGGAGTAGGGCGATGAGCAAAGCGATGAAGATCGCAATCGTCGATGACGAAAAGGATATGCGGCAGTCGATCAGCCAGTGGCTGGCCCTGTCGGGATTCGACACGGAAACCTTTGCCAGCGCCGAGGATGCGCTCAAGGGCCTAAGCCCCGATTATCCCGGCATTGTCGTGTCCGACATCAAGATGCCCGGCATGGACGGGATGCAGTTTCTGCGGAAACTCAAAGGTGTAGATTCGACCCTGCCTGTGATCATGATCACCGGCCACGGCGATGTGCCGATTGCGGTCGAGGCAATGCGGATCGGCGCCTATGACTTCCTCGAAAAGCCCTTCAACCCCGACCGGATGACCGAGCTGGCCAAGAAGGCGACGCAGGCCCGCCGCCTGACACTCGACAGCCGCGCTTTGCGGAAGGAATTGTCTGACGGCTCGTCCTTGATGAAAAAGCTCATCGGGTCGAGCCCCGCCATGGAGCGGCTGCGCGAGGATATCCTCGATATCGGGCAGGCCGACGGCCATGTGTTGATCGAAGGCGAAACCGGCACCGGCAAGACGCTCGTTGCGCACGCTCTTCATGCGGTGGGTGCGCGGGCTTCGAAGAAATTCGTGCTGATCGCCTGTTCGGCCTTCGACGAGGACGCCCTCAATCGCCGCCTCTTCGGCCCCGCCCATGATGACGAGCCTATCCCTGCGATCGAAGAGGCGCGGGGGGGCACGGTGGTTTTGGAGGATATCGAGGCGCTGAACCCCGTCCTTCAGGCCCGCCTGATGACCGCGATCAACGATCAGGGCAACCCGCCCGAGACCCGTATCGTCGCCATCTGCAACCTTCAGGAACAGGACAAGACCTGCGAAAGCGTCCTGCGCCCCGATCTCTTCTATCGTCTTGCCGCCATGCGGATCATCGTGCCGCCCCTGCGCCAGCGGGGCGAGGATGTGCTGACGCTCTTCACCGCCCTCAGCGACCAGTTCGCCGAGGAATACGGCTGTGACGCGCCGCAGGTGAGTGCTCAGGAAGCTGCCCAGCTCTTGCAGGCCCCGTGGCCCGGCAACGTGCGCCAGCTCATCAATGTGGCCGAAAGCGCCGTGCTGCAAAGCCGCCGCGGCACCGGCTCGATCGCCTCGCTCCTGATGGCCGATACCGATGATGCGCGCCCCGCAATGACCACCGAGGGCAAGCCGCTCAAGGAGTTTGTCGAGGCCTTCGAGCGGATGCTCATCGACAACACCATGCGCCGCCACAAGGGCTCGATCGTGGCGGTGATGGACGAGTTGTGCCTGCCGCGCCGGACGCTGAACGAGAAGATGGCCAAGTATAACCTGCAGCGGTCGGACTATCTCTGACCTCGCAATCGACGGTTGATCGGCCCTTCGGCACCCCCCGCGAAACTTGCCCATTGTCTCTGGCCCCCATTCCCCCTTATGTAGGGACCACGGGCGTTCGCACGATGGCGTGCGGGATCGTCCGGTGAGTTTCACTGTTTCGGGATTCCTCCGGCCATAGCGCGCCGGTCTCCTGATCAGAGGATTTGGCCCCTCGGGGCCGGAGAATTGCCCTGGGCAGCGCGAGGTTTCAGACGCGTCCGGGCACATGAACGGGCCCCGCTTGCGGGGTCGGAGTGCAAACGCGATGAGAAGCGCTTTGGCGACAGGATGTATGCGACAGGCCCCTTCGGACCTCGCCCCTGACCATGCGCATCTCGCTCAGATAAATCACGCCGTATCCACAGTCGCCCCACCGGGGCGTCCTGGGGCAAGGCGTGTGAATGGACAAAATGGCAAAGAAAATGCTGATCGACGCCACGCACGCGGAAGAAACCCGCGTTATTGTGGTGGACGGAAACAAAGTCGAAGAATTTGATTTCGAAAGCCAGTCGAAGCGCCAGCTCGCTGGAAACATCTACCTCGCCAAGGTCACGCGCGTCGAGCCGTCGCTGCAGGCCGCCTTCGTTGATTACGGTGGCAACCGGCACGGATTTCTGGCTTTCTCGGAGATCCACCCCGATTACTATCAGATCCCGATCGCTGACCGCGAGGCGCTGATCGCCGAAGAGCGGGCCTATGCCGAGAGCCTGCGCGATGAAGGCGAGGCCGAGACCGAAGATGTCGACAAGCCCCGCAAGGTAAGCCGCTCGCGCCGCTCGCGCTCGCGGTCGAAATCGAGCGCCGCCAACCGCGAGTCGGGCGATATCGTCGCCACCGCCGAGGTGGACCGCGATGACGTGAGCATCTCGGGCATGGAGGTTGTCGATTTCGACGACGATGCCGAAGAGGTCAACGGCGCGGAAGATGCGGGCGAGGGCGAGGCTCTGAGCCCGATGGAGACCGTGGCGGAAACGCCGGTCGACACTCCGGCAAGCGATGACGACGAAGAGGACGAGGGCGAAGGCTCGGTCGAGACCGTCGAGAAGGACGACACCATCGAAAGCGTCGCCGAAGAGGACGACAGCGAAGAGGTACGCCCCGTTCGCAAGCCGCGCCCCAAGCGCTACAAGATCCAAGAGGTCATCAAGGTCCGCCAGATCATGCTGGTGCAGGTGGTCAAGGAAGAGCGCGGCAACAAAGGCGCGGCGCTGACGACCTATCTCTCGCTCGCGGGCCGATACTGTGTCTTGATGCCCAACACCGCCCGTGGCGGCGGCATCAGCCGCAAGATCACCAACGCCGCCGACCGCAAGAAGCTCAAGGAAATCGCCGCCGAGATCGACGTTCCGGATGGCGCGGGCCTCATCATCCGCACGGCAGGCAGCCAGCGGACCAAGGCCGAGATCAAGCGCGACTATGAATACCTCCAGCGCCTCTGGGAGCAGATCCGCGAGCTGACGCTGAAATCCATAGCACCAGCCAAGATCTATGAAGAGGGCGACCTCATCAAACGCACGATCCGCGATCTCTATTCCAAAGAGATCGACGAGGTGATCGTCGCGGGCGAGGCCGGCTATCGTTCGGCCAAGGACTTCATGAAAATGATCATGCCGTCCCACGCCAAGAACGTGAAACCCTATGCCGAGCAGCTGCCGCTTTTCGCGCGCTATCAGGTCGAAGGGTATCTCTCGGGGATGTTCAACCCGACCGTCCAGCTTCCCTCGGGTGGCTATATCGTCATCGGTGTGACCGAGGCGCTTGTGGCGATCGACGTGAACTCAGGGAGAGCCACCAAGGAAGGCTCGATCGAGCAGACCGCGCTCAAGACCAACCTCGAAGCCGCCGACGAGGTGGCCCGCCAGCTGCGCCTGCGCGATCTGGCTGGTCTCATCGTCATCGACTTCATCGACATGGACGAGCGCAAGAACAACACCGCCGTTGAAAAGCGCCTGAAAGACAAGCTCAAGACCGACCGCGCCCGCATTCAGGTCGGCCGTATCTCGGGCTTTGGCCTTCTCGAGATGAGCCGCCAGCGCCTGCGCCCCGGTATGCTCGAGGCCACGACCCAGCCGTGCCCGCATTGCCACGGCACGGGCCTTCTGCGCTCGGACGACAACGTGGCCCTCTCGATCCTGCGCCAGCTTGAGGAAGAAGGCGTGCGCGGCCGCTCGAAAGAGGTTCTGGTGCGGGCGCCTGTCGGCATCGCCAACTTCCTGATGAACCAGAAGCGCGAGCATATCGCCGCCATCGAGGCCCGTTACGGCATGGCCGTGCGGATCGAATGCGATGTGACGTTGGTTTCGCCCGATTTCGCCATCGAGAAGTTCAAGACTGCCACCCGTATCGTCCCCGAAGCCGCGCCGATCACCGCTTCGACCATTCTGATCGAAGAGGACGAGGACGATCTGGTTGTCGAGGACGAGGCCGACGAGGCCGAAGAGGCCGAGGCAGCTCCTGCCGCGTCGGGCGAGAATGGGGATAAACCCAAGAAGCGCCGTCGTCGCCGTCGCCGTCGTCGGGGTGGCAATGGCGCTGCCGAAGAGCAGGAGGGCGCCGCCGATCAGGGGGACGAGGGCGAAAGCGACGAGGCCGATGAGCCTCAGGCCGCTGAAGCCGCGCCGGAAGAGGCGGTGACCGAAAAGGCTCCGGCTGCCGAAGCCGAGGCTGAGGCTCCGGCCAAGAAGAAATCGTCCCGCAGCCGGTCGCGCAAGCCCAAGGCAGACGAGGCTCCCGCTGAGGAGGCCGCGGTAGAGGCGGAAACCGTGTCTCCCGAAGAGAAAGCGCCCGCCAAGGCAAAGAGCACACGCAGCCGCAAGGCTCCGGCCAAGAAGGCCAAGGACGAAGAGGTGAAGGCCGAGGACGCGCCTGCCGCTGAAACCCCCGCCGCTGATGCGCCAGCCGAGGAGGCACCGGCCAAGCCCAAGACCACGCGCAGCCGCAAGGCTCCGGTCAAGAAGGCGGCCGAGGCCGAGGCCCCGGTGGAGGTTCATGCCGCCGAAGCCGCATCCGAGCCCGAGGCCAAGGCCGAACCTGCGCTGGCGCAGACAGAAGAGCCCTCGAAGCCCAAGCGCAAGGGCTGGTGGTCGCTCGGCCGCTAGGACACCGATTTCAACTTCACGCCGCCCTCGCGAGATCGGGGGCGGCGTTTTGTCTTGGGTCACCCTCTCGTGAGGCGGGCAATTCCGGCGTGACCTCCAAGCTGCGCTCGCATATGTCGAGGCAAAGGATTTCCGAATGCTCGACACCGCGACCCTTCTCGACGCCTCGCTTCTGCCGGCCATGTTCATTGCGCTGGCCGCGGGCCTTCTTTCCTTCCTCTCGCCTTGCGTCTTGCCCATCGTGCCGCCCTATCTTGCCTATATGGGTGGTGTGAGCCTCGCAGACATGGATCATTCCGGCCGCGCACGGCGTCGTGCGCTTTTGTCGGCGTCGTTTTTTGTTCTGGGCCTTTCGACCGTCTTCCTTTTGTTGGGCTTTGCCTTTTCGGCGGTGGGGCGGATCTTCCTGCAATGGCAGGACTGGTTCCTCTTTGGCGCGGGCCTTCTGATCATGGTGTTTGGCGCGCATCTTCTCGGGGTCTTTCGCATCCGCTTTCTCGACCGCGAGGCGCGGCTGGACGCAGGCAACCAGAGCGGCTCGGCTTTTGGCGCCTATCTCCTTGGCCTTGCTTTTGCTTTCGGCTGGACGCCCTGTCTCGGCCCGATCCTCGGGGCGATCCTCGGGCTTGCGGCGTCCGAAGGCAGCGTGGCACGGGGCACGGTCCTTTTGGCGGCCTATGCGGCGGGGCTTGGCATTCCCTTCCTCGCGGTCGCGGCCTTCTTTCCCAGCCTCAAGGGCGTCATGGGGTGGATGAAGCGCCACATGGACCGGATCGAGAAGGTTTCGGGCCTCCTTCTCTGGACGGTCGGTCTTTTGATGATCACTGGCCAGTTCAGTGCGCTGAGCTACTGGCTCCTCGAAACGCTCCCGGGGCTGGCCGCGCTCGGCTAGGGGCTGGTCTTTCGGCCTCTCCACGCTAGTCTGGCCCGCAAGCGGGAAAGGCGGGGTCGAGCGTGGGCGAGGCAGCAGGGTAGGTGAGGCGCAGGCGGGTGATCTATATCCCCGGCTACAATCTGATTCCCCCGCGCCGCTATCGTGAGCTCTATCGCACGGAAGGAGCCGCGCAGGAGGCGATCAGCAGGTATGAGCTGGCGCTGCGCCCGCGCGAGGCAGGCGGCACCTATGGCTGGAGCGTTCGGGCGCGGATCGAGCAGGCCGAGGTTGAAGCCGAGGTCGATGTTCTCGTCTGGTCCGACATTGTTCAGACCAGCATGGCCCGCTCGATCCCCGCGACCTATCTTCAACTTGTGCGCACCGCGTGGATCTATATCTCGACCGGAGCGCTGAGGCGGCTCATGCGCTTGCGGAAAGGTCCGGTGATCGCCGCGCTCTATCCGGTGGGGATGCTCTTGGGACAGCTGGCGCCGAAGCCGGTTCAGGCCTATCCGAGCCGCCTCGATTCCAAGCTCGAACGTATCGACATGCGGACGATCCGCGAGTCGATCTATCCCAGCGAGCGCCGCTGAAGCCGCTGTAGAACCCAGACGCGGATCGCCGAGGCAAGGCCAACATCGCCTCGGCCCGCGTCGATCTCGGCGGCGAGGGCATTGAGGGTATGGCCCTCTTCCTCGGCCGCCGCGCGAAACGCCTTCCAGAATTCATCTTCGAGCGAAACCGAGGTGCGGTGCCCCTTGAGCGTGAGAGAACGCTTGACGGGGCGGCCGCTCATTCGTCGTCAAACTTCAGCTGATCGAGCCGCCGCGCCGCGAGGTCTTCGCGGGCGGTCTCGAGAAGGCGCTGCGCCTTGGTGCGGCCGAACTTGACCGCATTGGCATCGGCCTGAGCCTTGGCCTCGGCGCGGCTCTTCTCCTTGCGGACCCTGTTGAGGTTGATCGGCTCGGCCATGATCAGCCCTTCGGGCCGATCATGTCTTCGGGGCGCACGATCTTGTCGAAGGTCTCGCCATCGACAAATCCGAGAGCAATCGCCTCTTCCCGCAGGGTCGTGCCGTTCTTGTGCGCGGTCTTGGCGACCTTGGTGGCGTTGTCATAGCCGATGGTGGGGGCAAGCGCCGTCACCAGCATCAGGCTTTCCTTCATCAGCTTGTCGATCCGCGCGGTATTGGCCTGCGTGCCGACCACCATGTTGTCGGTGAAGGACGCGGCCGCATCGCCCAGAAGCTGCATGGATTGTAGGACGTTATAACTCATCATCGGGTTATAGACGTTGAGCTCGAAATGGCCCTGCGATCCGGCAAAGCCCACGGCGGCGTCGTTGCCCATGACATGGGCGCAGACCATGGTCAGCGCTTCGGCTTGGGTCGGGTTGACCTTACCGGGCATGATCGACGAGCCGGGCTCGTTCTCCGGCAGGATCAGCTCGCCAAGACCCGAGCGCGGGCCGGAGCCCAAAAGGCGCATATCGTTAGCGATCTTGAAGAGAGCGGCGGCGACCGTTTTCAGGGCGCCCGAGAACATCACCATCGCATCATGCGCGGCGAGCGCTTCGAACTTGTTGGGCGCGGTGACGAAGGGGAGGCCGGTGATCTCTGCAATCGCGGCGGCCACGCGGGCGTCAAAGCCTTTCTTGGTGTTGAGGCCCGTGCCCACGGCGGTGCCGCCTTGGGCCAGCTCGTAGATATCGCCCAAGCAAGCGTCGATCCGGCGGATGCCCTTGTCGACCTGCGTGGCATAGCCCGAGAACTCCTGCCCCAGCGTCAGCGGGGTCGCGTCCTGCGTATGGGTACGGCCGATCTTGATGATGTCTTTGAACTCGGCCGACTTTGCCCAGAGCGCACTCGAGAGTTTTTCAAGCCCGGGGATCAGCACGTCGCGGGCGTGCATGGCGATGGCCACGTGCATCGCGGTCGGGAAAGTGTCGTTCGACGACTGGCCCATGTTGCAGTGGTCGTTGGGGTGGACGGGCTTTTTCGAACCCATCACGCCACCGAGCATCTCGATGGCGCGGTTCGAGATGACCTCGTTGGCGTTCATGTTTGATTGCGTGCCAGAGCGCCACGTTCTCCATTGCGGGGATCACGGTCATGCGGACGAGGCGGGCGAGGCCCGTCAGGTTCTCGGTCAGAACCGGGTTCTTCTTGTGCGGCATCGCCGACGAGCCCTTCTGGCCCATCGAGAAGAATTCCGCGCCTTCCAGAACTTCGGTGCGCTGCATGTGGCGGATTTCAATGGCGACGTTTTCGATCGACGAGGCGATCACACCCAGCGTGGCGAAGAACATCGCGTGACGGTCGCGGGGAATCACCTGCGTCGAGATCGGCTCGGGGCTGAGGCCCAGCTTGGCGCAGACATGCTCTTCCACGCGCGGATCGATATTGGCAAACGTCCCAACAGCCCCCGAAATCGCGCCCGTCGCCACTTCCTCACGTGCCAGTTTCAGGCGGGCAAGGTTGCGGTCCATCTCGGCGTAGAAGCGCGCAAAGGTGAGGCCCATCGTGGTAGGTTCGGCGTGGATGCCGTGGCTACGGCCCACGCGCACCGTCATCTTGTGCTCCATCGCGCGCTTTTTCAGCGCTGCCAGAAGCGCGTCCATATCCTTGATCATGATGTCGGCCGCCCGCACCAGCTGCACGTTGAGGCAGGTGTCAAGAACGTCCGAAGAGGTCATGCCCTGATGCACGAAACGGGCTTCCTCGCTGCCCATATGTTCGGCGAGGTGCGTGAGGAAGGCGATCACGTCATGCTTGGTAACTGCCTCGATCTCGTCGATGCGCGCCACGTCGAATTCCACATCCTTGGCTTTCCACACCGCATCCGCATTCTCGCGCGGGATCACGCCCAGATCGGCCATGGCGTCGCAGGCATGGGCCTCGATCTCGTACCAGATCTTAAACTTGGTCTCGGGCGACCAGATTTTCACCATCTCAGGGCGGGAATAGCGAGGGATCATCGGCGGGCTCCTAAAAAAGGGCGGCGCGTGGCCGCAGGGGCAGCAGTTGGCGGCGTCCTTACCTGCCGTTATGCTTCAGGGCAAGCAGGGCAGGGGGTCCATGGTGCCGCAGATGATCGGTTTGTCGGATTTTACAGGTCTCTGGCGCGTACGGCGCCAGATTTCCGACCATTTGGGCATGGATGGCCAATTCATCGGCGAGGTGCGATTCACGCCCCAGAACGAGGGCCTCCTCCTCACCGAAACCGGAACGCTGACGATCGGCACCACAAGTTTCTCCGCCGAGCGCCGCTACGAGTGGCGCGCTGATGGCGAGGGAATCGCTGTCTATTTCGACGATGGTCGCTTCTTCCACGCGTTCCGGCCGGATGGCCACGCAGCCGCCGCGCATTGGTGCGATCCCGATCAATACGACGTGCGCTATGATTTCTCCCGCTGGCCGGAATGGTCTGCCACATGGCGAGTGAAAGGCCCGCGCAAAGACTACGAAATGCACTCCCACTACATTCGATAGCGGGTAAACCAACATATGTTAGCGCAACACCTCTTGCGGGAAAGCCCTTGTCAGGGCATTCATGCCGCTACGCAGAATTCCAATAGGGAAGAGGAAACGACCATGACTGCATCCGCCCGCGTCCTGACCGACGTTTTCGGCGCCAACCAAGGCACCGCACTTCGCCTGAAGCAGGTTGCTCTTGTTGTTCTGGGCATCGCCGCGCTGGCAGTTGCCGCCAAGATCAAAGTTCCGATGTGGCCGGTTCCGGTCACCATGGGCACCTTCGCCGTGCTCTCCATCGGTGCCGCATACGGCGCACGCCTCGGCCTCGCCACCATCCTCGGCTATATGCTGATCGGTACCCTCGGCTTCGACGTGTTCGCAGGTTCCTCCGCTGAGAAGAACGGCCTCACCTACATGATGGGCGGCACCGGCGGTTATCTCATGGGCTACGTCCTTGCCACCATCGCGCTTGGCTACTTCGCCGAAAAAGGCTGGGACCGCTCGGCACTGAAAATGGCAGCCGCAATGATCGTCGGCAACGCCCTGATC
Source organism: Marivivens sp. (assembly GCA_023254495.1). GTDB lineage: Bacteria > Pseudomonadota > Alphaproteobacteria > Rhodobacterales > Rhodobacteraceae > RFZI01. Next base: position 800 of record JALRLK010000143.1, on the reverse strand, counting down.
TACATCCCCGGCCTCGCATGGCTCAACACCATGCCCTACGCCGAAAGCTTCGCATGGACCGTGGAAAAGGGCCTCACCCCCTTCCTCATCGGTGACGCTCTGAAACTCGCTCTGGCTGCCGTTCTGTTCCCGGCACTCTGGAAAGCCTCCGCCAAGTTGCGCGGCTGATTTTCAGACCAGACTTAAAGAAAAGGCCTCCGTTCGCGGAGGCCTTTTTCATTTCTCGGGGAGGGGTTTCACTCCCGATCCTGCGCGAACCGCTGCAACCCGGAAAACTCTGGCAACCACTGTTCCCGCCGCACCGTCCACAGCTCGTAACCCGGCACAAAGCTGTCGGGCGCGTCGAACATGCCCAGATGCAATTCCATCTCGTCGCCGCTCTGTGAATAGACCGACGAGCCTCAGGTTCCGCAAAAATGCCACCCTAGGAAATGCCGCGTATCGCCTGCGACTTCCACCTGCGCGCTCGGGAAGATCGCCGAAGCATGGAAGAGCGCTCCGTGATGCTTCCGGCAATCCACGCAATGGCAAATCCCCACCCGAAGCGGTGCGCCTACAGCTTTGATCCGTACCGCGCCACACAGGCACCCGCCTTCTGCCATCTCCATCTCCGGCCTCCGCTATTTCCTCTGGGAATTGGGCCGATAATCGGCCAACCTCTGCCCGGAACTCAAGTAAGGTAGATCATGCTCCGCGTTCTTTGGGTAATCCTCGCGCTTCTCGCCATTCTGGCCACGACCCTCGGCTTTCTTGGCCCTTGGTTGGGTATGGCCGACGCATTCGCCGTCATCCGCTTCCCC
>JALRLK010000113.1 GCA_023254495.1 Marivivens sp. | reverse complement strand
ACATGGCCCGCCGCTACGGCCGCGCCCACGCGGCGAGCGCTGCCGGCTCCTCGTGCCCCAGGGCCATTACAAAACGATTACCGTCACCGCCGCTCTGCGCAACACCGGTCCGTGCGCGCTCCATTTCGCGGATGGCGCCACAAACGGCCAGCGCTTTGGCGACTCGGTCGCCTGATCGGCAAACTCGGGGGCCGGCTGGTGGATGGCGCGGGTTTCCTTCGCCTTCACCGGGCCCTTTTCGTCCACCGGCTCGCCGACGACGTTGAGGATACGGCCGAGGGTCGCGTCGCCGACCGGGACCGAGATCGGAGCGCCGGTGTCGAGCACTTCCTGACCGCGGACGAGGCCTTCGGACGCGTCCATAGCGATGGTGCGAACGGTGTCTTCGCCAAGGTGCTGAGCGACTTCGAGCACCAGCTTCTTGCCGTTGTTGTCGGTGGTCAGCGCGTTAAGGATCGCGGGCAGCTCGCCCTCGAACCGCACGTCCACGACGGCGCCGATGACCTGGGTCACTTTGCCTTTCGATTTAGCCATGGGATTTCTCCAGTTCCGTTAGAGCGCTTCCGCGCCCGAAATAATTTCAATCAGCTCGTTAGTGATGACGGCCTGACGCGAGCGGTTAAACTCAATGGTCAGACGGTCGATCATGTCACCGGCGTTGCGGGTTGCGTTGTCCATCGCGCTCATCCGCGCGCCCTGTTCGGACGCTGCGTTCTCGAGGAGCGCCGCAAAGATTTGCGTAGCCACGCCGCGCGGCAGCAGGTCGGCCAGGATCGCCTCTTCGCTCGGCTCATAGTCATAGAGCGTTGCGGCGCCTGCCTCGGCCTCTTCGAATTTGGCCGGGATGATCTGCTGTGCGGTCGGGATCTGAGCGATCACCGACTGAAAGCGGCTGAAGAAGATGGTGGCGACATCATACTCGCCGGCATCGAAGCGGCCCAGAAGGTCGCGGGCGATGTCCTGGGCGTTGGTGTAACCAAGTTTGCGAACGGCCGACAGGTCAACGTGAGCAACGAAGTGGCTGGCCCAATCGCGGCGCAGCTGTTCGCGGCCCTTTTTGCCGACAGTGAGGATCTTGACGGTCTTGCCTGCCGCGACCAGCTCGGCCGCACGGGTGCGGGCGAGCTTGACGATCGAGGAGTTGAAACCACCGCAGAGGCCACGTTCCGCCGTCATGACCACCAGAAGGTGGACCTTGTCGGACCCCGTACCCGACAGAAGCCGGGGGGCAGAGTCCGATCCGCCGACAGAGGCGGCAAGCCCCGCCAAAACCGCATTGAAGCGATCGGTATAGGGGCGGGCCTGCTCGGCCGCATCCTGTGCCCGCCGTAGTTTCGCGGCGGCCACCATCTGCATGGCCTTGGTGATCTTGCGGGTCGATTTGACCGACGCGATCCTATTTTTCAGGTCCTTTAGACTAGGCACTGCCTTGTCTCCTTATCCAAAGCCACGAAATCAGGCGAAATCCTTAGCGAATTCGTCGATAGCGGCCTTGAGCTTGGCCTCGGCGTCACCCTTGATCTTGGGGTCTTCCTTGGTCAGCCACTCGAGAACATCGGCGCGGTTATTGCGCAGGTGCTTCAGGAGACCAGCCTCGAAACGGCCAACGTCCTTGACGGCAACCTTGTCGAGATAGCCGTTGGTGCCGGCGTAGATCACGCAGACGATTTCGGCGTTGGTCAGCGGCGAGTACTGCGGCTGCTTCATGAGCTCGGTAAGACGGGCACCACGGTTCAAGAGCTGCTGGGTCGCGGCGTCGAGGTCGGAACCGAACTGGGCGAAGGCGGCCATCTCGCGGTACTGGGCGAGCGACAGCTTGACCGGACCGGCGACCGACTTCATCGAGTTGGTCTGAGCCGACGAACCCACGCGGCTCACCGACAGACCGGTGTTCACGGCCGGACGGATACCCTGATAGAAGAGTTCGGTCTCGAGGAAGATCTGACCGTCGGTGATCGAGATCACATTGGTCGGAATAAAGGCCGACACGTCGCCGCCCTGGGTTTCGATGACCGGAAGAGCGGTCAGCGAGCCCGAGCCGTTGTCTTCGTTGAGCTTCGAGGAACGCTCGAGAAGGCGCGAATGCAGGTAGAAAACGTCGCCCGGATAGGCTTCACGTCCCGGCGGACGGCGAAGGAGGAGCGACATCTGACGATACGAAACGGCCTGCTTGGAGAGGTCATCGTAGATGATCAGAGCGTGGCGGCCGTTGTCACGGAAGTGCTCGGCCATCGCGGTCGCGGCGTAGGGAGCAAGGAACTGCATCGGCGCCGGGTCGGACGCGGTGGCGGCCACGACGATCGAGTATTCCAGAGCGCCGTTTTCCTCGAGCTTTTTCACAAGCTGGGCAACGGTCGAACGCTTCTGACCGACGGCGACGTAGACGCAGTAGAGCTTCTTCGACTCATCATCGCCAGCGGCTTCGTTGTAGGACTTCTGGTTCAGAATGGTGTCGAGCGCGATTGCGGTCTTGCCGGTCTGACGGTCGCCGATGATCAGCTCGCGCTGGCCACGGCCAATCGGGATCATCGCGTCAACCGACTTGAGGCCGGTCGCCATCGGCTCATGGACCGATTTACGGGGGATGATGCCCGGGGCTTTGCTGTCGGCGATGCGGCGGGTCTTGGTCTTGATCGGACCTTTGCCGTCGAGCGGGTTGCCGAGCGCGTCGACAACGCGGCCAAGCAGCTCGTCACCAGCGGGAACGTCCACGATGGCCTTGGTGCGTTTGACGGTGTCGCCTTCTTTAATGTCGCGGTCCGAACCGAAGATAACGCAACCGACATTGTCGGTCTCGAGGTTCAGGGCCATCCCGCGGATACCACCGGGGAATTCGACCATTTCACCGGCCTGGATGTTGTCCAGACCGTAGACGCGGGCAATACCGTCACCGACCGACAGCACGCGGCCAACTTCGGCAACTTCGGCTTCTTGGCCAAAGTTCTTGATCTGCCCTTTCAGGATCGCAGAAATTTCTGCAGCTTGGATCGCCATTATCCGACCTCTTTCATGGTGTTCTGGAGAGCGCTGAGCTTGGAGGCGATCGAGGTATCGATCATCTTCGAGCCCACCTTAACGATAAGACCGCCGATGAGGCTTTCATCCACGGTCGCATTGATCTTGACGGTCTTGCCGATCTGCGCCTTGAGCGTCTTGGCAAGTTTGTCGGCCTGGGTCTTGGTCAGGGCTTTCGCGCTGACAACCTCGGCCGTCACTTCGCCCTTTTCCTCAGCAATACGGTCGCGCAGCGCCGAGATCAGCTGGGGCAAGGTAAACAGGCGGCGGTTCGACGCCATCAGGGCGAGCGTGTTGGTCACGATCGCCGAGAGTTTCATCTTCTTGGCAAGTGCCGTCATGGCATCCGCCTGGTCTTCGCGGCTGTAGAGCGGCGAAGAAATCAACGCACGCAGATCCGCCGATCCTTCGATCGCGGCGTCCAGTGCATCGATGTCGGATTCAAGGGTCTTGAGACCCTTTTCCTCGTTCGCCAGTTCAAAAACGGCGGTGGCATAGCGCTTGGCGATGCCGGTTGAGATCGAAGCTGGTTCGGACACGTCCACCCTTCCGATGTGTTTGGCCCAGTCCGTTCACCCGGTGAAGAGCGGCAGGAGGGCAGCCTTGGAGCCCTCGGATATACCGGGGGCGTAAAATCAGGGCGGATGTAGCAGAGCCTTTTGAGTGGGGCAACCGCCTAGCAGCGCTTTATCTGCGGCAATTATGCTTTGCGAAACCATATAACACAGGCACTTGGCGAATGATCCCGCTAACGGGCGCAAAATATTTTCTGGAAAAGGCGCTTTACCGGCCCGGAATACCGAATCCGGGGCGATTCTGGCCTAGCGCACGCCCGGCCCGCGATAGCTCGGCTTGGGTTCCGCAGCACCGATCCCCTCAAGAACGCGCATCGGCCTGCGGACGGCCTCGCCCAGCCCCCCCTTGTTCGTCGCAGGAACCTGCTTGGATACCTCGACAAAGAGTACGCCGCCGGCGGCAAAGACAGGCAGATGCCGCCCGCTTGTCTCAAGAAGCCCCGCCATCCGGCGCCAGACCTTCCGGTAGGACGGTGGCTGATAGAGCGTCGACATGGCCCGCTCGGTAGCAAAGCCATGCCGCCGCAGCTGCACCTCGAGCTGGCCCAGCGAATAGGGGCGGCCATAGCCAAAGGGCGTCTTGTCCGACCGCGACCAGATGCCAGCCCGGTTCGGAACGATGAATACGGCCCGACCACCGGGGCCAAGAACCCGCCAGCATTCATCAAGCACCGCCGAAGGGTTTTCCGCGGTCTCAAGGCCATGCATCAACACCAGCTTGTCGGCCGCGCCCGTCTGGATCGGCCACTCGGCCTCTTCGCACAGCACGCTGACATTGGGCATACCCGCGGGCCAAGGCATGACGCCTTGCGGCCCCGGCATCAGGCCGATCACCCGCCGCGCCTCGCCGAGATAGGGGCGCAAGAGCGGCACGGCAAAGCCATAGCCCACCACGCATTGCGCCTTGGCCTCGGGCCAGATCGACACAAGCTGATCGCGGATGACCTTTTGCGCCGCGCGTCCCAAAGGGCTGCGGTAGTAGAAGTTGCGCAGGTCCAGCACGTCTAGGTGCATTGCAGGCCGGGATCCTTTCCGTCAGGCTGGGACAACCATAACAAGCGATTGCGAGATTACCATGCCCCTCGAACTCGTCACCCTGCCCTGTCTTGCAGATAATTACGCCTATCTCCTGCACAATGCCGAGACCGGCCAGACCGCCCTGATAGATGCGCCGGACGCAGCCCCAATCCGGGCCTCGCTTGCAGAACGGGGGTGGGGTCTCGATCTGATCCTTCTGACGCACCACCACTGGGATCACATCGACGGTGTCGAGCCGCTCCGCGAGGCCTTTGGCGCCAAGGTCGTGGGCGCGGCGGCAGACGCGCATCGTCTGCCCAAGCTTGATCTGGCGGTCGCAGAGGGCGACGTGATCGACGTGCTTGGCACTAAAGCCCATGTGATCGACGTCTCGGGCCACACCGCGGGCCATATCGCCTTTCACCTTCCCGAAATCAGCGCCGTTTTTACTGCCGACAGCCTCATGGCGCTTGGTTGTGGCCGGCTTTTCGAAGGCACCCCCGATCAGATGTGGCAGAGCCTCCGCAAACTGCGGGCGCTGCCCGCCGATACCCTCGTTTGCTCGGGCCACGAATACACCGCCGGCAACGCCCGCTTTGCCCTGACCGTTGAACCCGGCAACACTGCTCTCCAAGCCCGCGCCGCCGAAATCGCCGCCAAACGGGCGCGCGGCGAGGCGACGGTGCCCTCGCTTTTGTCCGAGGAAATCGCGACAAACCCGTTTCTGCGCACCGACCTGCCCGAGGTAAAAACAGCAATCGGCATGGCGGACGCCGGCGATGTGGCGGCCTTTGCGGAAATCCGCAGCCGCAAAGACAGATTCTGAACAGATCACAAATGGAGGATAATTGCCAAAATCACCCAAAATGTGATCGCTGTGGCAAAATTAGTCCTTGAAGGTTCCGCGATAAAACCAAACCTTAAGAGGTAGAAGGCCACGGTCAGGACGGGCCATCGTTCCCCCCTGCCCCCAGATCAGAGGAGCACGAAACGTGCCGTCTTTTTCGAAAACACTCGAGCAGTCCATTCACGCGGCGCTGGCACTGGCCAACGCCCGCCATCACGAGCTTGCCACGCTGGAGCATCTCTTGCTGTCGCTGATCGACGAGCCCGACGCTGCACGGGTGATGAAGGCCTGTTCGGTCGATCTCGACGAATTGCGGGCGACTCTCGAAGAGTTCATCGACGATGATCTCAGCACGCTTATCACCGATGTCGAAGGCTCCGAGGCCGTGCCGACTGCCGCCTTCCAGCGGGTGATCCAGCGAGCCGCGATCCATGTCCAGTCGTCGGGCCGCAATGAGGTCACCGGCGCCAACGTGCTCGTCGCGATCTTTGCCGAGCGCGAATCGAACGCCGCCTTCTTCCTGCAAGAGCAGGACATGACCCGCTATGACGCGGTGAATTTTATCGCCCACGGCGTCGCCAAGGATCCCGCCTACGGCGAGACCCGCACCGTCACCGGCGCGAGCGAGCGGACCGAGCAAGCCACCGAAAGCGCCCCCGCCGAGGAAAAGGAAAGTGCGCTGAAGAAATACTGCGTCGATCTCAACGCCAAATCGAAGAAGGGCGATGTGGATCCGCTGATCGGCCGCGAGCACGAGGTCGAGCGCTGCATTCAGGTTCTATGCCGCCGCCGCAAGAACAATCCGCTTCTGGTCGGCGATCCCGGCGTCGGCAAGACCGCGATTGCCGAAGGCCTTGCGCATAAGATCGTCAACCACGATGTGCCCGAGGTTCTCTCCGGCACGACGATCTTCTCGCTCGATATGGGCGCGCTTCTGGCCGGCACCCGCTATCGCGGCGATTTCGAAGAGCGGCTCAAGGCCGTGGTGAGCGAGCTTGAGGATCACCCCGACGCCGTTCTCTTCATCGACGAGATCCACACCGTGATCGGCGCGGGCGCCACCTCGGGCGGGGCGATGGATGCCTCCAACCTTCTCAAGCCCGCGCTGCAGGGTGGCAAGCTGCGCTGCATGGGCTCGACCACCTACAAGGAATTCCGCCAGCATTTCGAGAAGGATCGGGCGCTGAGCCGCCGGTTCCAGAAGATCGACGTGAACGAGCCTTCGGTCGAGGATTCGGTCAAGATCCTGCGTGGCCTCAAGCCCTATTTCGAGGAGCATCACAACATCAAATACACCTCCGACGCGATCCGCGCGGCGGTTGAGCTTTCGGCCCGTTACATCAACGACCGCAAGCTGCCCGATAAGGCGATCGACGTGATCGACGAGGCGGGCGCGGCCCAGCACCTTGTCGCCGAGAGCAAGCGGCGCAAGACCATCGGCGTGAAGGAGATCGAGGCCGTCGTCGCCAAGATCGCCCGCATCCCGCCGAAATCGGTCTCGAAAGACGATGCCGAGACCCTGCGCGACCTCGAGAAATCGCTCAAGCGCGTGGTCTTTGGCCAGAACGTGGCGATCGAGGCGCTGTCGTCGGCGATCAAACTCGCCCGCGCGGGCCTGCGCGAGCCGGAAAAGCCCATTGGCAACTATCTCTTCTCCGGCCCAACCGGCGTCGGCAAGACCGAGGTCGCCAAGCAGCTCGCGGATACGCTCGGAGTCGAGCTTCTGCGCTTCGATATGTCGGAATACATGGAGAAACACGCCGTCAGCCGCCTCATCGGCGCGCCGCCGGGCTATGTGGGCTTCGATCAGGGCGGGATGCTGACCGACAAGGTCGATCAGACGCCACATTGCGTCCTCCTCCTCGACGAGATCGAGAAGGCGCACCCGGATGTCTACAACATCCTCCTGCAGGTGATGGACCACGGGAAATTGACCGATCACAACGGCCGGACCACCGATTTCCGCAATGTGATCCTGATCATGACCTCGAACGCCGGCGCTGCCGAGCAGGCGAAAGAGGCCATCGGTTTCGGCCGCGACCGCCGCGAGGGCGAGGATACCGCCGCCATCGAGCGCATCTTTACGCCGGAATTCCGCAACCGCCTTGATGCGGTGATCCCCTTCGCGCCCTTGCCCAAAGAGGTCATCGTGCAGGTGGTCGAGAAGTTCGTCCTTCAGCTTGAGGCGCAACTCATGGACCGCAACGTCCAAATCGACCTCACACCCGCCGCCGCAGAATGGCTGGCCGACAAGGGCTATGACGACAAGATGGGCGCACGCCCGCTGGCCCGCGTCATTCAGGAATCGATCAAGAAGCCGCTGGCCGAAGAGCTTCTCTTTGGCAAGCTGATGAAGGGCGGGGTCGTCAAGGTGAAGGTCAAGGACGACAAGATCGAGCTTGAAGTCTTGGCACCCGAACAGGCCAAGATCACCCACTCGGCCAAAAAGCCGCCGCTGTTGACAGCCGAGTGATCCAACCAAAGTGAAACGAGAAACCCCGCCAACCGGCGGGGTTTTTCTTTAGCGTTCGGTCAGCTTGAGCTCGATCCGCCGGTTCTGCGCCCGCGCCTCGGACGTGTTGTCGGGATTGATCGGCTGATATTCGCCAAAGCCGTTGGCCGACAGGCGTCGCGGGTCGATGCCTTCCTGCTCGACCATGTAGACTACGACTGAAAGAGCACGCGCCTGGCTCAGTTCCCAGTTATTGCGATAGAGCCCGCCGCCCGACAGCGGCACATTATCGGTATGGCCATCGACACGGATGATCCAGTCGATCTCGGAGGGGATTTCATCGGAAATCGTCCGCAGGATCGCCGCCACCTTGGCCATTTCAGCGCGCCCTTCGTCAGAAAGGTCGGCGCGGGCGGTCTCGAACAGAACCTCGGATGAAAAGACAAAGCGGTCGCCCTCGATCCGAATGCCTTCCTGCGCGGCAAGAACCGTGCGGATCTGGCCAAAGAACTCGGACTTGTAGCTTTCAAGATCGCGCGCCTTGGCCTCAAGCCGCGCCTTCTCGGCCTCAAGGCGGATGCGTTCCGCCTCCTCGAGCGCCCGGCGCTGCCGCTCTTCGCTGGCAACACGGGCCAGCGCGGTGTTGAGCTGGGTGCCGAGGGATTCGATCTGCACCTTGGCCTCGGCATCGGCCTGATCGGCGATATCGAGCAAGGCCTGCAGCGTAGCAATCTGGCGGCGCAGCTCAACGACCTGTTCGTTCAGAAGCGCAACCTGCCGCTGGCTTTCGGCAGATAGCGCCTGCTCGGCCGAAAGCTCTTTGTTGGCCTGCGCCAAGAGGGCCGCTTGACGCTCGCGCTCTGTCATCATCTCGGAGGCGTCTGCCTTGGCGGCAGCAATCGCTGCGAACGCTTCGGCAAGCCGCCCCTCAAGGTCGGCACGGCCTTGCGCGGTTTCATCCTGCGTTTCCGACAGTGCCGCCACCTTGGCATCAAGCGCCTGCCGCGCCAACAGCGCCTCGGCCAAACGTTCCTCGAGCGACTGCTTGTCGGCCTCGGCCTGCTCTCCTGCGGCGGCCGCGGCAGCGATTTCCTGCGCCAGAGCTTCCTTCGCTAGAAGGGCGGCGGCAAGGCGGCTTTGCAGGTCGGCCTCGCTCAACCGGCCATCCTCGAGCGCCTTGTCGAGCGCGGCCTGCACCGTGTCGAGGCTTGTCGACGCTTCATCACGCGCGGCAATCGCGGCTGCCAATCGCACGGTCAGATCTTGGTTGCTGGTTTCAGCGGCAGCCAACGCGGCGCGCGCCTCTTCGAGCTGGGCTTCGGTCGCATCCTGAAGCGAAAGAGCCGCCGCCAGCCGCGCATCAAGATCGCCACTGTCGGCCCTCATGCGCTCGAGCGCGGCCTCCGCCTGTGCCTGCGCCAAAAGGGCGTTGGCAAGGTTGATATCGAGGTTCTCCCGAGCGGCATCCGCGGCGGCGAGAAGGGTCAATGTATCCTCGGCCTTCTTGCGCTGGGCCTCGAGGGCAAGCGTCATGGCGGTCAATTCGGCATCGGCGTCAGCGAGTTTCTGGCGCAACGCCTCGGCCGCGGCGGCATCGGCAAGTGCTGCGGCTTCAAGCTCTGAGATTTTCTCGGCATCGGCATCAGAGTTGGCGTTGAGATCGGCCACCAAGGCTTCGAGTGCCTCACGGCGGGCAGCGGCAAGGCGGGCCGCTTCGGCCGAGGCGTCGATCTCGTCACGGGCCTGCGCCAGCGCGAGGTTCAGCGCCTCCTGCTCGTCGATCATCCGCGCCTGATCGGCCTCTAGCCCCGCGACCTGATCGCGCAGGTCGGCGCGTTGGGCCAGAAGGCCCGCCACCTGAGCCTCGAAGCCGGTGATCCGGTTTTCAGCTTCAGCCAATGCGATGGCCTGCGTGTCCTGCTCGGCGGTCAGTGCCGCAATAAGGGCCGCCTGAGCCGAGTTTTGATCATTCAGATCGCTGAGGGTCGATGTCAGGCTTCCGACCTGCCCCGCCAGCGCCGAGGAGCGGTCGCGCTCGAGGCCCAGGGCTTCGGTCAGGGCACTGATCTCGGCGGTGAGTTGGCTGAGCTTGGATTCCTGTCCCGTAATTGTCTCGCGGAGGACGAACTGGATGACCATGAAGATGGTCAGCACGAACATCAGGACGAGGAGCAGCCCCGTCATCGCATCGACGAAACCGGGCCAGGTATTGGCCTGAAACCTGTTCCCGCCTCTTTGGCTCAGCGCCATCGTCAGCTCCGGCCGGCGCTGTCAGGTCGCCCACGCCCCTGCCGCAGCGCTCGCGTCAGGCCCGCGATATCGCCCCGCAGCTCGCTGAGGGTTTCCTGTCGGCCAACCGAAAGCTCTTCCAGAATGCGGAGCAGCTGGACGTCGATCGACCGCAAGCGCATCCGGCTTTCGGCATCAAGGCCATCGACCCCGCTGCTTGCCAACTGGTCGATCAGTTCCTTCTGCCCTTCGGCCATCTTGAGCATGGCATCTTTGGCGCCACACTCTTCCAACTGACCTGCCAGCCGGTTCACTGCGCCAATCAGGTCGTTCATCCGGTCATCCACTTGCGAGCGATTGATGTCAGACTGGGTCAACATCATTTGCATCGCTTCGAGATGCTCGGCGATATGGGCTACCGCCCCGCTGGCATCGCCCCCGGTTGCAGCGGCAAGCTCGTCGCCACTGGCAAACCCAAGGCGGGTGATCGACGACAACCATTCTTCAAGCTCGCGATAAAAACGGTTCTGACCGTGGCCGGCGAAAAGCTCCAAAAGCCCGACGATCAACGATCCGGCAAGACCGAGAAGCGACGAGGAAAAGGCCGTGCCCATACCGCCAAGCTGGGCCTCGAGCCCCGCCTGAAGGCGCCCGAACACCTCGGCGCCGGTCTCGCCATCCTTGGGGGTGAGCGAGCGGATCGTGTCGACAAGCGCCGGAACGGTTGTCGCCAGGCCGTAGAATGTGCCGAGAAGCCCGAGGAAGATGAGCGTGCTGCCGAGATAGCGCGTAATCTCGCGGTCTTCGTCGATCCGGCTGCCGACCGAGTCGAGGATCGAACGAGAGGAGCTTTGCGACAGGTGCATCCGCGCACCCCGCGACCGCATCAGCGTGGCAAGCGGCGCCAGAAGTGAGGGCGGCTTTTCCCCGCTTTGCGAGCGCGAGAAGGTTTCGATCCACTGGACCGAATACATGAGCTGAATGACCTGCCCGAAACAGGACAGGATGCCGAGAAAGAACACGGCAAGGATCAGCCCGTTCAGATAGGGATTTGACCAGAAGATCGCGTCAAGCGTCGGAAAACCGACATAGGCCCCGGCCCCGATCAGGCCGAGCGCAATCAGCATCGATGTGATCTGGCGCAAGGGGCGCGAAAAATACGGCTCGGCCTCGGGCTCCCTGATGTCCGTCAAGGCACAGGTTCCTGTCTGGTTATTGTTGGCGTGAGCATAGTCGGGCGGATTGTGAAACCCAACCGTTTTGTCGCTCTAGCTGCCGGTCAGCTCCCGGACGCGACCACAAAGCCACGCGAGGTCGGAATCATGGATGCCAAGCTCGGCCAGATGGTCGGCCGTATTGAACAGATATTCGGGGTTCGGCCCCCGCCCACCGACCGCGCCCGCGATGCGATGCGCCTGCTCCTCAAGGTCGAATTGGCAGTATTGCTCGTGATCGGGGTCGATCACATAGGCCACCGCCTCGATCTTGCGGCCATCCTCCAGCGACAGGCTGACCGTAGTCTCGACATAGGCCGAGGAAATCAGCTCGCGTTCGCGCAGGTAGGCAAGAACCGCCTCTTCCTCACCCTCGCGCACCCGCAATGCCAAGCCATCGCAAAAGCTCGCGCCGACCGCGTCCAACGCCAGAACGAGGCCCGGCTTCTCGACCGTCCCGCGATGATGGATCGACAGCATACAAAAGCTGCGGTGATAGCCCGCAAGGCGTGCGCGAACCCGATCGGCCGGCTCAAAGCCGGGATGCCAGAGAAGTGATCCGTAGCCGAATATCCACAGCGGCATGATGCTGGCCCTCGTTGTGCCGCTTGCCTATAACGCGGTTCGAAACCACCCGGAAACCCCCATGATGCGCTTTCTCCTTATCGTGACCCTCGCTCTGGCGGCTCTTTGGGGCGGCTACTGGTATGTTGGGCAGAGAGCGGTCGAGAAACAGGGCGCTGCATTTCTTGAGCACCTTTCCGACAACGGCTGGCAGGTCGGCTATGAAAGCCTGGAAACCCGTGGCTTCCCCTCGCGGTTCGATACGACCCTGACGGGTCTCGATCTGGCCGATCCCAGCGGCGAATTCGGTTGGCAGACCCCGATCTTTCAGCTCCTTTCCCTCAGCTATCAGCCGAACAAGGTGATCGCCGTCTGGCCCGAGGACCAGCGCCTTCGGATCGGCGGGGATTCGATCACGATCAGTTCGGAGGGGATGCGGGCCTCGGCTACGGTCACAGTTTCGACAAACCCTGCACTCCAGACAGCGACGGTCGAGGTCGGACGCGTGGGCCTGCAATCCAAGACAGGTTGGGCCGCCTCCGCCGACCGCGCCCTTGTCGCCATGCGATCCGCCTCGGAAGACGGGCTGGGCTATGACGCCTATCTCGATACGAGCGAGCTTGTCCTTCCTCTTGCGATGCGCACACAGTTTGATCCGAAGGCCGACCTACCCGCCTCTATCGAAATGCTGAAATTTGATGCGGCACTGGCTTTCGACCGCCCACTTGATTCCTCCGCTCTGACAGGCCCGACGCCCGCTCTCATTGGCCTCGACCTCAAGGAAATGCGCCTTGTTTGGGGAGATCTCGTCATGTCGGTCAGCGGCGCGCTCACCTCTGAAGGCGGTCAGCCAAGTGGCAAGATCACCGTCGAGGTCACCGGCTGGGACCGGATGGTGAGCCTCGGCGTCAACGCGGGCCTCATCCACCCAGCCGACGAAAAGACATGGCGATCGGTCGGCGCGAGCTTCGCTCAAAGGGCGGAGACTGTCGAAGTCCCGCTAACGATCGAAAAGGGGCAAATCTGGCTCGGGATGTTCCCGATCGGCTATTTGCCGAGCTTCTAGCTCTTCTTTTCCGGCACCCGGCCAAAGTTGGGCGCAGAGGTATCCTGCCCCGCCTCGATAATCCCCCGGCGGATGGCGCGGGTGCGGGTGAAATAGGCGTGCAGATGGTCGCCATCGCCGGTGCGGATCGCCCGCTGCAGCGCGAAAAGCTCTTCGGTGAAGCGGCCGAGGATTTCCAGCGTCGCCTCTTTGTTGTTGAGGAAGACGTCGCGCCACATGGTCGGGTCGGAGGCGGCAATCCGCGTGAAATCGCGGAAACCGGCGGCGGAATATTTGATGACCTCGCTATCGGTCACGCGCCGCAGATCGTCGGCCACGCCCACCATCGTATAGGCGATGAGGTGCGGCGTGTGGCTGGTGACAGCGAGGACAAGATCGTGGTGATCGGCGTCCATCTCGTCGACATTCGCTCCCATCCCTTCCCAAAGCGCCCGCAGCTTGGCCACGGCCTCCGGCCCCGCCTCGCCCGGGACGAGGATCGTCCAGCGGTTCTCGAAGAGCTCGGCAAAGCCCGAACGGGGCCCCGAATGTTCGGTACCGGCAAGCGGGTGGGCGGGGATGAAATCGACGCCTTCGGGGATATGCGGGCCAACGGCGACGATCACTGCGCCTTTGACCGAGCCTACATCGCTCACGGTCGCGCCGGGCTTGAGGAAGGGGGCCATCTCTTCGGCAACAGCGCCCATCGCACCGACAGGCACGGCCAAAACCACAAGGTCGGCATCTTTCACAGCATCGGCGAGGCTATCGCAGACGCGATCGACAAGGCCGATCTCGCGGGCGGTGGCGCGGGTCTCGGCGGAGCGGGCATAGCCCACGACCTCTTTTGCCAAGCCATCGCGGCGCATGGCAAGCGACATGGAGCCGGCAATCAGGCCAAGGCCGATCAGGGCGACACGGTCATAGATCACAGCCATCAGCGGACCCCTTTGAACTGGCCAATCGCGTGGATCACGCGGCGGCAGGCGGATTCGTCGCCCACGGTGATCCGCAGGCAGTTAGGGAGCTTATAGCCCGCAACACGCCGGACGATAATGCCTTCGGATTTCAGATGGGCATCACAGCCTTCGGCCTCTTGCGCCGAGGCAAAGCGGGCCAGCACGAAGTTCGCGGTCGAAGTGTCGGCCTCGAGCCCCAGCTCGCGCAGCTGCTTGACGAGCCATTCCCGCCAGCGGGCGTTCTCGGTCCGGCACTTTTCTGTGAACTCAACATCGCGGATCGCCGCCTCGGCCGTGGCCAGTTGGGTCTCCGAAAGGTTGAAGGGCTGGCGCACGCGGTTGAGCACGTCGATGATCGCTTTCGGACCATAGCCCCAGCCGATCCTCAGGCCGCCGAGGCCATAGATCTTGGAGAAGGTCCGGGTCATCACGATGTTGTCGCTTCTCTCCACGAGCAATGCGCCGCCATCGTAGCCATCCACAAACTCGGCATATGCCCCGTCGAGGACGAGAATTGCCTGTGCCGGCAGGCTATCGGCAAGCCTGCGAACCTCTTTCTCGGGGATCATCGTGCCGGTCGGGTTCGCCGGATTGGCGATAAAGACGATCTTCGTCTTTGGGCCGCAGGCAGCGAGGATCTTGTCCACGTCTACGACCCGATCAGTCTCGCCCACCTCGACCGGCTTGGCGCCGACCGACTTGGCGAGGATCGGATACATCGAGAAGCCGTGCTCGGTATAGATCACCTCATCGCCCTTGCCGGCATAGGCCTGAGCGATGAACTGCAAGACCTCATCCGAGCCCACGCCGCAAATGATCCGCTCCGCATCCAGCCCGCGCACTTCGGCAATCGCAGCCCGCAGGGCGGCGTGATCGGTCGAGGGATAACGGTGCAATGCCTGCGCGTTTCGCGCGAAGGCCACCTTGGCCTTGTCAGACGGACCATAGGGGTTTTCGTTGGACGAGAGTTTCAAAACGTCCTTGCGGCCCGCAAGCGTGCTTTCGCCGCTCACATAGAGGGCGATATCCATGATACCGGGTTGCGGTTTGATCTTGCTGGCCATTTTGTCTCTCGTCGCGTTCGGACCCTCATAGCGAGGCGAACGGGCGCTTTCCAGAGACAAGAGCGCGCGGCGGGAATCCCGCCGCGCATCGTGGCTTTACGACGCCAGAACGTTGCGGAACTGCCAGGGGTCCGACTCGTCGATATCTTCGTTGAACTGCTGCCAGCGGTCCTGCAGCGGGGTCCAGTCGGTGTAGTGGCCCTCAACCGGCCCGAGATAGGGGCGCTGAACCTCGAGGCAGCGCTTGTGGTCCATCTCGTCGGTCTCGACGATGCCAGCGGTCGGGTTTTCAAGCGCCCAGACCATACCCGCCAGAACCGCGCTGCTGACCTGCATCCCCGTCGCGTTCTGATAGGGCGCAAGGGTGCGGGCCTCGGCGTTCGACAGGCGTGAGCCATACCAGAGCGCGTTCTTCTCGTGGCCGTAGAGCAGCACGCCCAGTTCGTCGATGCCTTCGACGATCTCGTCGGGGGCAAGGATTTCGTGAAGGGTCTGCTGGCGGCCCGAGCCGAACATCTCGTCAAGGCTCAGGGTCGCATCATCGCTCGGGTGATAGGCATAGTGGCAGGTCGGGCGGAACTCAGGGTTACCGGCGGCGCCAACGGTATAATAGTCCGAGATCGAGATCGCCTCGTTGTGGGTCACCAAAAGGCCGAACTGCGGGCCGGGCGTCGGGCACCAGGTGTGAACGCGGGTCATGGCGCCGGGACGATCCAGCCAGATCGCGGCCTGACAGCCTTCGTCATAGCTGTGGCCGTTTTCGGGGAACCACTTTTCATGGGTGCCCCAACCCAGCTCGGCCGGCTGGAAGCCCTCGGAGATAAAGCCCTCGACCGACCATGTATTGACGAAAACCCCGCGCGGGCGCGGCAGGCGGCGGGCCTGCGTGTCGCGCTCGGCAATGTGGATACCCATGACGCCCAGCGACTGCATGAGCTTGCCCCAGCCCTCGCGGCTCTGCGGCTCGGTATCAGCGCGGCCCAGATCGGCCACGAGCTTCATCAGCGCTTCCTTGACGAACCACGAGACCATGCCGGGGTTGGCGCCACAGCAGCTCACCGCCGTCGGGCCACCGGGGTTGGCAGCCTTCTCGGCCAGAACGCCTTCGCGCAGCGCATAGTTGGTGCGCACCACGTTCTCGCTCTCGAAATAGAAGCCGGCCCAGGGCTCGATCACGGTGTCGATGTAAAGAACGCCAAGCTCACGGCAGAGCTTCATCACATCAAGCGAGGAGACATCCACCGACAGGTTGACGCAAAAGCCCTTACCGTCGGCAAAGACCTCGCCCAGAACCTCGCGGTAATTCTCAGGCGTCAGGCCAACCTCAAGATGGCGGATCCCGTGCTGCGAGAGGAAGTTGTTGCTCTCGGCGCTGGGGTCGATCACGACCAGCTTGGAGGCGTCATAATCGAAATGACGTTCGATCAGCGGCAGGGTTGCCTTGCCGATCGAGCCGAAGCCGATGATCGCGATAGGGCCGTCAATGCGGCCGTAGGTGGGATAGGTCTTGTGGGTCTGCGCAGCCATAGCTCGGATCTCCTTTTCGTAGGTTCGCGGCCCGAAAACGGTGGGCCATAAACGAAAAGGGCCGCGCCGGTTAGGCGCGGCCCCGAAACTGAAGCGAGAAACCTTAGTTCTTCGCGTAGTATTCGACGACGAGGTTCGGTTCCATCATGACCGGATAGGGCACATCGGCAAGCGACGGGGTCCGCACGAAGGTGCAGGTCATCTTGGAGTGGTCGACCTCGAGGTAGTCCGGAACGTCACGCTCCGACGACTGGGCGGCTTCGAGCACCAGGGCCATTTGCTTGGACTTCTGGCGAACTTCGATCACATCACCCTCTTTCACGCGGTAGGAGGGGATGTTGACCGATTTGCCGTTCACGGTGACGTGGGCGTGGTTCACGAACTGACGGGCCGCGAAAACGGTCGGCACGAACTTGGCGCGGTAAACGACGGCGTCGAGGCGGCGCTCGAGGAGACCGACGAGGTTCTCACCGGTATCGCCCTTCACACGCTCGGCTTCGCCGTAGATGCGACGGAATTGCTTTTCGGTCAGGTCGCCATAGTAGCCCTTGAGCTTCTGCTTGGCGCGCAGCTGCAGACCGAAGTCCGACAGTTTGGCCTTGCGGCGCTGGCCGTGCTGGCCGGGGCCATATTCGCGGCGGTTCACCGGCGATTTCGGGCGGCCCCAGATGTTTTCGCCCATGCGGCGATCGATTTTGTACTTGGCAGACGTGCGTTTGGTCACGGCTGATCTCCTTCTTTGCGTTGTCGAAGGGCGTTGTCCTTTGGTCAAAGACCCGACAGGCATCCCCTTGCAGGGGCCACCAACACCAATGAGAGGCGGCTTATAGAGGGGTTTGCGGGCGAGTCAACAGGGGAAGACGCGGGAATTACATCCCAAAGCTGCCGCGGCCGTCATGCCGCAGGATCGCCGCCTCGGACGGCGACAGAACCCGGCGCACATAGTCGCCGAAAGAGCGGACGTTGTCCTTCAGTTCGGGCATCCGGCTATACATACGACCGAGCGCTTCGTCCCCAAGCGTATCAAGAGCCGCCGTGGCCGGATGGAAACTTTCGGTTTCGACAGAATTTGCAAAGACGATCTCGTGGCTGGGCAGCATGAGGTGGATATAGGTTACTACGCGGACGGCAAGATCCACAATGATGCTGCGGTCGTTGATGAGGTCGCGAGCCGAAACCAGAACCTCGTCGGTGTTGAACAAGGCACGCGCCTTGGCCCCGCGCACCATCATCCGGTGATCGGGCGACACCAATAGGACCGTGTCCGGCACCCCTTCGTCAAGCGCCCCAGCCCGCAGGCGCACAGGGGCCAGGTGCGGGCTGACCATGAGGCGCGCGCCGGAAACCCGACGGCCGCCCATCCAGAGGATTTCCTTGCACCCATTGTCCTTGGTCTGAAGAAGATCGCCTTCCCTCAGCGCCTCGACAGGCTTGGCACCCTCGATTGTGAGGATGGAGGTGCCGGGGGTGAAACAGAGAACCGCGCCAGAAACATCCGGCGTACGCTGTGAGGCGTCTTCGGCCAGATCATGAGAGACAACCCAGAGATCCTGATGGCGCGGCGGGATCTCTCCCACAAACTTCAAGAGAGGATGCCGTCCGATGCCTGTCTCGATAACGGTGATGGTCCATGTCGCCCGGCCCTCGGTCACGCGGAAGGATTTGTCGAAGAGGGGATCGCTGTCGGCAGCGCTGTCTTTCCGTCCCGCCTCGGCATCGACCATCCGCAGGAGGCGACGAACACTCAGGGCAGCGCGGGCATGGAGATCGGCATGGCCTTCAGATGCCCCAAGCGGCAGTACTCCGGCTGGCCCGTCGACACGCACGGCCTCGCCAGTCCAGACCCAGACAGAGCCCACGCGCAAAGCCTGGCTTGGAGCGGCCCAGCGCCCATCCAGCTCGGTCTGCGACTATGATATGACAAACGTGCCTTGGAAGCCCGTCTTCATGCCAAATCTCTGCCTCAACTGCCCACATCTTGTGTGCGGGCTTTATCATTGCGGAGAATCCAGCAGGTGGCCGCCCGATGAGGCAAGGCTGTTATCAAAAAAATTACATTACACGCCAAAGCGTTTTTATCGATTCGCAATGCAACTTAGAGCCGATACCCCTATCCGCATTTGGAATGACCGCAGGAGCCGCAGGTCATGCAGCCCTCGACCATCCGCAGATCATAGCTGCCGCAGCTCGGGCAGGCCTTGCCGCGAGGGGCGCTGTTCACGGCCATGACCTCGGCCTTGGGATCGGTCTTGAGCGCCATGCCCTCGCCCTTGAGAAAGCCGATCGAGATCATGTGCCGCTCGATCACGCCACCAATGGCCGCAAGGATCGAGGGGATGTATTTGCCCTGCATCCATGCCCCGCCGCGCGGATCGAACACAGCCTTGAGTTCTTCCACGACGAAAGACACATCGCCGCCGCGCCGGAACACCGCCGAGATCATCCGCGTCAGCGCCACGGTCCAGGCGAAATGCTCCATGTTCTTGGAGTTGATAAAGACCTCGAAAGGCCGCCTATGGCCGGCAATCACCAGATCATTGATGGTGATATAGATCGCGTGCTCGCTGTCAGGCCATTTGAGCTTGTAGGTCGCCCCTTCCAGCTCGGCTGGCCGATCCAGCGGCTCGGACATATAGACGACCTCGGCCCCCTCGCCCGGCTTGGCGTGGGTCTCGGCGGGAGATTTCTCCGTGGTTTCGCTGACCGACAAGACAGAGCCCGTCACGTCATTGGGCCGGTAGGTGGTGCAGCCCTTACAGCCCTGATCCCAAGCGGCCATATAGACCTCTTTGAAGCTGTCAAAGCTGATGTCTTCGGGGCAGTTGATCGTCTTGGAGATCGACGAGTCGATCCACTTCTGCGCCGCGGCCTGCATCCGCACATGATCGAGGGGCGCGAGCGTCTGGGCATTCACAAAATAGTCGGGCAGCGGCTTGTCGCCATGCTTGTCACGCCACATCTGCACGGCGTAGTCGATCACCTCTTCCTCGGTGCGGCTGCCGTCCTTTTGCAAGACCTTGCGCTTGTAACTATAGGCAAAAACCGGCTCGATCCCTGATGAGACATTGCCTGCATAGAGGCTGATCGTGCCGGTGGGCGCGATCGAGGTCAAAAGGGCGTTGCGGATGCCATGCTTGGCAATCGCCTCGCGCACGTCCTTGTCCATATGGGCGAGCGATCCCGATGCGAGGTATTTCTCGGCATCGAAAAGCGGGAAAGCGCCCTTTTCCTTGGCGAGCGCCGCGCTCGCAAGATAGGCCGCACGGGCGATCCGCTTCATCCAAGCCTCGGTCTGGACGGCGGCCTCTTCCGAGCCATAGCGCAGGCCGACCATCAGAAGGGCATCGGCCAGCCCCGTCACCCCAAGGCCAATGCGGCGCTTGGCACGGGCCTCGGCGGCCTGTTCGGGCAGTGGGAAGCGCGAGGCATCCACCACATTGTCCATCATGCGAACGGCAGTCGCCACAAGCTCGTCGAGCGCATCGGCATCGAGGTCGGCGCCCGCCTCGAAGGGATTGGCCACGAGCCGCGCGAGGTTGATCGAGCCGAGCAGGCAGGCGCCATAGGGCGGCAAGGGTTGCTCTCCGCAGGGGTTGGTGGCCGAGATGGATTCGCAATAGGCGAGGTTGTTCATCTGGTTGATGCGGTCGATGAAGATCACGCCCGGCTCGGCGTAGTCATAGGTCGACTGCATGATCTTGTCCCAAAGGTCGCGGGCCTGAACCGTGCGATAGACCTTGTCGCCGAAAACCAGATCCCAGCTCTTGTCGCCCTTCACCGCTTCCATGAAGGGGTCGGTCACGAGCACCGACATATTGAACATCCGAAGCCGCGCCGGATCGGATTTGGCGGTGATGAACGCCTCGATATCGGGATGATCGCAACGCATCGTCGCCATCATCGCGCCGCGGCGCGAGCCGGCCGACATGATGGTGCGGCACATGGCGTCCCAGACGTCCATGAAGGACAAGGGCCCCGAGGCATCGGCGCCCACGCCGTGAACGGCAGCGCCACGCGGGCGGATGGTCGAGAAATCATAGCCGATCCCGCCGCCCTGCTGCATGGTCAGCGCGGCCTCTTTCAGCCCGTCGAAAATGCCGCCCATATCGTCGGGGATCGTGCCCATGACGAAACAGTTGAAGAGGGTCACCGCCCGCGCCGTGCCAGCGCCCGCGGTGATCCGGCCTGCGGGGAGGTATTTGAAATCCTCAAGAGCAGCATAGAACCGATCCTCCCAAAGCGCGGGATCTTTCTCGACGACCGCAAGCGCACGGGCGATGCGGCGCCAGCTGTCTTCCACCGTGCCATCCACCGGCTTGCCATCGGCCTTTTTGAACCGATACTTCATGTCCCAGATTTGTTCAGCGATGGGCGCGGCGAAACGGGTCATAGGGTGGCTCCGGTGGAAATCTTGGGTGGTGGTGGGACAACGACTATAGGCCATCACGGCCCGGTTGCAATCGCAGAAGGCGCTCTGGCAGAATCGTCATTGAAGGCCTACCCTACCACATCTGGGAGGCAACCGTGACCAAAACCGTCCATCTTGTGAAATTGTCTGTCGGCACCGAGGATATCCCCGATCTCGAGGCCTGGCATCGGCTGCCGCAGGCACAATCGCCCGATGGGCTGCCGTGGCACATCACCCGAATGTGGCCCAAGCGCGAGGCCGATGTCTTGAACGGCGGCTCGATCTATTGGGTGATCAAGGGCGAGATACAGGGCCGCCAACGGATTGTCCGGCTCGACGAGGTTTTGGGCAGCGACGGCATCCGCCGCTGCGCCATCGTGCTGGATCCCGAGATTGTCCGCGTCGCACCTACACCCAAACGGGCCTTTCAGGGCTGGCGCTATCTCGATCCGCAAAACGCGCCGCCCGATCTCAAACCGGCGCGGGCTGGCGAGGAAGAACTGCCAGCCGAGCTTTCCGCTGCGCTTTCGGAAATGGGGCTGATCTGACATGCTTCAGACCTTCAGCCGCCCCTCGATCTCGGACATCGTTGCCCGATCCGTGTCTGACCAGTCGGCGACCCGGCTCTTGTAGAGCGTGGCTTGGCTCGCGTGCACGAGGCCGTCGGCAAGGATCTTGAGGCCGTTGGCGCGCAGGGTCTCGCCGGTCGAGGTAATATCGGCAATCGCCTCGGCGGTCTCGTTCTTCACGGTGCCTTCGGTCGCGCCTTGGCTGTCAATCAGCTGATAGTCGGCCACGCCGTTCGCTTTGAGGAAATCGCGCAACAGCCGGTGATATTTCGTGGCGATCCGCAGGCGGAAGCCATGCGCCTTGCGGAAGGCGGCGGCGGCGGCGTCGAGGTCGTCGAGCGTGTCGACGTCGACCCAAAACTGCGGCACCGCGATGATGAGGTCGGCCCCGCCGAACCCCATCGGCGCAAGCTCCTCAACCGTGGCGTCGATGTTGGAGAGTTTCTCGTTCACAAGGTCCGATCCGGTGACGCCCAGATGGATCCGCCCCGCCGCCAATTCGCGCGGGATCTCACCGGCGCTCAGAAGCACCAGCTCCAACCCCTCGATCCCGTCGACGCGGCCCGCGTATTCGCGCTCGGCCCCGTCCTTGGCAAGGCCAAGGCCACGGGCGCTGAACCACTCGAAGGTTTTTTCCATGAGCCGCCCCTTGGACGGCACGCCGAGCTTGATCGTCATGCCTGCCCCCTGAGCTGAACCACAAGGTCGGGCCGGATCACAGCACCCACGGCCGGCACCGCCCGCCCCTGCCCCAGAACGCGGGTCAGGGCGTCATAGCGGCCACCCGTGGCCACCGCCGGAAGATCGGGTCGTGCGGCGGCATAGAACCCGAAGACGAAGCCATCGTAATATTCCATCGAGGTGCGGCCATAGTTGCCCTCGAACTCGAGCGTCTCGACCGCAACCCCCAGCTGCGCCATCGCCTCAAGCCGCTGTTCCATTCGCGCCACCGCGTCTGAGATCGCGGGCAGATCGACCGCGATATCGCGCAGGATGCCCAGCGCATTCGGCGCGGTGTTGCGTAAGCTGAGGATCGCGTCGATGAGCGCAATCTCTTCACCGGAAATGGCGGGCGCGGCGGCGTCCTCCTTCAGCGCGGCAATGCGGGTGGCCACATCTGCCATGCTGCGCAGTCCGATCTCGGCACCAGCCGCAGCCATCGGATCAGAGGCCGCCAAAAGCGCCTTACGGGTCGGCGGAACGGGCGAGCGGCCACCAAACCGCTCTAAGAGCGACCGGAACCGCCGCGGCCGCCAGACATGGCGCAGAAGCGCGGCCTTGCGGCTTTCGATGGTGTTGAGGCCCTTCACAGCGGCCAGCAGCAAGCCGATATCGCCGGTCGCCGCCCGCAGGTGCAGGCCGTCCAAGGCCTCGCTCACCTTGGCGAAAACCTCGGCATCGGCCACGACCGGCGCTTGGCCGTCGAAAACCTCATAGCCCACCTGAATATATTCGTTGGGGCGGCTCGGATCTTCTTCCTGCTTGCGGAAGACCTTGCCGGAATAGGTATAGCGCGCAGGCTCGGCGCGGCTTTCCATGTGCATCTGCACCACGGGCACCGTGAAGTCAGGCCTGAGCATCATCTCGCCCTTCAGGGGATCATGCGTCACATAGGCCCGCGCGCGGATATCCTCGCCGTATAGGTCGAGCAAAGTCTCGGCAGGCTGGAGCACATCGGCGCTGACACCGACCGCGCCGGTCGCGTCGAATAGCGCGCGGATCCGGCGCGCTTCCTCAATTATCGGCGCAGCAAGGGGCATCAGCCCTGCCCCTCCAGTAGCTCGCGCACCTTGGCGACCAGTTGGCCGCGCGGCACCTCGTATTGCGAGGGGCGATCCTTCCATTCCTCAAGCGTCGCGTTCTTGGCGATCTCGGCCCCGAGGATCAGGTCTTTGATCTGGACAACGCCCGCCTCTTTCTCGGCCCCGCCCTCGATCACCGCGACCGGGGAATTGCGCTTGTCGGCGTATTTGAGCTGATTGCCGAAGTTCTTGGGGTTGCCGAGATAGACCTCGGCGCGGATGCCCGCCGCCCGAAGCTCGGCCACCATCGCCTGATAATCGGCCATCCTGTCACGGTCCATCACGGTGACGACCACGGGGCCAGCGGCGGCGTCTTGCCCGATCCGGCCCTTGGCGCGGAGCGCGGCGAGAAGGCGGTCAACACCGATGGAAACGCCGGTCGCCGGAACCTCCTGCCCCGTGAACCGCTTGACCAGATCGTCATAGCGCCCGCCACCGGCGACCGAGCCGAACTGACGCGGGCGGCCCTTTTCGTCGAGGATTTCAAAGGTCAACTCGGCCTCGAACACGGGGCCGGTATAGTAGCCGAGGCCGCGCACCACCGAGGGGTCGATCACGATTCGGTCGGGGCCATAACCTTGAGCGGCGAGGAGGTCGGCAATGTCGGCCAACTCGTCCACGCCCTTGGCGCCGATCTCGGAGGTGCCGATCGCGACACGCAGATTGGCCAGCGTCGCGGCGTTATCGCCGCCCTTGGAGGTGAGGAACGCCAAGACCGGCTCGGCCTGTTCTGGCGCAAGCCCCACGCCATCAATATAGGCCCCAGACGCATCGAGGCGACCCTTGCCGAGAAGCTCGCGCACGCCCGCTTCGCCGACCTTGTCGAACTTGTCGATGGTCCGCAGCACCGCCGCCCGCTGATCCTCGCCGGTGAGGCCCATGACCTCGAGAACGCCGTTCAGAACCTTGCGGTTATTCACCCGCACCACATAATCGCCGCGCGGGATGCCGACGACCTCGAGCGTATCCGAAAGCATCGCGCAAATCTCGGCATCCGCCGCCACGGTCGCCGCGCCCACGGTATCGGCATCACATTGATAAAACTGCCGGAACCGCCCCGGCCCCGGCTTTTCGTTGCGCCAGACGGGGCCCATCGCATAGCGGCGATAGGGGGTCGGAAGGTCGTTGCGGTGCTGGGCATAGACGCGGGCCAAAGGCGCGGTCAGGTCATAGCGCAGCGCCATCCAGTCGCCCTTGCCCTCTTCATCCGCCTCTTGCCAGGCGAAAACACCTTCGTTCGGACGATCCACATCGGGCAGGAACTTGCCCAGCGCCTCGACCGTTTCCACGGCGGACGATTCCAGCGCCTCGAAGCCATAGCGATGATAAACCCCGGCGATCTGGCGCAGCATTTCGCTGCGCTCGGTCACTTCCGCGCCGAAATAATCGCAAAAGCCCTTGGGCGTCTCTGCCTTGGGGCGGGGCTGTTTCTTGTCTTTGGCCATGGCTCTCTCGGGTCGGGTCGTTGGTCCCGCGTTTAACGCGGCGGCGGGTGGGGGGCAATGCGCTTGTGCGCACAGGCTTTTGCGGGCGCGGGGAATCGTGTTAGGCGAGGCGCATGAGTGATACCCGCACCGACAAGCTGGAAGAAACCGTCGCGCATCTGTCGCGCATCGTCGAGGACTTGTCCGAGATAGTCGCCCGCCAAGAGCGCGAGATTGATCTGTTGAAACGGCGGGTAGGCCTTCTTCTGGAGCGCGAGGCCAGCCGCGAGGCCGATGCCGGCGGCACGATCCCGCTCGCCGACCAGAGGCCGCCACACTGGTAGGCCAAAGGGCGGCGCTGCGCGCCTTGTTCCGGGCTAAACCTCTTCCACCTCGACCACGCCCTGAAGCGAGCGCAGCGCACCCTTGATCTGCGGCGTCACGGGATAGACCTCGTCGAGCGAGACGTCGATCTCGCCCAGATCGGTCTGGGTCTGGATGGTAAAGATCACTGGCCCGCGCGCGCCTTTGATCTTCTGCTCGCGGGCATTCTCAAGGACGGAGCGGACCGCACTCACCGCCCCCGCCTCGCCAAGGAAGATCCGCAGGCCATTCGACCCCGCGTCGGCAATGGCAATATCCACAGGCGCAACAGAACGGCCGAGGAGCTTGAGTTGATCCGCCTCCATCGTCGCCTCGACCGTGACGATGATGCGCGATCCGGTCTCCAGATGCTCGCGGGCGGCCTCGAGCGTGTCAGAGAAGAGCGTCACCTCGAATTGCCCCGTGGGATCGGACAACTGGGCAAAGGCAAAGCGATTGCCCCGCGCCGATTTCCGCTCCTGCCGGCCCGCAACCACCCCCGCCATGCGGCCGATGAACGGCCCGCGCTCGGCCTTGGCGGCAACCTCGTCGAGCGTCAGAACCTGCTTGCGCTTGAGCGCGGGAAGGTAGTCATCAAGCGGGTGGCCCGAGAGATAGAAGCCGATCGCCTTGAACTCTTCCGCCAGCCGCTCGGCGGGCAGCCAATCGTCGCATCGGGGCAGGCGCGGCTCGGGCAGATCGTCGCCCGCCTCGCCAAAAAGCGAGACCTGACTTGAAGATTTCTGCTCGTGAATGGCGGCGGAATAGCTCACCAGCGGGTCAAGGCTTTCAATAACCCGACGTCTGTTGGGATCCAGCACATCAAAGGCCCCGGCCCGCGCCAGCATTTCCAAGGGCCGCTTACCAACCCGTTTCAGATCGACCCGCCGCGCCACATCGAAGAGGGTCGCAAAGGGTTTCGCGCCCCGCCCCTCGACGATCAGCTTCATCGCCTCGACGCCCACGTTCTTGAGCGCACCCAGCGCATAGACCAGCTTGCCGCCCGCCACATCGAAGGTCGCCTGCGAGCGGTTGACGCAGGGCGGCACATAGTCGATCCCGAGGCCCTTCTTCACCTCCTGGAAATAGGTGCCGAGCTTGTCGGTCAGGTGGATATCGCAGTTCATCACGCCGGCCATGAACTCGACCGGATGGTTGGCCTTGAGCCAGGCCGTCTGATAGCTCACCACCGCATAGGCGGCCGCGTGGGATTTGTTGAAGCCGTAGTTGGCGAATTTCTCGAGAAGGTCGAAAACCTCGCCCGCCTTCTTGACGTCCACGTTATGCGTGGCCTTCGCGCCCTCGATGAACTTGGGCCGTTCCTTCGCCATCTCTTCGGCGATCTTCTTGCCCATGGCACGGCGCAAAAGGTCGGCACCGCCAAGGCTATAGCCCGCCATGACCTGCGCGATCTGCATCACCGGTGCCTGATAAACGATGATGCCCTGCGTCTCGGCAAGGATATGGTCGATGGTCGGGTGGATCGACTCGAGGTCTTTCTGCCCGTTTTTGACCTCGCAATAGGTCGGGATGTTTTCCATCGGGCCGGGGCGGTAAAGCGCCACGAGCGCGACGATATCCTCGATGCAGGTGGGCTTCATGCGTTTGAGCGCTTCCATCATGCCCGAGCTTTCCACCTGAAACACCGCGACCGTCTGGGCGCGGGAATAAAGCTTGTAACTATTCTCGTCGTCCAGCGGAATGGCGTTGATCTCGTCAACCGCCCCTTCAGCCGGCTCGTAAAGCTGCGTGCCATCGGCGGCGATATGCAGGTGGCGGCCGGACTTCTTGATAAGGTCCACCGCGTTCTGGATCACGGTGAGGGTCTTCAGCCCAAGGAAGTCGAACTTCACAAGCCCCGCCTGCTCGACCCATTTCATGTTGAACTGGGTCGCCGGCATATCCGAGCGCGGATCCTGATAGAGCGGCACCAGCTCATCGAGCGGCCGGTCGCCGATCACCACGCCCGCCGCGTGGGTCGAGGCGTTGCGCAGAAGCCCCTCGACCTGCTGGGCATAGGTCAGAAGGCGGTCGACAACCTCCTCGTTCTTGGCCTCTTCCCGAAGGCGCGGCTCGTCGACCAAGGCTTTCTCGATGCTGACAGGCTTCACGCCCTCGACCGGGATCATCTTCGAGAGGCGATCCACCTGCCCGTAGGGCATCTGCAAAACCCGCCCCACATCGCGCACCGCCGCCTTAGACAGAAGCGCGCCGAAGGTGATGATCTGCGCGACCTTCTCGCGGCCATAGCGTTCCTGCACATAGCGGATGACCTCTTCGCGGCGGTCCATGCAGAAGTCGATGTCGAAGTCCGGCATCGAGACACGCTCGGGATTGAGGAAACGCTCGAAGAGGAGCGAATAGCGCAGGGGATCAAGGTCGGTGATGGTCAGCGCATAGGCGACGAGCGAACCCGCGCCCGAGCCGCGCCCCGGCCCCACGGGAATATCGTGATCCTTGGCCCATTTGATAAAGTCGGCCACGATCAGGAAATAGCCGGGGAAGCCCATCTGCTCGATGATGCCAAGCTCGAACTCGAGCCGCGCCTCATAGTCCTCAAGCGAAACCGCATGGGGGATCACCGCAAGCCGCGCGGCCAGCCCCTCCTTGGCCTGACGGCGCAGTTCGGCCACCTCGTCATCGGCGAAACGCGGCAGGATCGGCTTGCGCTTATAGGCCTTGAAGGCGCAGCGGCGGGCGATTTCCACCGTATTTTCCAAGGCTTCCGGCAGGTCGGCAAAGAGGGTCGCCATTTCTTCGGGCGATTTGAAATAGTGCTGCGGCGTCAGGCGGCGGCGCGGCTCTTGCTGATCGACATAGGCGCCCTCGGCGATACAGATGAGCGCATCATGCGCCTCGTAGAACTCGGGTTTGGGAAAATAGGCGTCATTGGTGGCGACGATCGGCAGGCCCATCGCATAGGCGATCTCGATATGCCCGCGCTCGCTGGCCTTTTCCGCTGCCGGAAGGCCGCCCTCGACGGGATGGCGCTGCAATTCGATATAAAGGCGCTCGGGGAAGATCGCCGCCAGATCGCGCACCAGCGCCTCGGCCTTGGGCCTTTGCCCCTGCGCCAAAAGCCGCCCGACAGGCCCCTCGGGCCCGCCGCTGAGGCAAATGAGCCCCTCCTGATGCGCCTGCAACTCCTCGAGCGTCACCTGCGGCAGCTGCCCGCCCTTGTCGACATAAAGCGCCGAGTTGAGCTTCATCAGGTTCATATAGCCCGCCTCGCTCTGCGCGAGGAGGACGATGCCCGCCGGCTCTTCGGGCCGCTTGCCTGGCTCGGTCTTGAGGTATTGCAGATCGACCTGACAGCCGACGATCGGCTGCACCCCCACCTTCACCGCGCCCTCGGAAAACTCGAGCGCGCAGAACATATTGTTGGTGTCGGTCACGGCAACCGCCGGCATCCCCGCCTTGGCCGCCAGCTCAGGCAGCTTCTTGACCGGAATCGCCCCCTCGAGGAGCGAATATTCGGTATGGACCCTGAGATGGATAAAGCTCGGCGCGGCAGACATGGGCGCAGGCTAGCCCAGCGCGGGAGGGCGAGGAAGGGGCAAACTGGGCCGATGCGGGCCTGCGGTCCTCATTCATAACTGATGTCATTTCGTATATTTTTGATAATTTTCCCGATTATCCAAAATTTCCGAAAGGTCTTTCCTGCTTTCCTGACACCACCACACTTGCCAGAGCGCCAAAACGCCGCTTTCCTAGGGCGATAGGGAGCACAGCCTTTACGTCGCATCGGGGCTGAGCGGATCCGGCGCACCACCGGGGGAACAGAAAGCGACAGAGATCTGGCATGACCGAGATCACGTTTCTTCTCAACGGAGAGACTGTCCGGGTTGCGGCCGAACCGACGCACACCCTCCTTGATTGGCTCAGGGAGGATCGGGGACTCACAGGCACCAAAGAGGGCTGCAACGAGGGCGATTGCGGGGCTTGTACCGTTGTCGTGACCGACGATCTGGGCGTGAAGGCGCTCAACGCCTGCATCCTGTTCCTGCCCCAGCTGCACGGCAAGGCGGTCCGCACCGTTGAAGGCTTCAAGGGCCCCAAGGGCGAGATGCACCCGGTCCAGCAGGCGATGATCGACCATCACGGCTCGCAATGCGGCTTTTGCACGCCCGGTTTCATCTCGTCGATGATCGCGGGGCATCAGCAGGGCCGGAGCGATCACGATGTGGTGCTGGCCGGCAACCTCTGCCGCTGCACCGGCTATGCGCCGATCATCCGCGCGGCCGAGGCGGCGGAAGCGGACGAAAGCCCGAGCTGGGTCGAAGACGATTCGGCCGATGTTCCCGCCGCGCCGCTGGCCTTCGCGCCCGAGACCGAGGATGAACTGGCTGCGTGGGTCGAGGCCAACCCTGACGCGACCCTGATCGCCGGGGCGACTGACGTGGGCCTTTGGGTCACCAAGCAGATGCGCGATTTGAAGAAGGTCGTTTTCCTCAACCTCTGCGTCGATCTGCGCGAGATTTCTATTGGCACAGACAGCATCCGCATCGGCGCGGGTGTGACGATGACCCAGATGCGCGAGCTTCTGGGGGTCTATCACCCCTCCTATGCCGAAATGGTCCGCCGCTATGCCTCCGAACAGGTCCGCAACGCCGCGACCATCGGTGGCAATATCGCCAACGGTTCGCCCATCGGGGATAACCCGCCCGCCCTCATCGCTCTTGGCGCAACGCTGCACCTGCGGAAGGGTGCTGCCAAACGCGATCTGCCGATCGAGGAGTTCTTCCTAGACTACGGCAAGCAGGATCGCCAGCCGGGCGAATATGTGAGCGGCGTGACGATCCCGAAATCGGCCCCCGCGCTCCGGGTCTACAAGCTGTCCAAACGGTTCGATCAGGATATTTCCGCCGTTCTTGGCGCCTTCAACGTGGCCATCGAGGGCGGCCAGGTCGCCTCCGCCAGCATCGCCTTTGGTGGCATGGCGGGTATCCCCAAGCGGGCCGCCCATGTCGAGGCCGCGCTCGTCGGCAAGCCTTGGACCGAGGCCTCCATCGAGGCCGCCATCGCCGAATTCGCCAAGGATTTCAAACCCATGACCGATATGCGCGGCTCGGCCGGCTATCGCCTCGAGGCCGCGCAAAATATGCTCCGCCGCTATTTCGCCGATCTCTCGGGCAGCGCGGTCAATGTGCTGGAGGTCCACGCATGAGCGTCGCCAAATCCCTCCCGCACGATTCCGGCCCGCTGCACGTCTCGGGCGTGGCCCGCTATATCGACGATATCCCGACGCCCGCGGGCACGCTGCACCTCGCCTTTGGCCTCTCGACCATCGCCCGCGGGCGCATCACGGCGATGGACCTTTCCGCCGTCCGCTCCGCCCCCGGCGTTGTTATGGTGATGACCGCCGAGGATATGCCCTTTGCCAACGATGCCTCGCCCTCGGCGCATGACGAGCCGATCCTCTCAGATGGCGCCGTCCATTATGTCGGCCAACAAATCTTTCTTGTGGCGGCCACAAGCCATCACGCCGCCCGCCGCGCTGCACGGAAGGCCAAGATCACCTATGCCGAAGAGGCCCCGATCCTGACGATCGAACAGGCCCTCGCCGCCAACAGCCGCTTTGAGGAAGGTCCGCGGGTCTGGACCAAGGGCGATTTCGAGGCCGCGCTCAAGGCTGCGCCGCACCGCCTTCAGGGGCGGCTCGAAATTGGCGGGCAAGAGCATTTCTATCTCGAAAGCCAGGCCGCCCTCGTCTTCCCGCAGGACAACGGCGATGTGATTGTCCATTCCTCGACCCAGCACCCGACCGAGATCCAGCACAAGGTCGCCGAAACCATCGGCAAGCCGATGAACGCCGTGCGGGTCGAGACCCGCCGGATGGGCGGCGGCTTTGGCGGCAAGGAAAGCCAAGGCAACGCGCTCGCCTGCGCCTGTGCCGTGGTGGCGAGCCTGACGGGCCGCCCCGCCAAGATGCGTTATGACCGTGACGACGACATGACGATCACCGGCAAGCGGCATGATTTCCGCATCGATTATGACGTGGCCTATGACGACAAGGGTCGCGTGCTCGGCGTCGATTTCACGCAATACACCCGCGGCGGCTGGGCGCTCGATCTGACGATCCCCGTAGCCGACCGCGCCATGCTCCATGCCGACAACGCCTATCTCCTGCCCGCCGCGCGGATCACCTCGCATCGGCTCAAGACCAACACCCAATCCGCCACCGCCTATCGCGGCTTTGGCGGGCCGCAGGGGATCTTCGGCATCGAGCGTGTGATGGATCATGTGGCCCATGCGCTTGGGCTGGACCCGATCGAAGTCCGCAAGGTCAATTATTACAAGCCGATGGCCGCCGTGCGGGCAGGCGGCGCGGGCGACAACACCACGCCCTATGGCATGGAGGTGCGGGATTTTCTTCTGCACGAGATGACCGAGAGGCTGCTTGGCACCTCTGACTATGCCCGCCGCAAGGCCGAGATCGCCGATTGGAACGCCAAAAGCCCGATCCTCAAGCGCGGCATCGGCTTCTCGCCGGTCAAGTTCGGGATTTCCTTCACGCTGACCCACCTCAATCAGGCGGGTGCGCTGGTGCACGTCTATCAAGACGGCTCGATCCACCTCAACCACGGCGGCACGGAAATGGGCCAAGGCCTGTTTCTCAAGGTGGCCCAAGTGGCCGCCGCGCGGTTCGGCGTCGATGTGAGCCGGATCAAGATCACCGCGACCGATACCGCCAAGGTGCCCAATACCTCGGCCACCGCCGCCTCGTCGGGCTCCGACCTCAACGGCATGGCAACGCAGGCCGCCTGCGACACGATCCGCGAGCGGATGGCCGAGTGCCTCGCAACCCTGCACCAGACAACGCCCGACAAGGTGATCTTTGCCGATGACAAGGTGACGGTCGGCACGGCCGAGATGGATTTCTCGCAGGCCGCGATGACCTGCTATCAGAACCGGATCAGCCTTTCGGCCACGGGTTTCTATAAGACCCCCGATCTCTCGTGGGACCGCCTCGCCGGCAAGGGCCGCCCGTTCTTCTATTTCGGCCACGGGGCCGCGATCACCGAGGTGGTGATCGACACGCTCACCGGCGAAAACCGCATCTTGCGGGCTGATATCCTGCACGACGTCGGCGCATCGCTGAACCCTGCGATCGATAAGGGGCAGGTCGAAGGCGCCTATGTTCAGGGCGCGGGCTGGCTCACCACCGAAGAGCTTGTCTGGGACGACAAAGGCCGCCTGCGCACACACGCGCCTTCGACCTACAAGATCCCCGCCTGCTCCGATCGGCCCGAGATTTTCAACGTCGATCTCTGGGACGGCGAGAACCCCGAGGCGACGATCTATCGCTCTAAAGCCGTGGGCGAGCCGCCGTTCAACCTTGGTATCTCGGCGCTCCTGGCGCTCTCGGATGCCGTGGCCTCCTGCGGTGCGGGCTATCCCGATCTGCACGGCCCCGCCACCGCCGAGCGCGTCTTGGCCGCTGTCAAACGGGTGCGCGGATGAGCTTTGACCTGACCCGCCTGACCGAGACCGTCCGCGCCCACGGCGCGGTCGTCCGGCTGCTGGTTAGCCGCAGCGCGGGCTCGGCCCCGCGCGATGCAGGCACGTCGATGCTGATCTGGGCCGAGGGCACCGAAGGCACCATCGGCGGCGGCACGCTCGAGTTCCAAGCCATCGCCGAGGCCTGCGAAATGCTTGCCACGAGGGCGGGCCTACGCCACCGCGCCGTGCCCCTTGGACCCGCGCTTGGCCAGTGCTGCGGCGGGTCGGTGACGCTGGTTTGGGAGCGGTTCGACGAGGCGACCCTTCCGGCCAGCCTGCCCTATGCCCGCCCGCTCGGCCCTGCGGAGGCCATGCCGGCCACCGTGGCCCGCAAGGCCATAGCCCTGCAACCCGGTGCGCTTCCGGCCGAGATTGACGGTTGGCTCATCGAAGCCGCCCCCGCCCAGCGCCGCCCCTTGTGGATCTGGGGTGCGGGCCATGTGGGGCGGGCTTTGGTCGATGTCCTGCGCCCCCTGCCGGATTTCGAGATCACATGGGTCGATACCGGCCCGCACCGCTTTCCGACCGAGATTCCCTCGGGCATCACCACCCTTCCCGCCGCCGAGCCTTCGGTTCTGGCAGCCCATGCTCCGCGGGAGGCGGAGCACCTCGTCCTGACCTTCAGCCACGAGATCGACCTTGCCCTCTGCCACGCGCTTTTGTCGCGCGGGTTCAAGGGGCTGGGCCTCATCGGCTCTGCGACGAAATGGGCACGATTCAAATCGCGCCTTGCGACTTTGGGCCATACACGGGAAGAGATCGCACGGATCGCCTGTCCAATCGGCGATCCCACTTTGGGAAAACATCCCCACGCCATCGCGCTCGGGGTTGCAACGAGCCTTCTCAAGCGGGCCGGGAACAGGGAGATTGCAGAGGGTGACCGACACACTGCTTGAACTGAGGGGGCTGACCAAGGCCTACCCCGGGGTCGTCGCCAACAGCGACGTATCCTTCACGATCGGCATGGGCGAGGTTCACGCGCTTATGGGCGAGAATGGCGCCGGCAAATCGACGCTGGTGAAAACCATCTATGGCCTTGTGAGGCCCGACACCGGTTCGATGATGCTCAATGGAGCGGTCTATGAGCCGTCCGAGCCGCGCGCGGCGCGGGCCTCGGGTGTGGCGATGGTGTTCCAGCACTTCTCGCTCTTTGATGCGCTAAACGTGGCCGAAAACATCGCCCTTGGCATGGAAAACCCGCCCGCGATGGGCGATCTGGCCGCGCGGATCCGCGAGGTTTCGGATCAATACGGCCTGCCCCTCGATCCCGACCGGATCGTCGGCGATCTTTCCGCGGGCGAGCGCCAGCGGGTCGAGATCATCCGCTGCCTTTTGCAGGATCCTAAACTTCTGATCATGGACGAGCCGACCTCGGTTTTGACCCCGCAAGAGGTCGAGATCCTTTTCAAAACGCTGAATATTCTGCGCGCCGAGGGCACCTCGATCCTCTATATCTCGCACAAGCTCGAGGAAATCCGCACGCTTTGCGAACACGCGACGATCCTGCGCCACGGCAAGGTCGTCGGCAATTGCGATCCGCGCCAGACCTCGGCCCGCGACATGGCGGAAATGATGGTCGGCGCCTCGCTGCATGTGCCGGAAAAGGCGCCGCACGAGGCGGGCGAGGTCGTCTTGTCGATCCGCGGCCTTTCGGCCCCCGCCCCGCACCAGTTTGGCACCGCGCTGAAAAACATTAGCGTTGACGTGCGTGAAGGCGAAGTCCTCGGCATCGGCGGGGTTGCGGGCAACGGGCAGGACGAATTGGTTGCGGCCCTTTCGGGCGAGATGAAAACCGCCGCCGGCATGGTGGTGATCGACGGGCGCGAGATCGGCCGCCTCGGCCCCAACGAACGCCGCGCCGCGGGCCTTTGCGCCGCGCCGGAAGAGCGCAACGGCCATGCCGCAGCGCCCGACATGAGCCTCACTGAGAACGCGCTGATGACGGGTGCCGTCCGCAAGAACCTTGTGAAGAACGGCCTTCTCGACTGGCCCGCCGCCAAGGCCTTTGCCGAAGAGGTCATCAAAGCCTTCGACGTCCGCACCCCCGGACCTGCCAATGCGGCACGGTCTCTCTCGGGCGGCAATCTGCAGAAATTCGTCATCGGCCGCGAGATCATGCAAAAGCCGCGAGTTCTGGTGATCAACCAGCCCACCTGGGGCGTTGATGCCGCAGCCGCCGCCTCGATCCGGCAGGCGATCCTCGATCTGGCGGTTTCGGGCACGGCGGTGGTCTGCATCAGCCAAGACCTCGACGAGTTGCGCGAGATCTCTGATCGCTTCGCCGCGCTGAACGAAGGCAAGCTGACCCCGCCGCGCCGCGCCAAGGGGCTTACCATCGACGAGATCGGGCTCATGCTTGGTGGCGCCCACGATATGGAGGTCGCCCATGTTGACGCTTGAGAAACGCCCCCAGCCGAGCAAGGCTTGGGTCTACGCCGCGCCGATCCTCGCGGTCGTGATCACTATGATCGTCGGCGGTGCGGTCTTTGCCCTTCTCGGCAAACCGCCGCTCGAGGCGATCCGGACGATCTTCTACGATCCGATCTTTGGCGAATTCGCCTCCTATTCGCGGCCGCAGCTTCTCATCAAGGCAGGCCCGCTGATCCTGATTGCCATTGGCCTGTCGTTCGGCTTCCGCGCCGGCATCTGGAACATCGGCGCCGAGGGCCAATATATCATCGGAGCGCTCGCCGCTGCCGGAACCGGCCTTGCCTTCTATCCGATGGAAGCCCGCTGGCTCATCTTCCCCCTGATGATCATCGCTGGTCTCGCAGGCGGGATGCTCTGGGCCGCGATCCCGGCCTTCCTGCGCATCCGCTTCAAGACGAACGAGATCCTTGTCTCGCTCATGCTGGTCTATGTGGCCGAGGCTATTCAAGCGTCGATGGCGCTGAGCCTGCTGCGCAATCCCGACGGCCACGGCTTCCCCGGAAGCCGCAACCTCTCGCAGTATTCCTCTTCAGCCAACCTCGAGCTGATTTCCAACTCGGGCATCCACTGGGGCGTTCTGGCGGCGGTCACAGCGGTGGTTTTCGCCTATTTCATCCTCGCCCGTCATCGCTTCGGCTTTGACGTCAGGCTTGCAGGCCAAAGCCCGCGGGCGGCTGGCTTTGCCGGTGTCGATGCGGGTCGGATGATCTTCATCTGTATGCTGATCTCGGGCGGACTGGCCGGAGCTGCGGGCATGTTCGAGATCGCGGGCCCCGCGGGACGCGTGAGTATCGACTTCAACGTGGGCTATGGCTTTACCGCCATTATCGTGGCCTTCCTTGGCCGCCTGCATCCCGTGGGTATCCTGATCGCCGGCCTTCTTATGGCGCTAACCTATATCGGCGGCGAGTTGGCGCAGCTGAGCCTCGGCCTTCCCGACGCGGCAATCCAGCTCTTTCAGGGGATGCTGCTGTTTTTCCTCCTCGCGGTCGATGTTATGACCTCCTACCGCATCCGCTTTGGCAAGACGG
Source organism: Marivivens sp. (assembly GCA_023254495.1). Classification (GTDB taxonomy): domain Bacteria; phylum Pseudomonadota; class Alphaproteobacteria; order Rhodobacterales; family Rhodobacteraceae; genus RFZI01. The sequence goes on along the minus strand of JALRLK010000113.1, from coordinate 1,445 downwards.
AGTAATCAGATGGACTTTTCCTCGATCAACCCGATCCTCCTTCTGGCCTCGCTTATGGTGGCGGCCACCCCGATCATCCTTGCCGCGGCGGGCGAGCTTATCGTCGAGCGTGCGGGCGTTCTGAACCTCGGTGTCGAGGGGATGATGATCACCGGCGCGATAACCGGCTTCATCGCCACCGTCACCACCGGCTCGCCTTGGATCGGCTTTGCCGCAGCCGCCGTGGGCGGGGCTGGCTTGTCGCTTCTCTTTGGGTTCCTGACCCAGTTTCTTCTGTCCAATCAGGTCGCCACCGGCCTTGCGCTGACGCTCTTCGGCCTCGGCCTCTCGGCGCTTCTGGGGCAGGGATACAACGGTATCAAAGCGCCCGAGTTTCCCAAGATCGATATTCCGGTGATCAGCGATATTCCGGTCCTTGGCCCGATTCTCTTCAGCCATGATCCGATGGTCTATGTCGGCCTCGGCCTGATCGCGGGTATCTGGTATTTCCTGAAATACAGCCGCGCGGGCCTTGTCCTGCGCGCGGTTGGCGAAAACCACGAGGCGGCCCACGCACTCGGCTATCACGTCATCCGCATCCGGATCCTCGCCATCATGTTCGGCGGTGCCTGTGCAGGGCTTGGCGGGGCCTATATCAGCCTTGTACGCGTGCCCCAGTGGACCGACGGGATGACCGCGGGCGCGGGCTGGATTGCCCTTGCTATTGTGGTCTTTGCGTCGTGGCGGCCGTGGCGCCTTCTGATCGGCGCCTACCTCTTCGGCGGGGTCACCGTCCTGCAGCTCAATCTTCAAGCTGCCGGTATTGCGATCCCTGTCGAATACCTTGCAATGTCACCGTATATTGCAACCATCCTCGTCCTTGTGCTCATGTCGGCAGGGCGAGCGCCGGGGTCACTCGGCAAGATTTTCCATGCCTCTCGCTGAGGCCAATCAAACCGGGGCGGGGCCCCAACAAACGGGAGTTGAAAAGTGAAAAGAAGAACGCTTCTTGCCAGCGGTGCTGGCGCAGCCACGATGGCGATGCTGGGCCTGCCAGCGCGCGCTCAGGACAAGACTAAGGTTGGTTTCGTCTACGTCGGTCCGATCGGTGACGGCGGCTGGACCTTTGAACACAACAACGGCCGCCTCGCGGTCGAAGCTGCCTTTGGCGACGCGGTCGAGACCGTCTATGCCGAAAACGTCCCTGAGGGCCCCGACGCCGAGCGCGTGATGACCCAGATGGCCCTGGAAGGCGCCGATCTGATCTTTACCACCTCGTTTGGGGATATGGATCCCACCATCAACGTGGCGGCGAAATTTCCGAATGTGAAATTCGAACACGCCACAGGCTATAAGCGCGCCGATAACGTCTCTACCTATTCGGCACGTTTCTACGAAGGCCGCGCCATTCAGGGCCACATTGCCGGCAAAATGACCAAATCCAACATCGTGGGCTACATCGGGTC
>JALRLK010000156.1 GCA_023254495.1 Marivivens sp. | reverse complement strand
AAAAGGAAAATAGATGAATGTAGAAGAGTTAAGACTAAAAAGTAATCCATTTACAATTTCTAAGACATTAATAATATTAGTGTTTGTTTTAGTTTTTTATAAAAGTTGGACAGATACTGAAATGAGTGTTTCTTCACTACTTGATGGTTGGCATTATATGCTTGAGTATATTGGTGGTAATCCTTCAATAGAAGGAAGTGGAAGCCGGCACCCCCGTGGTGTGGGATATCTTGGAAGAGGTCATCAAAGAGCACCCCGTGTTGCTGAACCGTGCGCCAACGCTGCACCGTTTGGGCATCCAGGCTTTTGAGCCGATCCTGATCGAAGGCAAGGCCATTCAGTTGCACCCCTTGGTCTGTGCGGCTTTCAACGCCGACTTCGACGGTGACCAGATGGCCGTGCACGTTCCGCTGAGCCTTGAGGCCCAGCTGGAAGCGCGTGTTCTGATGATGTCGACCAACAACGTTCTTTCGCCCGCCAACGGCGCGCCGATCATCGTTCCCTCGCAGGACATGATCCTTGGTCTCTACTACACGACCATCGAGCGCGAAGGCATGAAGGGCGAAGGCATGGCCTTCTCCAACGTCGAGGAAGTCGAGCACGCTCTGGCCGCCGGTGAGGTTCACCTGCACGCCAAGATCACCGCCCGCCTGCCGCAGATCGACGAAGAGGGCAACGAGGTCATCAAGCGCTTCGAGACCACCCCGGGCCGTCTGCGCATCGGTGTGCTTCTGCCAAAGAACGCCAAGGCTCCGTTCGAACTGGTCAACCGCCTTCTGCGCAAGAAAGAGGTCCAGCAGGTCATCGACACCGTCTACCGCTACTGCGGCCAGAAAGAGTCGGTCATCTTCTGCGACCAGATCATGGGCATGGGCTTCCGTGAAGCCTTCAAGGCCGGCATCTCCTTCGGCAAGGACGACATGGTCGTTCCCGACAAGAAGTGGGAGCTGGTCGACGAGACCCGCGATCAGGTCAAAGACTTCGAGCAGCAGTATATGGACGGTCTGATCACCCAAGGTGAGAAGTACAACAAGGTCGTCGATGCCTGGTCGAAGTGTAACGACAAGGTCACCGAGGCCATGATGTCGACCATCTCGGCCCGCAAGAAGGACGAGACCGGCGCCGAGAAAGAGCCGAACTCGGTCTATATGATGGCCCACTCCGGTGCCCGTGGCTCGGTCACGCAGATGAAGCAGCTCGGCGGTATGCGCGGCCTTATGGCCAAGCCCTCGGGCGAAATCATCGAGACGCCGATCATCTCGAACTTCAAGGAAGGTCTGACCGTTCTTGAATACTTCAACTCGACCCACGGCGCCCGTAAGGGTCTGTCGGACACCGCGCTCAAGACCGCGAACTCGGGCTATCTGACCCGTCGTCTCGTCGACGTGGCTCAGGACTGCATCGTGCGCCAGAAAGACTGCGGCACCGACCGTGCGATCACCGCGGAAGCGGCGGTCAACGATGGTGAGGTTGTCTCCTCGCTCTCCGAGCGCGTTCTCGGCCGTGTGTCGGCGGATGACGTTCTGGTTCCCGGCACCGACGAGGTTCTCGTCGCCGCTGGCGAGCTGATCGACGAGCGCAAGGCCGACGCGATCCAGGAAGCTGGCGTGGGCAAGATGCGCATCCGCAGCCCGCTGACTTGCGAGGCCGAGGATGGCGTCTGTGCGATGTGCTATGGCCGCGACCTCGCGCGCGGCACGATGGTCAACATCGGTGAGGCTGTCGGCATCATCGCCGCCCAGTCGATCGGTGAGCCCGGCACCCAGCTGACGATGCGGACCTTCCACATCGGCGGCGTTGCCCAAGGTGGCCAGCAGTCGTTCCTCGAAGCCTCTCAGGCCGGCAAGGTCGAGTTCCGCAACGCCACGCTCCTCAAGAACGCAGCGGGCGAACAGATCGTCATGGGCCGTAACATGGTCCTCGCGATCATCGACGAGAACGGCGAAGAGCGGGCGCAGCACAAGGTCGGCTACGGCTCCAAGGTCTTCGTGACCGATGGCGCCAAGGTCGAGCGCGGCACCAAGCTCTTCGAGTGGGATCCCTACACCCTGCCGATCATCGCCGATAAGGGTGGTATGGCCCGTTACGTCGACCTCGTGAACGGCATCGCCGTCCGCGAAGAGACCGACGATGCCACCGGCATGACCCAGCGGATCGTCTCCGACTGGCGTTCGGTCCCGCGCGGCAGCGATCTCAAGCCCGAGATCATCATTGTCGGCGAAGATGGCGAGCCGGTCCGCAACGATGCGGGCAACCCGGTGACCTATCCGATGTCGGTCGATGCGATCCTCTCGGTCGAAGACGGCCAGCAGATCGAGGCCGGCGACGTTGTGGCCCGTATCCCGCGCGAAGGCGCCAAGACAAAGGACATCACCGGGGGTCTTCCCCGCGTGGCGGAACTGTTCGAAGCCCGTCGCCCGAAGGACCACGCGATCATCGCCGAAATCGACGGCTATGTGCGCTTCGGCAAGGACTACAAGAACAAGCGTCGCATCACGATCGAACCGACGGACGAAAACGCCGAGAAGAAGGAATATATGATCCCCAAAGGGAAGCATATTCCGGTTCAGGAAGGCGACTATGTCCAGAAGGGCGATTTCATCATGGACGGCAACCCCGCGCCGCATGACATCCTTGCCATCATGGGTGTCGAAGCGCTGGCTGACTACATGATCGACGAGGTTCAGGACGTCTATCGTCTGCAGGGCGTGAAGATCAACGACAAGCACATTGAAGTGATCGTCCGCCAGATGCTGCAGAAGTGGGAAATCCAGGACTCGGGCGACACGACGCTCCTCAAGGGCGAAACGGTCGACAAGGCCGAGTTCGACGAAGCCAACGAGAAGGCGCTCGCCCGTGGCGGCCGTCCGGCTCAGGGCGAGCCGATCCTCCTCGGGATCACAAAGGCCTCGCTCCAGACCCGCTCGTTCATCTCGGCGGCCTCGTTCCAGGAGACCACCCGCGTCCTCACCGAGGCTGCCGTACAGGGCAAGCGCGACAAGCTCGTGGGCCTAAAGGAGAACGTCATCGTCGGCCGCCTGATCCCGGCCGGTACCGGTGGTGCCACCAGCCGCGTGCGCCGCATTGCCGCCGAGCGCGACAACGCAGTGATCGAAGAGCGCCGTGAAGAGGCCGAAGCGGCCGCCGTTCTCGCCGCTCCGCTGATCGACGACATGGTTGGCGGCGACGATTTCGACACGCTGATCGTCGACACGCCGGAGAGCCGCGAGGAGTAAGCCCGCGCTCCGACAAAACAACAGGGGCCTCCGCCAACGCGGGGGCCCTTTTCATATGCGCAAGAATCCCTCTGGCGCAGGCGTCTGGCCGCTGATAGCGATCGCGCATGAAGAACCTCTCTGACAACCTGCGTGGCGCTCTGTTCATGGTCATTTCGATGACCGCGTTCACACTGAACGATGCCTGCATGAAGGGCCTGTCGGATGATCTTCCGCTGTTTCAAGCGCTCTTTCTGCGCGGGCTTGGAACCACGACCTTCCTCATTCTGATCTCGCGGTATTTCGGACATCTGCGCTTCAATCTTGCGCGGCGTGATTGGGGGCTGATCGCCCTTAGAACCGCTGCCGAGGCAATGGCGGCCTGGTTCTTTATCACCGCGCTCTACAATATGCCCCTCGCCAACGTCAGCGCGATCCTTCAGTCGCTCCCTCTGGCTGTGACCCTCGCCTCGGCTCTGTTTCTCAAAGAAGCCGTGGGCTGGCGGCGGTTCATGGCGATTTTTGTCGGCTTTATCGGCGTCCTTTTGATTGTGCAGCCCGGAAGTGAGGGCTTTACCCATTATTCGGTCTTTGCACTCCTGTCGGTCGCTGGTGTCGTGGTGCGCGATCTTTCGGCGCGGCGTATGTCGCGCGAAGTCCCGAGCGTTCTGATTGCCTTGGCCGCGGCATTTGGGGTGACGATCTTCGCCGGACTTGGCTCGCTCACAGTGGACTGGCAATCGATCAGCGCAGAAAGCGGCTGGCAACTTGCCGGCGCGATGACCTTTGTCGTCGGCGGCTATGTCGCCTCTGTCGCTGCGATGCGCACGGGCGAGATCGGCTTTGTCGCCCCGTTCCGCTATGCGAGCCTTTTGGTCGCGCTGGTCGTTGGCTTCGTGGCATTCGGGGATTGGCCTGACCAAATCACCCTGACGGGCGCGGCCATTGTGGTGGCCACAGGTCTCTTCACCCTCTATCGTGAAAGAATGATGCGTAGGGCTGCCGCTCGCGTTGCCCGCGCCGCCCGCGATTGAGTGACTTGAGAGGCAGGATGCAGGTTGTCGGACTGTGCCGGTTCTCCTATCCGGCCAACATCAATGCCTTTCAGACCCGCCACAATAACATGGCCGAACGAAAGGCCGCGCTCTATGCGGCGGATCGTCTTGCAGCGCGGACCTTCCTGTTCGAAAACGTTCTCCTGCCGGGAGTGAGGTCTCAGACCGATCCGGATTTCACGCTTCTGTTGCTGCTGGGCGAGGATCTTCCCGAGCCATGGCGCTCGCGCATTCTTGGGGCTATTTCCGATGCCCCTCAGATCAAACCCGTGTTCCGCCCGGCGGGCCTTGTTCATCGCGACCTCTATCGGGATTTGTTCCTTGCCGAGCGGGATGCGGCTGCTGGTCTGGTGGCCGAGTTTCGGATCGACGACGATGATGCCCTCGCGCATGATTTTGTGGAGCGCCTCAGAAAAGCGGAGCCGCTTCTTGCCTCACTGGTAAACGACTACGGCCGCGCCGCGATTGATTTCCAGAAGGGGCTCTTGATGGACATGGGCCAAGGGCGGATCGACTATCGGCCCGTCGTTGTGCCCGGATGGGCTCCGGCGTTGGCGATGGTTCAGAGGGCGGGGGCGGGCAAATGCGTGATGGACATCATGCATCACAAAATGTGGCTCCATATGCCGACACTGACGTTTTGGGATAGCCCGATGTTTCTGCGGGGAAGCCACGAAACCAACGACAGTCAGATCAAACTCGGCGGGGTGGGCGACTTCAATCTTCCTGTCGAAGAGATTCCCGCGCTTCTTCGGGATCGCTTTTGCCTGGATATGGCCAAAAACAACCGCAGATGGGCGGAGCTGACGGCTTGACAGGCTCCGCGCCGCTAAGAATGGCGCTCCGCATTCGCGGCTGTTGACACCCCTTCCGACTCCCCCTATACGCCGCCCATCCGGGTCTGGGGGTATCCCTCTTGCCCGATATCAGAGTCGTCGTGGTCATGATCCGGGCTAATGCTGCCTTGATCCTCTGAGAACCCACCGCACCGATCCTCCGGTAAGGGATCGACTGCGGGCTTTTTGTGCTGTTGCGGACGCGCAGGGCACGCAATTGAAACTGCGGACCTACGGGGCCGCTACACATGTGTAGGATAGGGAACAAAACCCAATGCCAACGATCCAGCAGCTGATCCGCAAGCCGCGGCAGCCCAAAGTTATGAAGTCCAAGTCGCAGCACCTCGAGTCCTGCCCCCAGAAGCGTGGTGTCTGCACCCGCGTCTACACCACCACCCCCAAGAAGCCGAACTCGGCTATGCGTAAGGTTGCCAAGGTGCGCCTGACGAATGGTTTCGAAGTCATCAGCTACATCCCGGGTGAAAGCCACAACCTTCAGGAGCACTCTGTAGTTCTGATCCGTGGCGGCCGTGTGAAAGACCTTCCGGGCGTCCGTTATCACATCCTGCGCGGTGTCCTCGATACCCAGGGTGTCAAGAACCGTAAGCAGCGTCGTTCGAAGTACGGCGCCAAGCGTCCGAAGTAAGAGAGGAAGACCGCAATGTCGCGTCGTCACGCCGCCGAAAAACGCGAAATCCTGCCCGACGCCAAGTATGGCGATCGCGTGGTTTCGAAATTCATGAACAACCTGATGATCGACGGCAAGAAATCTGTCGCCGAGCGCATCGTCTACAGCGCGTTTGACCGCGTTGAAGGCCGCCTGAAGAAGGCCCCTGTCGAGGTGTTCCACGAAGCCCTCGACAACATCAAACCGAGCGTCGAAGTCCGTTCGCGCCGGGTTGGTGGTGCCACCTATCAGGTCCCGGTTGAAGTCCGCCCCGAGCGCCGCGAAGCCCTCGCGATCCGTTGGCTGATCTCGGCCGCCAAAAACCGCAACGAAAACACAATGGAAGAGCGCCTTGCCGGCGAGCTGCTCGATGCAGTCAACGGCCGTGGCACCGCGGTGAAGAAGCGGGAAGACACCCACAAGATGGCCGACGCGAACAAAGCGTTCAGCCACTACCGCTGGTAAGGAGTCCGACACATGGCACGCGAATACCCCCTCCGCCGTTATCGGAACTTCGGGATCATGGCCCACATCGATGCGGGCAAGACCACCACGACCGAGCGGATCCTCTACTACACCGGCAAGTCCCACAAGATCGGCGAAGTCCACGACGGCGCCGCCACCATGGACTGGATGGAGCAGGAGCAGGAACGCGGCATCACCATCACCTCCGCCGCCACCACCACCTTCTGGCAGCGTCAGGAAGATCCGACCCCGGAAGGGACTTCGGACACCAAGATCCGCTTCAACATCATCGACACCCCCGGCCACGTTGACTTCACCATCGAAGTCGAGCGTTCGCTCGCGGTTCTCGACGGTGCCGT
>JALRLK010000075.1 GCA_023254495.1 Marivivens sp. | reverse complement strand
CACCCGCAACATCGCCCGCGCCCGCCTTGTGCAGGCGCTGGGCCAGACGCGGGTGGCGGGCACGGTGACCAACCTCGGCTTTCTCGGCGCGCTGGCGCGGCACGGGGGCTTTGCCAAGGGCGAGGTCGATACTGGCCTCATCGCCCGCGATTTGGCGGCGCTGACCGAGGCGCATGGAAGCCCCGAGATGCGCGGCGCGATGCTGGGCGTGGCGGCCTTGGTGGGGACGGGAATTGTGCCGGAGGCGGCGACGGGCTTCACGCTTTGGCAGCCGCTCGAGCAAGGCATCGTCCTCAGCGCCGAGGGGGCCGAGGTGGCCGTGACCTTCCGTCTTTCCGAGGGGGGAAAGCGGGCCGAGCTGCGGTTCGACGGGCAAAGCTATGCGGCGGTGTGGGCCGATGGGGCGTGGCAGGTGGTTGGCCAGCCGCGGTTTGAGACGGTCCGCGCGGGGGGCGAGGTTTTCGTCTTTGCGCCCGGCGTGACGCTCGAATGCCGGATCATTGATCCGCTCGACCGAGAAACGAGCGCGGGGCAGGGCGGCGATGTGGCGCTCTCGCCGATGCCGGGGCTGGTGCGGGCGGTGCTGGTCAAGGCGGGGCAGGCGGTGGCAGCGGGCGAGAGGCTCGCGGTGCTGGAAGCCATGAAGATGGAGCACGCGCTGACCGTGGGGCGTGATGGCGTTGTCGCCGAGGTGCTTTGCGCCGAGGGCGATCAGGTCGAGGCGGGCGTCGTGCTCGTGCGGCTCGTGCCGGAGGGTGAGGCATGAGCAACCATGTCCGCCTTTACGAGGTCGGTCCGCGCGACGGGCTGCAGAACGAGGCGCGGATCATCAGTGTCGAGCATAAGGTCGGCCTGATCCGTGCGCTGGTGCAGGCGGGGCTCAAGGATATCGAGGTCGGCTCGTTCGTTTCCGAGAAATGGGTGCCGCAGATGGCCAATACCGACCGGGTGTTGGCCGGGCTCGATTACCGGGGAGGGGTGAACTACGCCGTTCTGGTGCCCAATATGAAAGGTTTCGAGGCTTGGCGCGAGGCGCGTGCGCCCTTGCCGCGGATCCCCGGCGAGATCGCGGTTTTCGTGGCGGCCAGCGAGGGTTTTTCCAAGGCCAACCTCAACTGCACCATTGCCGAGAGCCTCGAGCGGGTGCGCCCGGTGATCGAGGCGGCGCAGGCTGAGGGCGTCAAGGTGCGGGGCTATGTCTCCTGTGTGACCGACTGCCCCTTTGATGGTCCGACCGCGCCAGAGGCGGTGGCCGATGTTGTGGCGCGGCTTTGCGAGATAGCAGAGATGCCCATTTCCCTTGGCGATACCATCGGTAAAGGCACGCCCGAGCGCGTTCAGTCGATGCTCAGAGCGGTGAAGGCCCATGTGCCGGCCGGCCGGCTCGCAGGGCATTTCCACGATACCGGCGGGCAGGCCTTGGCCAATATCGAGGCCGCGCTTGAAGAGGGGCTGCGGGTTTTCGATACGGCGGTGGGCGGCCTCGGCGGCTGCCCCTATGCGCCGGGGGCGCCGGGGAATGTGGCAACCGAAGCGGTCATGGACCGGCTCGAGGCGCTGGGCTATGAGACCGGACTTGATCGCGCAGCCATCGCGCGGGCGGCGACCATCGCCAAATCTATGAGGGGGCGGGCATGAGCCAGTTTGAGACCATTTCCATAAGCCGGGACGCGCGCGGCGTGGCCACGCTCGAACTGGCCCGCGAGGACAAGCACAACGCGCTTTCGGCGCAGATGATGGATGAGTTGGTTGTCGCCGCAGAGCGGCTGGGCGCCGATCCCGAGGTGCGGGTCGTGGTCATCACCGGGCGCGGGGCCAGTTTCTGCGCTGGAGGTGATCTTGGCTGGATGCGCGAGCAGATGGCGGGTGGCGAAGAAGCCCAGAGAGGCGCGGCCTACAAACTCACGGGGATGCTCAGGGCCATAAATACAATTCCCAAACCGGTCATTGCCCGCGTTCAGGGCAATGCCTTTGGTGGCGGGGTCGGGATCATCAGCGTCTGCGACGTAGCCGTAAGTGTCGAGACTGCCAAGTTTGGCCTGACCGAGACCAAGCTCGGCCTCGTGCCGGCCACCATCGGCCCCTATGTGGTGGCCAAGCTGGGGGCATCGATGGCCCGGCGTGTTTTCATGTCGAGCCGGATTTTCGGCGCGGCCGAGGCAGAGCGGCTGGGTCTTGTGGCCAGGATCGGCGCGGCCGACGACCTGGATGGGCTCGTCGAAGCCGAGGTTGTGCCCTATCTCTCCTGCGCACCAGGTGCGGTCGCGGCCGCCAAGCGCCACCTTCTCGCCCTTGCCCCGGCCATCGACGACGCGGTGATCGCCATGTCGGCCGAGGTTCTGGTCGGGCGCTGGCAGGAGGGTGAAGCGGCCGAGGGGATCGCCGCGTTCTTTGAAAAGCGCAAACCGCGCTGGGCCAAAAGCTGATCCGGCTCAATAAACTCCGCAAAAAGCGCGAAGTTCCGGCCAGCTTCGGTTGACCCTCTCACGCGGCGGAGGTAAAGCCAATCCAAGGTTTATGGCGCGCTGTATTTATGGCGCCGCTCGTCTTGAAAGGAACCACCTTGGAAGACCTGCTTCGCGAATATCTTCCCATTGTCATATTCCTCGGCCTTGCCATTGCTCTGGGAGCTATTCTGGTCCTCGCCGCGGTAATCGTTGCCGTCCGCAATCCCGACCCCGAAAAGGTCAGCGCCTACGAGTGTGGCTTCAATGCCTTCGACGACGCGCGGATGAAATTCGACGTGCGGTTCTATCTCGTGTCGATCCTCTTCATCATTTTCGATCTTGAGGTGGCCTTCCTCTTCCCCTGGGCCGTGGCGTTCAAGGATCTGAGCATGGTCGGTTTCTGGTCGATGATGGTGTTCCTGGGCGTGCTGACCATCGGCTTTGCCTATGAATGGAAAAAAGGCGCCCTTGAGTGGAGCTGACCGACCTTCGGGTCGATCGTCGCAACCTCCTTTACACCGGCCATAAACGCGCTCGGGCCTATTCAGGCAGAGTCCCGTCTGTCTGAAATTTGGGTGTGGAACTTTTCGAGCGCGGCCAAAGACATGGGACGCGCATGAAGAAAGCCTTGTTGGAAATGACATCCCGTTCGCGCGATCATTTCTGACTGGATCGCCGTTTCGACACCCTCGGAAACGACTTCAAGGTGGAATCCCTCACCGAGCCTGACCATCGATTCGAACAACAGATTTGATGACCGGTCCTGACCGTGACTTGTCACAAAACTCCTGTCGATCTTGAGCGTGCTGAAGGGAAACTGGCGCAAATATCTGATCGAGGCGAAACCCGTGCCAAAATCGTCCAAAGCGAACTGAAAACCTTCTTTGCGGAGGTGTTCAATCCGCTGTCGTGCGGTTTCCGGCACCTCGATCAGCGCATTTTCGGTGATTTCGATGATGATTCTGGAGGGATCGAGGTTTCTCGATCTCACGGCGTCAAGAATATGGCCGGGAAAATCGGGGTGAACCAGCTGCATGGGCGAGACATTGATACTCACATGGAGCCAGGGCGTTGCGGCCAGCGCGTCGCAACATCTGTCGATAACGAATTTCCCAAGTTCCGGAACAAGGCCGCGACTTTCCGCGATCGGGATGAAATCCGCGGGCGAAACTGGTCCTAAAACCGGATGGTTCCACCTGAGCAGAGCCTCGGCGTAGGCCATCTCTCGACCGCGACTGTCAACGACCGGCTGAAAGACAACGTCGAAGGGGTTTCGGGAGGTGCCAACTTCTTGGAGCCCCTTTCGAAGCCGATCTTCGACCATATGCTCCTTGTCCCGTTGGCCCTTGAGTTCGTCTGAGAACAAGACCTCGGTCGTCGCGTTGTCATGTTTCGCGCGATACATTGCGGCATCCGCGCGGAGTAGAAGGTCTGACCAGCTGAGATTTGGTTCGCTGATCGCAACGCCCATCGCTGCGTTGATGACGAGGTACACATCGCCGATTTTGACCGGCGTTGCGGCACGCTTCCGAATCCGTGCACAAACCTTGCGGGTGGCTTTTTCGGGTTCGTTGTCAAATATCAGAGCCATGAACTCATCGCCTCCGAGCCGCGCGACAATGTCTCCCTTTCGGCTTGCCCCGGTGAGCCTGTCGGCGAGAACACTGAGGGCTTGGTCGCCACAATCGTGCCCCATCGAGTCGTTCAATCTTTTGAAGCCGTTGACGTCGAGATAGAGCAAAGCGCAGGTGCCTTTGCTCAGCGCCTCTCGGATCTCTGATGTCTCGACAAGAGCCGAAACGCCGGCCCTGTTCAAAAGGCCCGTGAGGCTATCCGTTTCGGCGGCCTTTTTGACCCGTTCTCTTTCCGAAAGGGTGCTTTGTATCAATTGGTGATACCAACCCTTCATGAAGAACGAGATGATCGTCATCACGACGCTTACGGCCAGATAGAAGGGAGCGAGCCGGGCGAGCATCTAGTTTCCGTGTTTCAGGCCAGGCCACGAGAGCCGGCCGATTCCCTCGCCAGAAATGTTGCTGATCTGGATCGAATGATCGGAGGAGGGAGGCGGTTCGGTGGCCAAACGAAATCCAGTTCCGGCACGTCCACCAGTTGCGCCAGTTCGTTCAAATTATCATCGGTAAGGAAAACAATACCCACGACGGTCAGATCGGCCGGGTCGCCGATCGTCGGTCGATCGTGCAACGATGCCAAGCCGTAGGCGGCGAGTTGACCGTCTAGAGCAACCAAACCGCTCCGATGGACCGAACCGACAACGGAACTGACAGGCTCAACGCCAAAAGGTCCATTCAGGTAGGCGGGAGTTTCTGCGTTCGGTGAGAAATGTGCGATGTCAACGCCGTCAGCGTCAACCACGAAGAGCGTATCAAACGTCTCCCCCGACCCGACATAGTTCGGACCCCGCTGGTCGGCCCAACTTTCCAGATCGCCGAGATTGTCCCGGATGTCATGCTTCATGAAGTCGTTTTCGACGGCCATAGCAACGCGATGGCTGATATCATCAAGCCCATGCTTCAAGGCGTCGCCGACATAGTTTTCCGCCCCGGCATTCAGGATATGGGCGGTCAGAAGGGCCTAGCCAAACAACGCTCCTGTTCCAAAGATTGCTGCAACCATCTGGCTGACGCGAAAACGCCGTAATAGTGGCGTTCCACAGAGTTTAGCGAAGTCTTCACGAGCAGGGCCCTCAAGGTGCTTGGCCCGGATTTGACGGAAGAAGGTAAATTCCAGCCTTCCTTGGGTGTGATAAGAATAGAAAATTCGATTAGAATGCGTTGCCATATGCACCGGTATACCAACTTCGATGCTCCAATCCTTGACCTTCAGGTGGCGCGGGCATAGGACGAACGCGCAGGACGAAGTGCTGAAGACTGAGGACTCATTTATGGGCGTTGCCACATCGCAAAACAGTGCAGGCGTCGACAAGGAAGTTGTCACCCGCGCAATCAATTCCGAGCTTCAGGACAAGGGTTTCCTCGTCACCTCGACCGCTGATATTATCAACTGGGCGCGCACAGGCTCGCTTCACTGGATGACCTTCGGTCTGGCTTGCTGCGCTGTCGAAATGATGCACACCTCGATGCCGCGCTATGACCTCGAGCGTTTCGGCACCGCGCCGCGCGCCTCTCCGCGCCAGTCCGACCTGATGATCATCGCCGGCACGCTGACCAACAAGATGGCGCCTGCGCTGCGCAGTTGTGCTGGATTTCCCGCCGATGGGGATGCGCGACGACAAGAACGAGCCGATCGGCTTTGACGTCGATTATTGCAACGATCTGGCGGCCGCGCTTGGCGTGACGCCGGAAATCGTCGAGACCCCGTTCCCCG